>NZ_JAEBEP010000009.1:0-348991 GCF_046548915.1 Streptomyces sp. cmx-18-6 | reverse complement strand
GATCTCCCTGGGCCCTGAACAATCAGACCTTCGAGCAGTACCTCAGTACGGGACTCGACGTCGCCTACCTCCTGGCCGGACTCGAAACCCGCACCTGAGCAACAGCATCAGAGGTTAAAGAACAAGCTGAGGGGAAGTGCGCCTATCTCGTGCAGTACGAAGGACGGTCCTACCTCGATACGAGGGGACGGCCCATGGATGTGCCCGAGTTCACCGTTGGCGAGAATCTCGGTACTGGTCTGCTGCCCGGGTGCGACGAATCGGGCCCGGTCGACGGTGCGGAGGAGCCGGACCGGGTGACTGTCTACAAGGTCGAGGGAGTCGATCCGGCGGTCGCCGTGGCGGCGGGGGAGACGCCGGGCAAGGCTGTGCTGGTGGCGGTCGATGGCGCGGACCTCGCGTCGCTGGGCCCGACTCCCTGAGTCCGTAGCCGAGTTGGCGGGGGACCCCGCGACAGCGGCCCGGGTCCCCGCCGGGTGAAGCTCAGCCCCTCCTTCTCAGAACCGCAGTACGCCGATCAGCCGCCGTGCCGTTCGCGCGTCGACGGCCCCCAACTCCAGTACGTCCGGGGCGTTATGCCGTACGGAGACGAGGAGGGCCCCACCTCCCGTGGCGGCCGGGAAAGCCTGCGCCAACAGGTCCCGTACGGCGTTCGCGTCAGGAGTCTCCGGCCCGGGCGATGAGGCGCCCAGCAGCCGCGCCAGCCGTAGCGCGTCGTCGAGCCGGCAGGACCCGAGCGTGATGCGTCCCTGCCGTACGCGCAGCTCCGGGAGGTCGACCCCGTACGCCGCACAGATCTCCCGCAACGCACGTGCGGCCTTGAGCGTGCGCTTGGTCCCGGTGCGGATGAGGCGCGCCAACTGCCGTGCGTCGGAGGCTTCCAGGGGCCCGAGCTGTACGTGGCGCTCGTCGCCCGCACCGGCGGCGGCCGCCCCCACGTGCAGCCCGGCCTCCCGGAGCGCGGCACGCAGTTCGGCGGCGGCCCCGGGGGAGGGGAGCGGGGGTGCGGTGGTGGTCGGGGAGGTCATTCGCAGCTCCTGACGGGAGGCTCGATCGGTAAGTGGCGGAGGGGGTACGGGAGTACGGAGACGGGGTAGGCCGTCCAGCGCCAGCGGGCGTTCGGGGTGTCCAGCTCGTACGCGTACGGCTGTCCGCGTCGCAGCGTCCGCACCGCCGCCTCCACGCCCCGGTGGTCGCCCAGCCAGGCCCAGGTCCGGTGGAAGGCGTCACGGTCGAGCCGTGGCGTCAGCCACCGTACGGATTCCCGTATCCAGGTCATCGCGAGTCCGGGCGCGGCGGTGACGAGGTCTTCCGGGATCGGGTGGGGCGCGGTGCCGTCTGTGTCGACGTGGCACCAATAGGCCCGGGGGAGCGGGGCGTTCACGCCAGTGCGGCCGGACGCGAGGTCAGGATCTCGGCCCACACGTCCTTGCTCTCGCGTCGGATGACCGTGCCGAAGTGCTCCGCGATCCCGGAGATCAGCGCCAGCCCCCGCCCGCTCTCGGCGGCCCGGTCGGGGTCGGGGGACGCGGGCGGATCGGTGTTGGTGTCGGTGACGGTCACCCGCACGCCGTTGGGGCGGCGGCGCAGGGTGATCGTGCAGTGCGGGGACCCGGTGTGCCGGTCCACGTTGGCCAGCAGCTCGTGGGCGCAGAGCGTGACGGAGTCGCTCAACTCCCGGAAGCCCCAGAGGTCGACGTGGGCGCTCACGATGCGCCGCATGATCGAGAGCGTTTCGGGGTGGGCGACGAGGTCTTGGCGGTAGTCGGGCGGGTCCGGCTCAGCGGTGACGGCCATGGCTCCTCCAGAACGAAGCGAGTGATGCGTCTGCTGATCGACAGTTCGTGAACGTACGGACGCTGTCGGTCACGGGAGGGATGGTGCCGCGCGAAGCATCGCTTAGGCAAGTATTCCTTCGTGGATTCATCCGTGAGGGTGCAAGTTGCTGAAGTGTGTTGTTGCTGAGTGAACTTGGGATCCATCATGACGCCATGGCTCAGAGCGACATGCCCACGATGCGGAGCCGCCGACTCGGCGGCGAACTGCGACAGCTCCGACTGAACGCCGGCCTCAAGGTCCAGGACGCGGCGGAAGCCCTGGAGTGCGGGCAGCCGAAGATCAGCCAGATCGAGAACGGCAAGCGGGGCATCCGTCCGCTCGATCTGACGACGCTGCTCAATCTGTACGGAGTTGAGGACGAGCGGCACCGAGTCAGTCTGAAGCGCCTGTCCAAGGAGATTCACAAGGTCGACTGGTGGAGCGGTCAGGGGCCTTTCCTCCATGACGTCCTGAAGGACTACCTGATGCTGGAGGCGGACTCGCAGGTGGTTCGCACGTTCGAACCGATGGTCATCCCGGGGTTGCTTCAGACCAAGGCGTACATGCGGCAACTGTACGAAGTCGCTTCACCGGCGGATCAGGTCGAGTTCCTGGTCGACACTCGCATGAAGCGCAAGGAACTGCTGGACAACAAACTCGGGTTCAGACTCCGTGCTGTGATCGATGCACCCGCCCTGCACCGTATCGGCGGTGGAGAACGGGTGGTTCGCGAGCAACTGCTCCATCTGCTGGACGCGGGTTCCTCCTCGAACATCAACCTCCAAGTTCTCCCGCTGAAATCCGCCTTGCCCATGGAGCAGTACGCACCGTTCACCGTCTTCGGGTTGCAGGCTGATCCGCCGGTGGAAGTCGTGTGGTTGGAGCACATCACCGGTGGTACGTTGCTGGAGCAGCGCCCTGATGTGCGGGCCTACACAAAAGCCTGGGATGAGTTGACGGCCGCTGCCCTGTCCCCGACAGCGTCCAGCCAGTACATTCGCGAGCTCATCGAGGAAACCAGATCATGATCGAGACGTCTGCTTCCCGAACGGTGGTATCCGAGCTCGAGGGCGCGCCTTGGCGCAAGAGCACCTACAGCGGCTCGAACAACGGCTGCATCGAGCACGCCGCCCTCCCCTCCGGCCGCCACGCAGTCCGCGACACCAAGGACCGCACCCTCGGCACCCACATCTTCGCCCCCGCCCCCTGGCATGCCTTCGTCACCGCCGTACGGGACGGCTCGCTCTAAGAGCGTCCCCGCTGAGCGCATGGCCCCCGGTCATGCGCTCAGCGGCCGAGGGCTGCTGCCCCTACCCCGCCGGCATCGGGACCCAGTGGTCCATCACCCGGCGCAGAAGCTGATGGCGATCGGCGATCCAGTCGTCCGGGGGCACGAGCGGGACGCGCACGGGGACCATGGATCAGCCCTCGTCCTCCATGACCACCTCGGGGCACTCGCGCTCGCCGGTGAGTTGGATGAACAGGGACGGGCCGCGGCTCATCTCCCTCCAGGCCACGTCCTCACCGGCGTCGAGCCGGTCCAGGGCGGCTCTCCAGCCGTCCAGATCCACCACGGACAGCGGCAGATCGAGGCGACCGGACACGAAGGGCGTCCTGACGACGATCTCCGCGTCGAGAAGGGCGGCCCATGGCGCATTCGTCCCAGAATGCTGACTGTGACGCTGATCTTCCACCCTGTTTCTGCGGGCGGGCCCCTGGCTGGGCCACGCCCAGTGGCGCGTTCAACACCCTCACCGCCACCACCTGAAGCCTTGAATGGACCCTCGCCTGCTCACTCTGGCGACACCAAACCCGAGCCCGTACCACGCACTACCATCGACGCAGCACCGTAGGTAACGGTCGTGATCTCCAGCTGTGTTACTAGGGTATGGCGCTGTGGACGATGTAACTCTTGGGCCCGGTGACCTCGCTGGTACCGGCGTCTACGCCGCGCGCGACTTCGCAGTCGGCGAGGTCGTCGTGTCCTACCAGCTCGAACCACTCGATGAGGCTGCCTACTTAACCCTGCCTGCCGGCATGGACATCTTTGTGCACAGCTACGGGGGCCGCCGCTACCTATACCCCGCGCCTGCACGCTTCGTGAACCACTCTGACGATCCGTCCTGCTATCAGGACTTCGAGCGCGGGTGCGACATCGCACTGCGGTCCATCGCGCGGGGCGACCGGATCACCATCGACGCGGGCGAGGAGACCTCTCGCGAGCTCGGCACCTTCCTCGACGCCTACCGACATGCACTCCGTGACGGAACGGGTGAACTCCTCGCTGGGTTGCTCGACAGTGATGTCACTCTCTGGGTGGCGGGGCGCGCGGCCCGTGGCAGGGAAGCCTATGTCGCCACGGTGTCCGAGGCTGGATGGGTGTCACTGTCGGAGGTCGAGTGGCTCGTCGGTACCGGGCGCTGGGAGGCACTGTGCTCTGCCGAGGCCGAGACGGCGCGTGGCCGGCGGCACCAGACCATGCTCCTCAAGGTCATCGCCGGCAACTGGCAGATCGTCTACCACCATGACGGGTGACGTGGGCTCCTCCCGCCTGTTCAACACCCTCGCGCGCGATCCACAGCTGTCGTACTTGACGCCGTCGCGGCCTCAGGGTGGCAGGCGACCGCCCACCTCAGGGCACCCGTGCGGATCCTCCCCGATAGTTCCGCTTGTCGAGGAGGAGATCCATGTCGAGAGCGCCGCTACTGGCCAGGTCCTGCAACTCCCGGAGAGCGGACAGTCGGGCTGCACCAGGCCCCGTCGTACACGGACCTGTACGTTCACTCGATCTGGGCCCTGCTGACCACCAACCGGTGGCTGCCCCTGGCTGACCCCGAGTTGGCGGACAGGCTGTACGCGTACACGTTCCGGCTTCTTGATCACGATGAGATCTCCCCGCGATCGAGGCGGGAACTGAGCTCGGTGCATTACGTTCTACGCGAGAACCGAACATGACACACCGGAGGGTGCATCCGTGGCGGACACCGAGCAGGAGCGGGCGAAGGGCACGACAGGGTTCCTGATGGAGATGGGGATGCTGAAGCGGGCCAAGCGCAGCGGGTGGTGGATCGCCGGGGTCAAGGACCCCGAGACCATCGCCGAGCACAGCTTCAGAGTCGCGCTCATCGGCTCCGTGCTCGCCATGATGGAGGGCGCCGACCCGGCGAAGACGGCTCTTCTCGGGCTCTGGCACGACACGCAGGAGACCCGCGTCAGCGATATCCCGCACATCGGTCGTCGTTACCTCACCGCTGCCGGCAATGAGGCCGTGACCGCGGACCAGGTGTCCGCCGCGCACCCGGCCGTGCGGGCTGGAGCCCGGCGGATCGTGGAGGAGTACGAGAACGGCGACTCCCCGGAAGTCGTCTGCGCTCACGACGCCGACAAGCTCGAATGCCTCCTCCAGGCCGTCGAGTACCGCGAACAGGGCTGTTCGAACGTTCAGCCCTGGATTGACAGCAGCCTCGCGAAGCTCAAGACGGCCTCCGCCCACTCCCTCGCCCGGGCCGCGCTCACCATGACCTCGATCGAATGGCAGCAGACTTACCTGCGCTGACCGCCAGCCGGGCAGCACTCAGCGTGCTGTTTCACCTCGATAGTTCCGCTTGTCGAGGAGGAGGCCGGTGTCGAGAGCGCCGTCACGGACGAGGTCTTGCAGTTCGTGAAGGGCGCGCAGCCGTCGATTGGCGTCGACCGGTACGGCCCGAAGTTCTCCGATCCTCGCGTCACGGCGCTCCGCCCAGTCCGACAGCGGCTCGTCCATCGCGCTTCCCTGTGCTCCGGGGGCTCCTGTGCCAGCAGGGTAGTGCGCCCGGCCGGCGATGCACGTCGCTCTCGAACAGATCGCGCTCAGGCGGCGCGTACCGTGGCGGGGAAGGGATCGAGAGCCGCAGAAGCAGGCAGTCGGGGGTGAAGGCATGGACGTCGTGATCGGTCGCCCGGTCGTACGGGTCGCTCCGTACCGGGTCGGTACGGACGAGTTGATAGAGGACATGCGGGCGCGGTACGCCGGGCACCCCAAGATCGAGGTGTGGTTGCGGATGCTGCGGCACACCGGGGTCGAGGACCGGCCCTGGATCTCGCCGCTGCACGGGACCGCCGCGCGGCAGGGCGTACGGGAGCGGTCGCGCGCCGCGTACGAAGGGGCCCGGGAGCTCGCCGTCGCCGCCGCGGGCGGTGCGCTGGAGCGGGCGGGGCTGAGGGCGCGGGACGTCGATCTGCTGGTGACCACCCACACCACCTCCTGGACCGTCCCCGGGCTGGACGTCGACCTGGTGGGCCTCCTCGGGCTGCGCCCGGACGTGGCCCGCATCGGGCTGGCCACGGTCGCGTGCTCGGGGGGCGGGCACGCGCTTGTCCACGCGACACGGTTCCTGCGGGGCCGCCCCGGCGGCGGCCGTGCCCTGGTGGTCGCCGCCGAGCAGCTCAGCACCCTGTACAATCCCGCCTCCGGGCCGCCGGACATGCAGGCGGTCCTCTACGGCGGGCTCTTCGGGGACTCGGCCGCCGCCGCCGTGGTGTCGGCGGGCGCGGGGGAGGGGAGTGAGGGGTTCGTCGTCGATGACGTGTGGGAGTTCGTCCTGCCCGACAGCGCGGGGGCCTACTGGGGCGTGATCGACGCGAACGGGCTCGCCTTCGACTCGGGGCCGGACGCGAAGCGGGCCCCCGGGCGGGTCCTGCCCCACCTGACGGAGTGGCTGGACGGGCGGCCGGTCGACTGGGCCGCGGTGCATCCCGGCGGGCCGGGCATCATCTCGGGCACGCTCACCGGCCTCGGCCTGGACGAGGAGGCGGCCGGCCGGCACGCGAGGGCGTCCCTCTCCCACGGCAACCTGGGGGGTGCGGCACTCCTGGACGTACTGGACCGGACCCTGGCCGGGGATCCGGTGGAGGGGCCGGGGGTGGCGGTCGCGTTCGGGCCTGGGTTCACCGCGGCCGGGCTGTACCTGCGTGACGGCCGGGCCCCGGAGGGTCGTGCTGCCCGGGCCCCGGGGGATCGTGCTGCCCGGACACAGGGGGATCGGAGCGCTCGGGCCCCGGCGGATCGGAGTGCCCAGCCCCCGGGGGATTCAGCCGCAGCCGGGTGAACACGTCCGGTCGGGCGATGCCGGGCATGCAGACGTACCACATGGCGCTCACCTGCTGGTCGAGGCCCTCGCGGTCGGCGAGGGCGAGAGAGAGGATCTGCACCCCGCTGAAGCACCCCACGAGCGTCTGGGCGACCGGCGCGGGGATCACGTACGGCTGGAGCTCACCGGCCTGGCGGGCGGACTCCAGGACCGAGGTGACGGCGGTCAGCGGGGCCGCGTAGCTGTCGGCGCTCTGGTAGGGGCCGGGCTCGGTCGAGAGCCGTACGGCCGCCCGCATCACGGGGTCGCGAATGATGCTGTACGTGTAGTCGTAGCTGATGTCCACGAGCGCCTGGAGCCACAGGTCGGGCGGGGGGCCCGACTCCGCCCGCTCGGAGACCTGGCGGAAATAGGCGTGCTGCCGGGCCAGGATCGCGTCGCCCAGGTCGGCCTTGGTGGGGAAGTGGTGGGCGAAGCCACCCCGGCTGACTCCGGCGCGGCGCTGGATCTCCGGGGTCGCCGCGCCGGTGTACCCGTCGCGGTCGATCACCACGCCGGCGGCCTCCACGATGCGCCGGACGGTCTGCTCCGCGCGGTCCTGCATAGTGCCTCCTCGGCTTCTCTGCGACGCTACCCGCGCTCCGATCGGGCCGCTTCGCGGGCGGGCGTCAGCACAGGTCTGCGGGCATCAGGCGCAGGTCTGAAGGCAGTGGTGGCTCCCCGGCTCCTCGGCAACGGCTCCCTCGCGGCGGAACAGGGCCCAGACGCACTTGCCTCCGCAGGTGCGCGGGGCCCAGCCGTGGGCGTCGGCGAGCGCGTCCAGCAGAAGGAGGCCGCGCCCCGACTCGTCGTCGGCCGGTACGTCCGCGGGCGCCGGAGGGATGGGCCGGTCGTTGGAATCGGTGACGTACAGGGCGACCCGCCCCGAGGTGTCGACGACGACCTCCACTCCGATGGTGTCGGGGGCCTCCACATACGCGTCGGCGGCGACGGCGTTGGTCACCAGCTCGGACAGGACGAGCACCGCCGCTTCCCGTACGTCGGCCGGCAGGAGCGGGGCGGCCCAGTGCCGTGCGGTATGGACGGATGCGTAGGTCGTCGGCAGATTCAGGTACGTCATGTCGGAAATCACTCCAAACAGGTATGCCTGTCGGTTTCTCCTTCATGGGACTCCTCGATCTCGCGGCGTGGAAGGGCCCGGCCTGGTCGCGACCAGAACAGGTCGTGTCCGTCATGCGTGCTATGGGTAAAGTATTCGCAACTGTGTCGATCTGGAGGTCTCGAATGTCCCATTCGTCGACCGATATGACGCACTTGCTGCGGCAGTGGCGAGGGCGGCGGCGCATCGCGGACCTTCTCGAAGGGGCGGCCGGGGGGCCGGACGGGCCGGTCACCCAGACGGTCATGGCCCAGCTTCTGGAGATCAGCCCCCGCCACTACCAGCGGCTGGAGTCCGGCGAGCGCCAGATGGGCAGTGACACCATCGCCCGGATCGCCTGCCTGCTGGACCTGCACCCCGACGAGACGCGAGCGCTCTACCGGTGGTCGCGGCGACCCGTGCCGCCCCTGCTCACCCCCGCCGTTCCGGAGGTCCCGGACGACCTGCTCGACTGGATGGACAGCCTGCCCTGCGGCGCGCTGTGGGAGGGCCCGGACTTCGGCATCCTCGCGTACAACGCGCGCGCCGCACGCAACTGGCCGTGGGTCCGCCGCCCCGGGGCCAACATCATGCTGGACCTGCTCCTGGAGGGCCCCGGGCGACGGCAGTGCGCGGAGTGGGAGGAGCGGTGGGCCCCGCTCCTCCTCGCGCAGCTCCGCCAGGGTTCGCTGGCCGAGGGCAACACCGCGCTGCGGGCGATCGTGGACCGGGTGTGCGAGGACCCCCGCGTCAGGGAGCTGTGGGACAGCACCGCGGACCTGCGCAGCCACTCCTACGGCACGACCCGCCCCATGTACCTGCCCGGCTGGGAGCCCCGCCCCGCGTGGATCACCGTCATGGGCTGGCAGCCCCTGCACGCGCCCGGCCTCCGCCTGGTCACCGGCACGGCGGCCCGCTCGTCCCGCGAACCGGACCTCCCCGACGACGTACGGGGCGGCGGCCCCGCCCGTACGGAAAGTGGTGGCGGAACGCGCTAGCGCGGCTCCGGCCCGGCCCGTGCGGAAAGTGGTGGCGGAACGCGCTGGCGCGGCTCCGGCCCGGCCCGGCCCGTGCGGAAAGTGGCGGCGGAATGCGCTGGCGCGGCTCCGGCCCGGCCCGTGCGGAAAGTGGTGGCGGAACGCGCTGGCGCGGCTCCCCGGCGCCGGTCCCGGAGTGGGGCAGCTCGGCCAGGTGGTCCGCCGCCGACCGTGCGGGCCGGGTGAGCGGTGCCGCCTGGTCCGCCCGGAGCGCCGCGAGGTCCGGGCGCCGCGCGGCCGCCCTTCGGCCGACGACGGCAGTTCGACGACAGGCCCTAGCATCGACAGGCCCTAGCATCGGCCCCATGATCGCAGTGGCCGTCACCATCGGGCTGGCGCTCGCCGGCTATGTCGTCACCTACCTCAACGGCCTGCGGCTGTCGCAGCGCCAAGAACGCCTCGCGCGGGTGAACCGCCAACTCAGCGACTTCTACGGCCCCTTGTTCGCCCTCACGGAGTCCAACAGCCGCACCTTCGAAGCGTTCGCGTCACGCAACGCGCGGCCGGGCGGCAAGTCCCCGTTCACACAGGAGACCCAGCCCACCGCCGAGGAGCTCGCCGAGTGGCGGCTCTGGGTCACGACGGTCTTTCTGCCGAACATCCGGGCCATGCGCGACCTGGTCGTCAAACACGCGGACCTGCTGAACGAATCGGAGATGCCCCCGCTTCTCCTCCGGCTCTGCGCGCATGTGTCGGGATACGAGATCACCACCGCCCGGTGGGCCCAGGGCAATTACGAGGAGCACCTCTCGGTGGTGTCCTTCCCCAGCGCGGAGCTCGCCGCCTACGCGCGCCGGGGATTCACCACCCTGAAGAAGGAACAGGCCCGCCTGCTGGGAGGGCGCACCCGGGCCGACCAGCGCGACAGCGGCTCCTAGACCGCCGCCCGTTCCCCCACCGGCCGCCTGCGCAGCGGGACTTCGGTCAGGGAGGGCGAGGTCCAGGCGCCGTCCGGCGGGTAGACGTCCGTCCCCGGGGGCACGATCGCGTCGATGCGGTCCAGGGTTTCGTCGTCCAGGGTGAGCGAAGCGCCCTTCAGCAGGCCCTCCAACTGGTCCATCGTGCGCGGGCCGATGATGACCGACGTGACGGCCGGGTGGGCGATGGGGAACGCGACGGCCAGTTCGGGCAGCGTGGCGCCGATGCTGTCGGCCACGGCGACGAGCTGTTCGACGACCTCCAGCTTGGTGGCCGTCAGCGGGGCCGCCGGGTCGAAGCGCTGGGGATTCAGCCGCGCGCGTCCGGAGGACAGGTCGATGGCGCCGCCCTTGCGGTACTTGCCGGTCAGGAAGCCGGAGGCCAGCGGGCTCCAGGTGAGGACGCCCATGCCGTAGCGGCGGCACACGGGAAGGACGGCCTTCTCGATGCCCCGCGCCAGGATCGAGTACGGCGGCTGCTCGGTCCGGAACCGGCCCAGGCCGCGGCGCTCCGCCACGACGTGCGACTCGACGATCTCCTCCGCCGGGAACGTGGAGCAGCCGAACGCGCGGATCTTGCCCTCCCGCACCAGGTCCGTCAGCGCGGAGAGGGTCTCCTCGACGTCCGTCGTGTGGTCGGGGCGGTGGACCTGGTAGAGGTCGATCCAGTCCGTGCCGAGCCGGCGCAGGCTCTCCTCCACCTCCTTGACGATCCAACGCCGGGAGTTGCCACCCCGGTTGGGGCCATCGCCCATCGGAAAGTGGACCTTCGTGGCGAGTACGACGTCGTCCCGCCGGTCCTTGAGGGCCTTGCCGACGATCACTTCGGACTCGCCGGAGGAGTACATGTCCGCGGTGTCCACGAAGTTGACGCCCGCGTCGAGGGCGGCGTGGATGATCCGTACGGAGTCCTCGTGATCGGGATTGCCCACCGAGCCGAACATCATGGTGCCGAGGCAGTGGGCGCTCACCTTGATGCCGGTACCGCCGAGTGTGCGATAGCGCATGTCCGCTCCTTTGTCCGTGCCGTGCCCTGTACGCCTCGGCACTGTAGGAGTTGGAGTGCGGTCGAAGGCAAGGGGCCGGGGTGGTGGGGAGGGCGGGGACGTACGCCGGAGGGGCCCCGCCGCCTGCCGCGGTGAAGCCCCTCCTTCCTGTGCGTACAGCCTTTGCGTGCGTGCGGACTTCACGTGCGTGCAGCCTTCACGCGCGTACGGACTTCACGTGCGTGCAGCCTTCACGTGTGTATGGACTCCACGTGCGTGCGGACTCCGCATTCGTACGGCTTACGCGCCCGCGGCTCAGGCGTCGGAGCCCGCCCTGCGGCGGCGCGCCAGGAACATCGCGCCCGTGCCCAGCAGCACGGCCGCCCCGCTCGTGAGGGCCATCTGCGAGGTGGCGTCGGACGAACCGGTGGCGGCGAGGGTGCCGTTCGTGGTGTTCGCCGGGATGCCCGAACCCGAACTCTGCGGCGTGACAACGGAGTTGCCCGGGGTGCTCGGGACGGGAGTGGGGGTGGGCTTGGGCTTGCTCGGCTTGGCCGCCGCCTTGATGTCGAACCCGTTCACGGCGGCCTCGGGAGTGATGCCGCAGCCGTCCTCGTTGAAGTAGTCGCCGGCGATCAAGGTGAGGCCCTGCCCGGCCGGGGCGGCGGCGTCGACGTCGAGACGCAGCTTGACGTCCGCCTTCTCGCCGCGCTTGAGCGCGCCGATGGCGTCGACGTAGAGGTCGCCGTCGACGTTCTTCCACTTCGGGGACGCCTCGGTGGACCACTTGAGCCGCAGGAACTCGGTGATGTCCTCGAAGGTGTCCGTGTCGAACGCCGTGGCGCTGGCGTACGTGAGGACCTGCTCCATGTCCTTGTCGGTGCCGTTGGACACCCGGACCGAGAAGGTGGTGGAGGTGCCGGCGGCGACCGTGGAGGGGAAGCCGCTGACGACCGTGGTGAGGCCCGGCTCGGGCGGGCACTTCCTGTCTCCCTGGTCCTCCTCCTTCTTGGCGCGGGCCAGGGCCTCGTCGGCGGCGGTCTTGGCGGCGGACGCCGCTTCCAGGGCCTTCGTCGCCTGGTCGAGGTCGCGGGCCGCGGCGATCCGTGCGTCGCTCGCGAGGCCGGCCGCGGTCCTGGCCGCGGTGTCGGCCGTGTCCTTGGCCGTCGCCGCCGTGGCGGCGGTCGCCCGGGCCTCGGAGAGGGTCTTCGCCGCGGCGGCCTTCTTCTCATCGGTGGCCGTCTCGGGCAGGTCGTCGAGCACGGCTTGCGCGTCCGTGACCGCCTGGTCGGCGGTGGTCTTCGCGGCGGCGGCGTCCTCCGCGGCCTTCTGCGCGGCCTTGGCCGCCACCGTGAGGGGCGCGGTGTCGGATTCCGCCGCCTGCTGCGCCGTCCGCGCGGTCTCCTTGGCCGTGACGGCCGCGTCGTACGCCTTCTGCGCCTCGGCCGCCGCCTTTTCGAGCTCCTTGACGGTCGGCTTGCCCTGCGCCTGCTTGCCCTGCGCCGGCCTGTCCTGCACCTGCTCGTTCTGGGCCTGCCTGTCCTGCACCTGCCTGTCCTGCGCCTGCTCGTTCTGCGCCTGCTCGTTCTGCGTCGGCTTGTCCTGCGTCTGCGCGGAGGGCTTGGTGTCGGCGAACGCGGGAGTGACGGAGAGCATGACGGCAGGCGTGGTCACGGCGGCGGCGACGGCCGTGGCGAGAATGCGGCGAATCTTCACATGAGCCCTTGGGGTTCCGGAACGAAGAGAATGGGAGCGGACCGCCGCAGCGGTGTGGAACACGCGGGCGACCAGCGGTGATCGTATGGCGTAAGCGCCCCCGAGCGGCGGGTGTTTTCGGCCTTTCCGGGCCGATGGGCGCAGAAGCCGGACAGACAGAGGGCGCGAAAGGGGCAGTTGCTCTCCCGGGCTGCCTTCCGGGTGTGAGGAACACCATGAGAGGGGCCTCCGCTAGGTGCGCACTGATATTTGCGTACTGAATTGATGGGTGTCAATGTAGGGGTATGTCGAAGCAGGAGCTGGTGGTTCTCGGTCAGGACGGCGTCCAGGACCCCTGCTGTCCACCGCTGCTCACCGCCCCGCTGGAGGCGGAGCAGGCCGCCGAACTCGCTTCGGTCTTCAAGGCCCTGGGCGACCCGGTGCGGCTGCGGCTGCTGTCGATGATCGCCTCGCGCCGGGGCGGGGAGGTCTGCGTCTGCGATCTGACACCGGCGTTCGACCTGTCGCAGCCGACCATCTCCCACCACCTCAAACTGCTGAAGCAGGCCGGGCTGGTCGCCTCCGAGCGCCGTGGGACCTGGGTGTACTACCGGCTCGTGCCCGAGGCGACCGACCGGCTCGCCACCGGCCTCGCCCGCCCGGCGGAAGCGGCCGGGCCGCGCGGAGACGCGTCGGCCGCTTCCGCTGTCTGACCGGCGGCCGGCGACGCGTGGGGGGCCGGTACGCGGGGCGGGCGATGCCGGAGCGATCGCACCGGCGCTCGTAGCCGGACCGCCGAACCCGCGCCCCCGGTCGCCCGGCAGCGGGCCGGTACGGGCTTCCCCCGCCCCCTTGTCTGATGACCCGTCAGGTACGACGATGGCGGCCGTCACCCGGGACGGCGGGGATCGCCCCGGGCCGGGTCGAAGGAGAAGGAGCCCGCCGTGCCGCCACCACAACCGCTCCCGCAGCCGCCACCGCAACCCCACCCCCAAGCCTTCCCCCCACCCCTCCCCTCGCCCGGCGGGCCGCCGGCGTACGGGATGCAGCTCCCCGTCCAGTCGCAGAGCGCCATCTACGCGGAACCCTGGGAGGCGGCGGCCACCCCCGCCGACCTCGCGCGCATCGCCCGGGCCGCCGATCGCGGCGGCTTCGCCTACATCGCGAGCTGCGACCACATCGCCATCCCGCGACGGCTCGCGGAGGGGATGAGCACCGTGTGGTACGACCCCGTCGCCACGCTCTCCTTCCTCGCCGGGGTCACCGAACGCGTGCTGCTGATGAGCCATGTCGCCGTCGTCGGGCTGCGCCATCCGCTGGTCACCGCCAAGCAGTACGCCACCCTCGACCATCTCAGCGGCGGCCGGCTGATCCTGGGCGTCGGGGCCGGCCACGTACGGGAGGAATTCGATGCGGTCGGGGCCGACTTCGACGGGCGCGGGGGTGTGCTCGACGAGACGATCGACGCGCTGCGGGCGGCGCTCGGGCCCGAGGAGTACCCGGAGTTCGCGGGGGAGCGGTTCTCCTTCAGCGGGCTCGGTCAACTCCCGCGTCCCGCCCAGGAACGGGTGCCGGTCTGGGTGGGCGGATCGTCGCCCGCCGCCGTGCGCCGGGCCGCCGTGCGGGGTGACGGCTGGCTCCCGCAGGGCGATCCCCGTGACCGGCTGCCCGCGCGGATCGCCCGGGTGCACGCCCTGCGGGAGGAGGCGGGGGTCGAGGAGCCGATCGTGATCGGTGCGATCACCGAGCCGCTGTACGTCGGTGAGCCCGGGTGGCCGGTCGGGCGGCGGGCCCTCGCCGGGAAGCCGGAGAAGCTGGCGGAGTCGCTGCGGGCGTACGGGGCGATGGGCGTGCACCAGATCCAGGTGCGGTTCCGGAGCCGGAGCGTGGATGAACTGACCGACCAGATGGCGGCGTTCGGTGCGGACGTGGCCCCTCTACTCGCGGCATAGGGAGAGCGTCATGGGCAAGCTGGACGGGCGGGTCGTCCTCGTCACCGGGGCGGCGCGCGGGCAGGGCGAGCAGGAGGCGCGGCTCTTCGCGGCGGAGGGCGCGCGGGTGATCGTGGCCGATGTGCTGGTCGAGCAAGGGGAGGCACTGGCGAAGGAGTTGGGGGAGGACGTCGCCCGGTTCGCGCGGCTGGACGTGGGGCGGGAGGAGGAGTGGGCGGCGGCCGTCGCCGTGGCCCGGGACGCCTTCGGGAAGATCGACGGGCTCGTCAACAACGCGGGCATCCTGCGCTTCAACGAGCTCGTCAACACCCCGCTGGCCGAGTTCCAGCAGGTGGTGCAGGTCAACCTGACGGGCGCGTTCCTCGGCATCCGGGCGATCGCGCCGGAGATCGAGGCGGCGGGCGGCGGGACGATCGTCAACACGTCCTCGTACACCGGTCTGACGGGCATGGCGCTGGTGGGCGCGTACGCCGCGACCAAGCACGCCGTCCTGGGGCTGACCCGGGTGGCCGCGCTGGAGCTGGCGGGCAAGGGGGTGCGGGTCAACGCGATCTGTCCGGGCGCGATCGACACGGCGATGAGCAACCCGGCCCTGCTCGACCCGGACGCCGACCTGAGCAGGTCGGACGCGGCGCTGGACGCGTACTACCGCAAGCTCGTGCCGATGGGGCGGATCGGGCGGCCCGAGGAGGTGGCCGCCCTGGCCCTCTTCCTGACCGCCGAGGACTCCTCGTACATCACCGGGCAGCCGTTCGTCATCGACGGGGGGTGGCTGGCGGGGGTCAGCCTGTTCTGACCGGGGCACCTGACGTGACGTCAGCTATTGACGGGTCGGGGCGGCGGTGGAACAGTCGGTCGCACCATAATCTGACGGTGCGTCAGAAACCGTCGGGAAGACTTGGGCAGTCATACTTGAGGACGGTGAACCTCCGTGGAATTCGGGCTCTTTGTTCAGGGGTACGTGCCCGCCGCGCGCGCCAAGGTGGACCCCGAGGCAGAGCACAAGGCACTGATCGAGGAGACCGAGTACCTCATCCAGGCGGACAAGTCCGGCTTCAAGTACGCCTGGGCCTCCGAGCATCACTTCCTGGAGGAGTACTCGCACCTCTCCGCCAACGACGTGTACCTCGGCTATCTCGCGCACGCCACCGAACGCATCCACCTCGGCTCGGGCATCTTCAACCCGCTCGCGCCCGTCAACCATCCGGTGAAGGTCGCGGAGAAGGTCGCCATGCTCGACCATCTCTCCGAAGGGCGCTTCGAGTTCGGCACCGGGCGCGGGGCCGGCAGCCACGAGATCCTCGGGTTCATGCCGGGCGTCACCGACATGAACCACACCAAGGAGCTGTGGGAGGAGACGATCGCGGAGTTTCCCAAGATGTGGCTCCAGGACGAGTACGTCGGCTTCCAGGGCAAGCACTGGTCGCTGCCGCCGCGCAAGATCCTGCCGAAGCCGTACGGGGCCGGGCACCCGGCCATGTGGTACGCGGCCGGGTCGCCGTCCTCGTACGCCATGGCGGGCAGGAAGGGGCTCGGCGTGCTGGGGTTCAGCGTGCAGAAGGTCTCCGACATGGAGTGGGTCGTCGAGTCCTACAAGAACGCGGTCAAGGACGCGGAGCCGGTCGGGGCGTTCGTCAACGACAACGTGATGGTCACCTCCACCGCGATCTGCGCCGAGACGCACGCCAAGGCGGTGGAGATCGCGGTGGGCGGGGGGCTGAACTACCTCCAGTCGCTGCTGTTCCGCTACCACGACACGTTTCCCCGGCCGGAGGGGGTTCCGGAGTGGCCGCAGTTGCTGCCGGAGTACACCGAGGAGATCGTCGAGCTGCTCATCGCTGAGGAGTTGATGATCTGCGGGGACCCGGACGAGGTGCTGAAGCAGTGCCGGCGGTGGGATCAGGCGGGGGCGGATCAGCTGAGCTTCGGGCTGCCGATCGGGATCAGTCCCGAGGACACGATGACGACGATCCGGCTGATCGGGGAGCAGGTGATTCCGAAGATCGACACGGATCCGGTCCATCGGACCTCGCGATTCCGAGCCACGGCCTGAGGCGGCCGGCCCACCCCGGACCCACACGGGGCTCCGCCCCGGACCCCGCGCCTCAATCGCCGGCGGGGCTGAATATGCGGGCCGGGCCAATCAAGCCCCTCCGGCGTTTGAGGAGCGGGGGTGTGGGGGCGGAGCCCCCGCCGAAAGCGGGGCGGCGTCATCCCGGACCGTCGCCCAGGTGAGCCGGGGTACGCACCGCGGCCAAGCGTGCGCACCCCGGCCGTCCACCACCCCGGGACGGCAGCCCCACCCGCCCCGGGGAAGCAACCCCCAGAAGGGAAACCGTCATGCTCGACCACCTCATCCGCCGCGCGACCGTCGTGGACGGCGCCGGCGGCCCCGCCTACACCGCCGACGTCGGCGTCCGCGACGGCCGCATCGCCGTCGTCGCCGAGCCGGGGACCGTCACCGAGGACGCCGTCACCAGCGAGGACGCCCACGGCCTGGTCCTCGCCCCCGGCTTCGTCGACCCGCACACCCACTACGACGCCCAGCTCTTCTGGGACCCCTACGCCACCCCGTCCATGAACCACGGCGTCACCACCGTCGCCGGCGGCAACTGCGGGTTCACCCTCGCGCCCCTGCACCCCGACCGGCCCGAGGACGCCGACTACACCCGCCGCATGATGTCGCGGGTCGAGGGGATGGCGCTGGCGGCCCTGGAGGAAGGCGTCGACTGGACCTGGTCAACCTTCCGCGAGTACCTCGACGCCCTCGAAGGACGTATCGCCGTCAACGCCGGGTTCATGGTCGGGCACTGTGCCCTGCGGCGGCATGTCATGGGTGCCGATGCCGTGGGCGGGCAGCCCACCCCGGCCCAGCTGGACGCCATGCTCGCCCTCTTCCACGACGCCATGGACGCCGGGGCCTGGGGGCTCTCCACCACCCAGTCCTCCACCCACTCGGACGGCGACGGCGAGCCCGTCGCCTCCCGGCACGCGCGGCCCGAGGAGCTGCTCGCGCTCTCCCGCGCGGTCGGGGAGCACGAGGGGACCCAGCTCGAAGCGATCGTCGCCGGGTGCCTGGACCAGTTCTCGGACGAGGAGATCGACCTCTTCGTCGACATGAGCGCCGCCGCCGGACGCCCGCTCAACTGGAACGTGCTCACCATCGACGCCGCCGTCCCCGAACGCGTACCGCGCCAGCTCATCCCCAGCGAACGCGCCCGCGCGGCCGGCGGCCGGATCGTCGCCCTCACGATGCCGATCCTCACCCCCATGAACATGTCCCTCGGCACCTTCTGCGCCCTCAACCTCATCCCCGGCTGGGGCGAGATCCTGGCCCTCCCCGTGCCCGAGCGCGTCGAACGCCTCCGGGACGCCGCCACCCGCGCCGAGATGCTGCGCCGCGCCGACAGCAAGGAGGCCGGCGTCTTCCGAAGGCTCGCGGACTTCGGCCGGTACGTCATCGGGGACACCTACAGCCCCGCCAACGAAGGGCTCGGCGGGCGCGTCGTCAACGACATCGCCGCCGAACGCGGGCAGGACCCCTTCCACTGCCTGGTCGAGATCTGCGCCGCCGACGACCTGCGTACGGTCCTGTGGCCGATGCCCACCGACAACGACCCGGACTCCTGGGAGCTGCGCCGGCGCACCTGGGAGCACGAGGACGTGATGCTCGGCGGCTCCGACGCGGGCGCGCACCTGGACCGGATGTGCGGGGCCCCGTACACGACGCGCTTCCTCGGGGACTGTCTGCGCGGGCGGAAACTCGTGCCGCTCACCACCGCCGTGAAGATGCTCACCGACGACCCGGCCCGCCTCTTCGGGTTGCGCGAACGCGGCCGGATCGAGGAGGGCTTCCACGCCGACCTGGTCCTCTTCGATCCCGAGCGCATCGATGCCGGACCCGCCACCCTGGTCCACGACCTGCCCGGGGACAGCCCGCGCCTGGACTCCAAGGCCATCGGGATCGTGTCCGTACGCGTCAACGGGGTGGAGACCCTGCGCGACGACAAGGTGACGGGCGCGGTGCCGGGGACGGTGCTGCGCTCGGGCCGCGACACCCGGACGGTGAGTACGGCGTGAGCGGCCACGGCTCCGGAAGCCCTTCGGCCGGCGTGAACCACGACGGCCCCGGGAAGCTCTTCGTCGGCGGGGAGTGGACCGAACCCGCCCACGGTCATTACGAGGTCGTCGACCCCGCCACCGAGCAGGTCGTCGGCCTCGCCCCCGAGGCGAGCCGCGCCCAGGTGTACGAGGCCGCGGCGGCGGCCAGGGCGGCCTTCGGGCCCTGGTCGCGCACCCGCCCCGAGGAGCGCGCCGCGATCCTCGACCGTACGGCCGACATCATCCAGCGGGACTTCCCCGCCCACGCCGACGTCGCCCGCGCGGAGAGCGGAGCCACCGCCTCCACCGCCCGGGGCATGCAGGTGGGGGTCGGCATCGCCCGCTTCCGGCGGTACGCGCGGGGGGCCCTGGAGCCCGTCGAGGAGCCGATCGCGCCGCAGATCAACGAGGCCGGGCCGATGGGGCGGGCCGGGGTCTTCGGGGCGCTGGCCGCCCGCCGGCCGGTCGGCGTGGTCACCTGCGTCACCTCGTACAACAACCCCTGGGCCAACCCGGCCGGCAAGATCGCGCCCGCTCTCGCGATGGGCAACACGGTCGTGGTGAAGCCCGCCCCGCAGGACCCGCTCTCCGTCTACCGGATGGCCGCCGCCCTCGCGGAGGCGGGCGTTCCGCCGGGGGTGGTGAACGTCGTCACCGGCTCGGGCGCGGAGGCGGGAGAGGCCGCCGTGGACTCCCCGGACGTCGACATGGTCAGCTTCACCGGCTCCACCGCGGTCGGTCAGCGCATCGCGGAGGTGTGCGGGCGCGGGATGAAGCGGCAGCTGATGGAGCTGGGCGGCAAGGGCGCCGCGCTCGTCCTGGAGGACGCGGATCTGGGCTCCGCCGTCGCGGGCATCGGCACCACCTTCTCGTTCTACAGCGGACAGATCTGTACGGCTCCGACCCGCGTCCTGGTCCACCGGTCGCGGCAGGACGAGCTGATCGCCCTGCTGGCCGCGTACGCCGGCGCGCTCACCGTGGGCGATCCGGCCGACCGGGCCACCGTCGTCGGCCCGGTCATCTCCGCCGCCCACCGCGACCGCGTGGAGGCGTACGTGGAGCTGGGCCGGAAGGAGGGCGCGCGGGTCGTCGCGGGCGGCGCCCGGCCCGCCCACCTGGACCGGGGCTTCTATGTCGCCCCGACCCTCCTCGCCGACTGCACCCCCGGCATGCGGGTCGTGCGCGAGGAGATCTTCGGCCCGGTCGTCGTGGTCGTCCCCTTCGACGACGAGGAGGAGGGCGTCGTACTCGCCAACGACAGCGACTACGGCCTCATCGACTACGTCTGGTCCGGCGATGTGGCCCGCGCCTTCCGCGTCGCCCGGCAGTTGCGGGCGGGCGGGGTGGGCGTCAACACGGTCGGGCGGAACATGGAGGCCCCGTTCGGCGGGTTCAAGAAGAGCGGCGTGGGACGGGACGTGGGCTCGTACGCGCTGCACGCCTACAGCGAGACGCAGGCGATCGTCTGGCCCGGCTGAGGGCCTGTGCCGAGGGGGTTCCCGTACAGCGCGGGAAAATTTTGAAACGGGATGAAACGGACAGTGCTGCGATTACCGTACGTGGCCACCGTCATGTGACCGGCATGCATTGCAAGGCTTCACGCGCATGTGACCTTGAATTGATGAAGTATTCATCCAATATCGGCCCGTGTAACCAAGGGTGAGACGCTGGAGTCTCACCCTCCGGATGTGGATATCGCAGCGCATAACGTCCTTCTCATGACTCAGCTGGACGCGCGGCCACGGGCCGGAGACACGGTACGGGGAAGCGCCCCGGCCGACGCCGCCGCACACGGCGGCGTACGGGGCAAGGGCCTCGGCGGGAACTCCGTCGGCCTCATGGGCAGCGCCGTCATCGGCGTCTCCACCGTCGCCCCCGTCTACTGCCTGACCTCCACCCTCGGCTCCACCGCCGGGGAGGTCGGCGTGCAGATGCCCGCCGTCTTCCTGGCCGGGTTCCTGCCGATGCTGCTCGTCGCCTTCGCCTACCGCGAGCTCAACCGGGCCATGCCGGACTGCGGCACCTCCTTCACCTGGACGGTGAAGGCGTTCGGGCCGCGCGTCGGCTGGATGTGCGGCTGGGGCCTGGTCATCGCGACGATCATCGTCCTGTCCAACCTGGCGGGCGTCGCCACCTCGTACTTCTGGCTGCTGGCCGGCGAGGTCGCCAACAGCGCCTCGATCGCCGCCCTGGACGACAACAAGCTCGTCCACATCGGCACCTGCCTCGCCCTCATCGCCGCCGCCACCGCGATCAGCTACCGGGGGATGACCGCCACCAAGGGCGTCCAGTACGCCCTGGTCGGGCTCCAGTTGGCCGTGCTCGCGCTCTTCGTGACGATGGCCCTGTCCAAGGCGGGCGGCGCGGACGCGTCCTTCGCCACCTCGATCGACTTCTCCTGGTCCTGGCTGAACCCCTTCGCCGTCCAGTCCTTCGCGGCCTTCACCGCGGGCCTCTCCCTCTCGATCTTCATGTTCTGGGGCTGGGACGCCTGTCTGACCGCCAACGAGGAGACCACCGGCAGCGAGAAGACCCCGGGCCGCGCGGCGCTCATCGCGATGGTCGTCCTGGTCGGCTCCTACCTGGCCACCGGCATCGCCGCCCAGATGGCGGTCGGCTCCGGCGCCTTGGGGCTCGGCCTCGCCAACCCGGAGACCTCCGACAACGTCTTCGCCGCCCTCGCCGGACCGGTGATGGGCCCCGGCCTCGGCGTGCTGCTCTTCGTCGCCGTCCTCGCCTCGGCCGCCGCCAGCCTCCAGACCACGTTCATCCCGGTGGCCCGCACGGTCCTGGCGATGTCCGCGTACGAGGCGATGCCGGCCTCGTACGCCAAGGTCCACCCCCGCTTCAAGACGCCCGGCCGGGCGACGATCACGGCGGGCGTCGGCACCGGCGTCTTCTACACCGTGATGACCCTGATCAGCGAGCACGTCCTGATCGACACCATCTACGCGCTCGGCCTCATGATCTGCTTCTACTACGCGCTGACCGCCTTCGCCTGCGTCTGGTACTTCCGCGCCGAACTGACCCGCTCCGGACGGGACCTGGTCTTCAAGGGCCTCTTCCCGGCGGTCGGGGGCCTGCTGCTGGCCGCCGTGTTCGCCAAGACCCTCTACGACATGTGGGACCCGGCGTACGGCTCCGGCTCCTCGGTCCTCGGCGTCGGCTCGGTCTTCGTCATCGGGGTGGGGCTGCTGCTCCTGGGCGTGGTGCTGATGGTCGCGATGGAGCGCCGCAGCCCGGCGTTCTTCCGGGGCGAGGTCCTGACGAAGGAGACCCCCGCCCTCGTGGTCGAGGACTGAGGGCCGGGGCGAGGCGGCCCCCGGGAGCGGCCGGGCCGCTCGTACGATGAGGCCATGACACGAGCTTCGGCGGGACGTCTGCTCCAGGTGGTCGGCATCGCCCACGGCGCCATCGGCGCGGTGGGCACGATCGCCATGCCGAAGAGCGGCTTCCCGAGCCTGGTGGGCATCGGCGGGGTCCTGCTGCGCAGGTCGCTGCGGTCCCGGAACGCGTGAGGGCCCCGGCGCGTGCCGGAGCCCCTGCGCGACAGTTCGACGACAGGCCCTACGGCCGCCAGTAACCCAGCGCGTTCACCCGGTCCTTGGGCAGGCCCAGCTCCTTGCGGAGGTACGCGGACAGGGTCCGGGTGGTCGACGTGTCGCAGGCGACCCAGACGTACGCGTCCGAGTGGTCCTCGCCCAGCAGCCCCGGCAGGGCCGCCTTCACCTCGGCCACCAGGTGCGCACCGGCCTCGCGGCGCTCGACGTGGTGCAGGGTGTGGTGGGCCTCGTCGAGCCGGAACGGCAGCTTCCGGTCGTCCTCGTCCGAGGTCTCGAACCAGATCGTCGCCGGGGTGTCCGGGATCGCGTCCAGCAGCGAGTTGATCGCGGGGAGCGCGGCCGGGTCACCGATCACGAAGAGCCGCTTCGGCGCGGGGTCCGGCAGGGTGAAGCCGGTGCCCTGGAGCGTCGCGTCGACCGTGTCGCCCGGCTTCGTGGCCCGCGCCCAGTCGCAGGCGGGCCCCTCGTGGAGGGCGAATTCCAGACTGAAGGTCCCGGCCTCGGGATCCGGGTCGACCAGGGTGTAGGCGCGCTGATGCGGTTTGCCGGCGTTCTCGAACCAGAGCCGCACCCACATCGTCGGGTGCGCCCCGCCGGTCGCGGCCAGCAGTCCGCCGTCCGTCAGATGCACCCGGCGGAACCGGTCGGTGACTTGCTCCGCACCGGTCACGGTGAACGTGAAGTCCCGCCCCCGGAACAGTTTGAGAACCACGCCTTCCCAGCCATGACCCACGGTGTCGCCCGCCTTCCCCTGGTGCCCCGGCCCACTGCCCAAAGGGTCACTTTAGGTTAGGCTAACCTAAATCTCGGGGGCTGGGGAGTGGCTGAAAACCACCGGGAGCAGGGGATGGGCAGAGCGATGACCGCTGACGTCGACAGCGAGAGACCGGGCCAGAGCGGGCGGGGTCGGGGGCCGGACGGCTTCGAGGTCTTCCGGGACGACTGCGGGATACCCCACCTGCGGGCCGGCAGCGCCCTCGCGCTCGCCCGCGCCCAGGGCCACAACGCCGCCGTGGACCGCGCCTGGCAGCTGGAGACCGAGCGCCACCGGGTGCGGGGGACCACCGCCGCGTACCTGGGTGCGGAGGGTCTCGACTGGGACCGGTTCGCCCGGCGGGCCCGGCTCGCGGACACCGCCCGCCGCTGCTACGACCAACTCGCGCCGCAGACCGCCGCCTGGGTGGACGCGTACGTCGACGGGGTCGACGCGGGCCTGGCCGAAGGGGCCGCCCGGGCACCGGAGTTCGCCGCCGCCGGGCTCGCCCCGGGCCGCTGGGAGCCCTGGACCCCGCTCGGCGTCTGGCTCTCCACCCACATCCTGTTCGCGGGGTTCCCCACCAAACTCTGGCGCGAAGAGGTGGCCCGCCGGCTCGGCGACGACCGCATGACCCTCTTCGCGACGGACGGCCCCGGCACCGCCGGCAGCAACGGCTGGCTGCTCACCGGAGCCCGCACCGCCACCGGGGCCCCGGTCATCGCGGGCGACCCCCACCGCTTCATCGAGGACCCCGGCGTCTACCAGCAACTCCGGCTCGCCTGCCCCGAGTTCGACGTGGTGGGCCTCGCCGTCCCCGGCGTCCCGGGCATCGCCCACTTCGGGCACACGGGGGGCGTGGCCTGGGCGATCACCAACGCGATGGCCGACTACCAGGACCTCTACCGGGAGCGGGTGCGCCGCACGGCGGACGGGGACGTCGAAGCGCTCGGCCCGGACGGCTGGTACCGGGTCCACGCCCACACGGAGACCATCGAGGTGGCCGGGGGCGAGCCGGAGACGGTCGAGGTCGTGGAGACGGACCGGGGGCCGGTGATCATCGGGGACGTACAGGACGGTGACGGGTGCGGGGGTGTAGGGGACGGTGACGGTTTCGGGGACGTAGGGGACGGTGACGGGTTCGGGGACGTGCGGGGTGATCAGGGCATCGACCGTGATGATCCGGACACCGGCGCGGCCTCCGGCGCACCCCTCATCAGCCTCCGCTACCCGCCCCGCGTCACCGGCGACCTCGGCTTCGACGTGCTGCCCGCGCTGCTCCGGGCCCGTACGGTGGCCGATCTCGACGCCGCCCTCGACGGCTGGGTCGAGCCCGTCAACGTGGTGCTGGCCGCCGACACCACGGGGGCCACCCTGCACCGGGTCGCCGGGCACGTCCCCGTACGCCCGTACGAGAACCGCCTCCGGGTCGTGCCCGCGCACGACCCCGTGTACGCCTGGCGCGAGGGCGGTGAGCCCCTGCCCCGTACCGAGGTCGACGCCGCCACCGGCACCGCCGTGATGGCCAACGAGCGCGGCCTCGCCGCCCCCCTCGGCGTCGAGTTCGCACCGCCGCACCGGGCCGACCGCATAAGGGAGTTGCTCGGCACGCCGCCGGGCGCGGGAGGGAGCGGGACCACCGGCCCGCCCTGGTCGGCCGCCGACATGGCCGCCGTCCACACCGACACCCGCCTCGCCTCCTCCCGCCGCCTCCTCTCCCTGCTGGCCTGGGCCCCGGACCTCGGCCCCGACGCCGAACGCCTGCGGGACCGGCTGCTGCGCTGGGACCGCCACATGGACGCGGACAGCACCGACGCCACCCTCTACGCCCGGCTGCGCGCGGACGTCGTGCACCGACTGGCCGGCCACCCCGCCCTGAGCGCCGTCACGGGCGACGCCGACCCCTGGCGCTCGACCGCGTACCCGCCGCTCTTCCGCCCCTGGCTCGCCGCCGTGCCCCGGATCGGCTATGCGCTGGAGACCCTGCTCACGGTCGGGCTCCTCCCGTACGAGGACCGCCTCGCGATCGTCGCGGCCTCGGCGGAGGCGGTCGCCGCCACGCACGCGGAGGGCGCCGGCCCGAGCGCCTGGGGCGAGGTCCACCGGGTCTCCCCGTGGCAGGCGCTGCCGGACGCGACGCCGGAGGAGGTGTGGCCGGGGCTCGCGGGCGACCACGACTGCGTGCTCTCCACGTCCAGCGTCCCCGGGATCACCGACCTCTTCGCGCGAGGGCCCGCCGCCCGGTACGTCTGGGACCTGGCCCGCCGTGAGGACAGCCTGTGGGTGGTGCCGTTCGGCGCGTCCGGAGTGCCGGGCTCCGCCCACCACCGCGACCAGAGGGAGCTGTGGGCGAGCGGCGCACTGGCCCCGGTGGTCACCGACTGGAACCTGTTGCGCCGCACCGAGGAGAACATCACCGCCATGACCGCCACCACCGTCCCCGCCCTGCGCCCCGCCGTGCACGAGCAGAAGGTCGAGGGCTTCGGCGTGGTCCGCCTGGTCCCGGTCGACCCGGCGGCCGACGCCGACCTTGTGCACGGCTGGGTCACCGAGGAGCGCGCCCGCTTCTGGGGCATGGCCGACCACACCCGCGAACAGGTGCGGGAGATCTACGAGTTCGTCGACTCGCTGCCCACGCACCACGCCTATCTGGCCCTGCGCGACGGCGTCCCGGCCGCGCTCTTCCAGAGTTACGAACCGGACGCCGACCCGGTGGGCGAGTGCTACGACGTCCAGCCCGGCGACTTCGGCATCCACCTGCTGATCGCCCCCGCCGAGGGCGATGGAGCGGTGAAGGGGTACACGGACGCCCTCCTCACCGCGTTCATCGGCTACGTCTTCAGCGACCCGGCCCACCTGCGGGTCGTCGTCGAGCCGGACGCCCGCAACGACAAGGCGCTCGCCCGGATGGTCCGGGTCGGGTTCGAGCTGGGCCCGGAGATCCAGAAGCCGGAGAAGACGGCCCGGCTGGCGTTCCTGACCCGGGCGGCGCTGGGCCTGGCCTGAGCCGGGGGGCGGTAGGTCTGGCCTGAGCTGGGGGTCTGGTCTGGGCTGGGGGCGGTGGGTCTGGCCTGAGCTGGGGGGCCTGGGCTGGGCTGGGCTGGGGAAGGGTGGGCCCGCAGCAGCCGTACGTACAGGGGTCGTACGGCTGCGCCGACCCCCCCTCCCCGGTGGGCCATGCCGGCCCCACCCTCCCCGGTGGGCCACGGCGACCCCACCCCCGGCCCGGCTACAGCGGCTCCGTCCCGTCCGGGTCCAGCGTCCCGCCCTCCCGGAAGAGGCGCTTGGCGACGACGTGCCCGTGCCCGGCCGCCATCCGGAACCACGGCTCCGCCGCCACCGTCCCGTCCCGCTCCTGGACCAGGCGGCCCAGCTCCCACATCGACTCCACGTCACCGGCCTCCGCCGCCTGCCGCAGCATCCGTTCCGCCGCCCGCGGCCGCCCCTCGCCCCGCGCGGCCAGGGCGAGCGTCCGCAGCCGCCGCACCGCGCGGGCGTCCCCGGCGGCAGCGGCGGCGGCCAGCGCCTCCGGGGACGCGGGGCGGCGGTCGCGGCGGGCGAAGAGCAGCAGGACGCCGAGCAGCCACATGATCCAGCTCAGGCCGATCAGCGTGCCGTTGCCGGTGATCACGCCGGTCAGACTCAGCGCGCCACCCGCGGGCAACAGGAAGAAGCCCAGGCCCAGCCCCGTTCCCATCCCGTCCCACGTCCTTCCGGGGGTCAGCTCTCCGTGCCCCCTTGCTTTCCCCCTCCGGCGCTTTCCGTACCGTGGGGCCCGGCCGGTCCCGCCGAAAGCCCTGAAAAGTGATCCGCAGGCCGTCCGATCACCAGCGGGCGGGCACCGCCCGAGACAGGACACTCCAGCCAGGGCACTCCGGTCAGGGCACTCCGGTCAGGGCACTCCAGCCAGGGCACTCCAGTCAGGACACTCCAGTGACGATCTCCCCTCCCCCACGGCTGCCGGTCCTCGCCCTGAGCCGTGAGTCGGCCCGCGCCCGGCAGTGGCTGGACGCCGGGGAATGGCGCCCGGACGCGGCGGACGCCGACGCGGCGGCCCAGGTCCTCCACCGCTTGGCCGCCCCCCTCCCGACCCGTGGGGCCGACAGTGCGCGGGCGCGCGCCGTGGACCGCGACCGGCGGCTCCAACGAATCTGGCGCGCCGCCGTCCACCATCTCGACGCCGGGGCGGTCAGTCCCCCGGCCGCAGCCCTGTCGGCCGCAGTCGCCCGCGCCTTCCTGCCGTGGTACGCCGCTCCGAATCCACCGCCCGCCGCGGCCGCCCCGCACTATCCGATCCCCCAGGACACGGCTGACGGCTCGCAGGAGCCGCCGACCGGGGCGGGGGAAGCCCTGCTGCCCGACCTGATCGCGCTGTTCACCGCTCTGGCCGCCCCCGCCCCGCCCGGGAGCGCCCCCCGCACGCCCTCGGCCGTTCCCTGGCAGGAGCGGTACGCGGGCCGGTTCCGGCACTACGGGAGGCCCGCCCACGACGTGTGGACGGCCGACACGGTCCGCTGCGCCGGGTGCGCGCGTGCGGACGGCCCCTGGACGGTGGCCTGCGACTGGGAGCGGGTGACCCTGGGCTGCCCGTGCGGGCTGGTGACCGACCGGCACGGCCTCACGTTCTCCGAAATCTTCCTCGTTCTGCCGGACCGGTGAGCGGCGACGGCCGGTACCCGGCATGCCTGACCGCCGCGTCTCGCGTGCGGCCCGCCCGAACTACTGGCCCCCACCGAGGAACACCGGATTGGTGAGCGCCGCGAACGCCCCCGGCAGCCCCGGCACGGTCGGCGGGTGCCGGACCTCGGCGCGTACGTAGGCGGAGCGGCCGGGTGTCGTGCGCCACTCCACCACGCCCCGGCCCGAGGCGGGCAGCGCGGCGGTGAGCAGGGGGCCCTGGTCGGTGACGAGGCGGGCGGTGAGGCCGGGGACGCCGGTGGCCTCCAGTCGTACGGTGACCGGGGCGTCCGCCGACGCCGGGCGCAGCCGCTCGCCGATGCCCGCGTGCCGGCCGCGCCCGTCCGACGCGGTGAGGGAGAGGGTGACGTCGGAGGATTCGGCGAGGTAGGAGCGGCCGGCCCGGAGGCCCGCGAGGATCGCGCGCCGGGACAGGTCGTCCGCCAGCACCACCGTCTGCGGCAGGCCCAGCCGGTCCGGTTCGCGGTGGGCGTCGCTGCTGCCGAGGGCGGGGAGCCAGCCCATCGACCCCCGTACCGCTCCCTGTACGGAGGCGATGAGCGCGTTGTCCCACTCCGCGAGGGCGATCTCGTCGTCCGGGGTGTAGGGGCCGTTCCACACCTCGACCGCGTCCGCCTCCGCGAAGCCGAACTTCCAGTTGCAGCCGATGCAGGTCGCGTGCGGGTGGGCCGGCACCACGAGCCCTCCGGCCCGGTGCACCTGCCGGGCGTACCGGCCGAACCGCTGGTCCCGGGCCCGGTAGCGCCAGTCGACGAACGTGCCCGGGTCGGTGCCGACCGCGACCACATGGCCGTTGCGGGTGGTGATCTCCTCGCCGGTGAGGATCAGCAGGTCGTCGCCCCAGAGCCCGCCCCAGGCCCCGTGCGCGGAGGAGGTGTTGTGCTCGCTGCTGTTGATGAAGTCGAGCCCGGCGGCCCGCGCGGCGGCGGCTGCCTCGGCCGGGGTGCGCCGCCCGTCCGAGTGCACGGTGTGGATGTGGCAGTCGCCCCGGTACCAGGCGCGCCCCCGCCCCTTCGCCCGCTCCGGCGGGTACACCGGTGCGGGAGTGCGGCCCGGCTCCCCGAACCGCAGGGTGACGGTCACCTCGTACGGCAGGCCCTCGGGCGCGACCGTGTAGGGGGCCAGCACGATGTGCCAGGTCCCGGCCCGCACCGGGCCGGCGAGATAGCCGGGGGTCGCCGCGTCGCCCCGTACGAAGAAGGAGGTACGGGCCCCGCCCGACCAGCCCCGGAAGCCATGCCCGCCGAGATCCGTGCCGCGCTCGTCGAAGAGGCCGATGTCGAGGGCGTTGCCCTGGACGCCGGGCGGGACCGGCGGCTTCTCGTACGCGTACGAGACGGCGATCTCGCCGACCCCGCGCGGAACGTCGACGGGTAGGTAGACGTAGTCGGGCGAGGTGGCGGGGAGGGTGCCGCGCACGGTACGGGTGTGGGTGGATCCCCCGGAACTCTGCGCGGCCTGGGCGAAGCTCACCCCGGTCAGCGTCAGGCCGGCGGCGGCGCTCCCGGCGAGCAGGCCGCGGCGGGCGATCGGCGTCCGGGGCGGCCGCGGTCGCGGGTCCGGCTGCGGTGCGTTCGGTTCGTGGTCGGTGTTCATGGCCACCACGGTCTCGGATTTCACCGACGTACGGCTTACGTTGGCGCTGCGTACGGACGACGGACGGCGTACAGAAGGACGCCGTGCCGACTGATGGCGTACTGACTGATGGCGTATCGACTCACTGGCCGATCGACTCAGTGATCTGTTGACTGAGTGATCTGTTGACTCAGTGACCGATCGACTCAAGGACCGATCGACTCAAGGACCGATCGACTCAATGACCGATTGACGACGACGGAGGGGCTCTTGATGCGGATCTCCACAACGATCTTCCTCACCGACGAGACGGTGACGCCCGTGCGGCTGGCGCGCGAGCTGGAACAGCGCGGGTTCGCCGGGCTCTACCTGCCCGAGCACACCCACATCCCGGTGAGCCGCCGCACCCCGTATCCGGCGGGCGGCGACCTGCCCCGCGAGTACGGCCGCACCCTGGACCCGTTCGTGGCGCTCGGCCAGGCGGCAGCCGTCACCGAGCGGATCGCGCTCGGCACCGGGATCACGCTGGTCGCCCAGCACGACCCGATCGACCTGGCCAAGCAGGCGGCGACCCTGGACCACCTCTCCGGCGGCCGGTTCACGCTCGGCGTCGGCTACGGCTGGAACGTCGAGGAGGCCGCCGACCACGGGGTCACCTGGTCCACGCGCCGGGAGCTGCTCCGCGACCGGCTGGCGCTGATGCGGGCCCTGTGGTCGGCCGAACCGACCGCGTACGAAGGGGAGTTCGGGTCGGTCGAGGCGAGCTTCGCGTACCCGAAACCGGTGCGGGCCCCGCGCGGCCCCCTCGTCGGCCCGCGCACCCTGATCGGCGGCGGGGCGGGCCCGAAGCTGTTCGCGGCGATCGCGGAGCACGCGGACGGCTGGCTGCCCATCGGCGGCCGGGGCCTGACGGAGTCCGTGCCGAAGCTGCGGGCCGTCTGGGAGGAGGCCGGGCGCGAGGCGAAGGACCTCCAGGTGGTGCCGTACGCCGTCCTCCCCGACCCCGGGAAGCTCGCCCACTACGCGGACCTGGGCATCGAGGAGGTCGTGCTCCAGCTGCCCCCGGCGGGCGAGCCGGAGGTGCTGCGGGTGCTGGACGGGTACGCGGCGCACCTCTGAGGCCCCCGCATACCGAACTCGTACCGAACCGCCGCGAGCCCCCGAATCGCCTGGATCCGACCCGTCCCGCACCGCCCCTCCCGTCGCCCCGCGCACGGGCCCCGTGCAACCGGGAGCGTCGGCAGGGCATCCTTAACCCCGGGGATCGCATACGTGGGCACGCCCCGCACGCGCTTTCGTGCGTGCGGGGCGTCGGCCCGCCGGGTGGGGAGTGGAATGAACAGGCCGTTGCGGCACATAGCCATCTTCTGCGGGCTGCTGGTGCTCGCGCTGCTGCTGCGCGCGAACTGGCTGCAGCAGATCGACCGGGTGGAGCTGTCCCAGCACGAGAAGAACGCCCGGGTCCGGTTCGACCGGTTCGCGACCCCGCGCGGCGACATCATCGTCGGCGGCAAGGCGATCACCGGCTCGAAGGAGACCGACAGCAGGGACTACACGTTCCGGCGGACCTTCAAGGACGGGCCGATGTACGCACCCGTCACCGGTTACGCCTCCCAGGCCCAGGGCACCTCGCTGCTGGAGCGGACGTACGACAGCATCCTCAGCGGCCAGGACGACCGCTTCGCCTTCCGCCATGCCAAGGACGTCCTGACCGGCCAGCCCAGGCGCGGCGGCAGCGTGGTCACCACCATCGACGCCAAGGCGCAGAAGGCCGGCTACAAGGGGCTGACCGACCTGGGCGCGCGGGGCGCGGTCGTCGCCCTGGACCCGCGCACGGGCCAGGTGCTGGCCCTGGTCTCGACGCCTTCGTACGACCCCGGGGTCTTCGCCGGGATCTCGTTCAAGGAGAGCGACCGGTTCAAGGCCCTCCTGGACGACAAGAGCAAGCCGCTGGCCAACCGCCCGCTGCGCGAGACGTTCCCGCCCGGTTCCACCTTCAAGATCCTCACCGCCGCGGCGGCGCTGGAGCACGGCGTGGTCACGGACGTGGACGCCCGGACGGACGCGGTCTCGCCGTATCCGCTGCCGCTCTCCAGGAACAAGATCGGCAGCGAGGCGGGGGACGGCGTCTGCAACAAGGCGTCCATGAAGACCGCCATGCAGTACTCCTGCAACAACGTCTTCCTCGACGCGGCGGCCGAGCTGGGCGAGGACCGGATGCGGGAGACGGCGGAGAAGTTCGGCTTCAACGAGGACGTGTACGCGGAGGAGTTCGGCGACCTGCTCGCCACGAAGAGCCTCTACCCGCCGAAGCTCGACAAGCCCGGCACCGCCCTCACCGGCATGGGCCAGGGCAGCCTCACCAGCACCCCGATGCAGATGGCGATGGTGACGGCGGCGCTCGCCAACGACGGCAAGCTGATGCAGCCGTACCTCGTGGACGAGCTGCGCGGCCCGGACCTGTCCACGCTGGAGAAGAACGAACCGGCCGAGATGAGCCAGGCCGTATCGCCCGAGACGGCGAAGAAGGTCCAGGAGATGATGGAGCACACCGCGAAGGAGGGCAGCGCCCAGCGCGCCCTGATCGACGGTGTCACGGTCGGCGGCAAGACGGGCACCGCCCAGCGCGGCGTGAACGTGCGCGACGCGGTGCCGTACGGCTGGTTCGTCAGCTACGGCAAGAAGGACGACGGGCGTTCGGTGGCGGTGGCGGTCTTCATCGACCCCACGGACATGGACATCTCCCGCTCGGACATCTCGGGCGGCCGGCTGGGCGCCCCGATCGCGAAGAGCGTGATGCAGGCGGTGCTGGGGGAGTAGGGCCACTCCTGTGCAGTGGGCCCACTCCCGTGCAGTGGGCCCACTCCAGCCCGGTGGTGCCCACTCCGGCGCAGTGGGCCCCGCTCCAGCCCGTCCGGCGTTCGAGGACGGGACCCTTGCCGGGGTGGGCCCGGCTCTCAGAGGCCCCTCAGGCGCGAGGCCCTCGCAGGTTCACCGGGCTCCGCACCCGCCCAGGACCGGCGCTACGCCCAGGGCCTGCGTCCCGGTCCGGTCGGGTGCGTGCCCGTGACGCCCATGACCACGGAGTAGAGGCTCGTCTCGGCGGTGATGAAGAGCCGGTTGCGCTTGGCCCCGCCCCAGGCGATGTTGGAGACGTTCTCGGGAACGTTCAGCCGTCCTATCAGGGTGCCGTCCGGGTCGTAACAGTGCACTCCGTCGCCCATCGCGGCGGCCCAGAGCCGGCCGTCGTCGTCGAAGCGGAGGTTGTCGAAGCGGGCCGCCCCGCGCGCTTGGGCCTCGGCGAAGACCTTGCCGTCCGACAGCGTGCCGTCCTCGCGCACGTCGAAGTACCGGATGACGCCCGCCCGGGTGTCGGAGACGTACAACTGCCGTTCGTCGGCCGAGAAGACGAGCCCGTTGGGAGCGCCGAAGCAGTCCGCGACCCTGCGCACGTCACCCGTCGCCGGGTCGACGCGGTAGACGTTGTTGGAGCCGATCTCGCTCTCCGCGCGATACCCCTCGTAGTCGCTGGTGATGCCGAAGTCCGGGTCGGAGAAGTAGACGGACCCGTCCGACCTGACCGTCGCGTCGTTCGGGCTGTTGAGCCGCTTGCCCTGCCAGCGGTCGGCCAGGACCGTGATCGTGCCGTCGTGCTCGGTGCGGGTGACGCGGCGGTTGCCCTGCTCGCAGGTGATCAACCGGCCCTGGAGATCGAGGGTGTTGCCGTTGGTGTGACCGGCCGTGCGACGGAAGACGCCGACCGCGCCGGTCTCCTCGTCCCAGCGCAGCATCCGGTCGTTGGGGATGTCGCTCCAGATCAACTGCCGCAGGGCGGGCAGATAGAGGGGCCCCTCGGCCCAGCGGCAGCCGGTGTACAGGACCTCCAGGCCGTCATCGCCGTTCATGCAGCGCCCGGTACGGAACCGGTCGTCGAACATCTCGTACAGCGCGCCACGCTCGCTGGTCATGTGGGCCCTCCCCCTCTGAAGGTAACGGAATGTAACTGGATACAGCTGGATACAGGTGGATGCGGCTGGATGTAAACCGAACCATCTATGGCTCGGCGCAGAGATTGCCGTATGGGATATGGTTCGATCAAGCCTATTCCGAATGGAGAGTTGTGGATCACATCGACCGCTCCTTGCTGGCGCATCTCCAGCAGGACGCCACGCAGTCCTATGCCGCGCTGGGCCGGGCCGTGGGTCTGTCCGCCGGGGCCGCCCACGAGCGCGTGCGGAAGCTCCGGGAACGCGGGGTGATCCGGCGTACCACCGTCGAGGTGGACCCGGTGGCGGCGGGCCATGCCGTCCTGGCCTATGTGATGGTCGACTCGGTGTCCTGGATGGGCGAATCGGCGGAGGACTTCGCCGCGTTGCCCGAGATCGTGGAGGCGCACGTCATCGCGGGCAGTGCGGCGGTGCTCGTGAAGGTCAGGACCGGGACCACCGAGCAGTTGCAGGACGTGCTGCGCCGGATCTACGCGATCGACGGCGTCAGCGGGACACAGGCCACGGTCGTGCTGGAGACGTTCTTCGAACGCCCGGTCCCGCCGCGCACCGACGACGAGGGGTGAGGGACGGGGGCGGGATAGGGACGAGGGCGGTGGGGGGTCGTTCCGGCCCGACGCCACCGACCAACCGCACCGGGCCAACTGCACTGGATCCACCGCACTGGATCCACCGCACCGGGCCTACCGGACCGGATCTACCGCACCGGGCCTACTGGACCCGATCCACCGCACCGGATCCACCGCACCGGATCCACCGCACCGGATCCACCGCACCGGATCCACCGCACCGGATCCACCGCACCGGGCCTACCGCACCGACCTCAGCGCCCCCCTCCGCGCTCCCCCCGTCTCCTCCGCCGGCTCTTCCTTCGCCTCCGCCGACGCCACCACCCCCACCAGCTCCGTCAACGCGCCGACGCGGAAGTCCGCCGTCTCCACCACGTCCGGGTGGTCCGCCCACCAGTGCCCGTACGGTCCCCGCCGCAGATGGGCCGTCCGCAGGCCCGCGGCGGCGGCCGGGAACAGGTCGTCCGCCGGGTGGTCGCCCACGTACAGCGTCGCTTCCGGGGCCGCCCCCGACACCTCCACCACCCGCGCGAAGAAGGCCGGGTCCGGCTTCCGTACGCCCCACTCGTCCGAGGCGACCACCAGGTCGGCGGGCAGGTCCAGCGCCCGCAGCAGCTCCCCGGCCCGGACCGTCCCGTTCCCCGCCACCACGACCCGGACGCCCGCGGCCCGCAGCTCCGCCAGCGCGGGCCGGACGTCCGGGTAGAGGTCCGACTCGTCGAGGTGCTCGCCGCGTCCGGCGGCCGCGCGGGCGAGGTATGCCTCGCCGACGTCCATGCCGGGCCGCAGGACGCGCAGCGCGTCCGTCGCGTCGCGGCCCTGGGCGACGGCCGCGCCCACCAGGGCGCTGAGCGTGTGCGCGGGCACCCCGAGCCAGTTGGCCCAGGAGGCCCAGCGCCGGTCGTCGCGTACGAGGGTTTCACCGATGCCGAGGACGATCGTTTCCATCACCGTCCCGACCCTACGGGCGCGACCACCGCCCGAGGCGTCTCATCCGGCGAGTCGGCCCCGCACGGGTGGCGAATCCCCGGGGCCGGCTCGCGCTACGCCCCGCCCAGGAAGGCGACCAGCGGCGGGGCGAGCTTCTTGGGGGCCATCACCACCGCCCCGTGGTTCAGCCCGGGCAGCACCTCGTGCCGCGCGTCGGGCAGCACCTCGGTGACCGCCCGTGCGGCGTGACGGAAGCCGTCCGGGCTCTTCGAGCCGGTCAGGACGAGCGTCGGCATCGCGGCCGGCGACCACTCCCCGGCCGTCAGCGGCACACCCCTCTGCGTGTCGCCCATGACCGCGATGTCGTACGGCAACGTGTGCGCGAGCCCCTTGAGCGTCGACCAGACGCCCGGCATCAGCCGCATCGACCCGACCAGGAGCCCGGGCATCCCCTGGGCCTTCACCATGAACGCCTTGACCGCCTCGCCCCGCCGGTCCTCCGCGAGGAGCTCCTCGATCTGCCGCCCGAACCCCTCCGGCGGCCCGAAGTCGCCGGCGTCCACCGAGAACGGCGGCTCGTGCAGCGCGAGCCGTTCGACGCTCAGCCCGGAGGCCGCCGCCCGCAACGCCAGCACCGCACCCGAGGACGTACCGAACAGCGAGGCGGAGCCGCCCGCGTGCTCGATCAGCGCCGCGATGTCCTCGATCTCCCGCTCGACGGCGTAGCTCTCGCCGTCGCCGCTCGCGCCCCGGCCCCGCCGGTCGTAGTTGATCACGGTGAAGTGCCCGGCGAGCAGGGCGGCCAGCTTCTTCGCGTCCGAACGGTCGGCGAGTGCCGAGGCGACCAGGATGACGGCGGGGCCGTGCCCGGACTCCTCGAACGCGATGCGCGTCCCGTCCGCGGACACGACCGCCGCGCTCACGACGGCCGCTTTCGCCTGTGCTGACGACATGGTGGCTTCTCCACTTCATAGTTCTGCTGCGCGTTTCGCGGCGGTCCTGACGGCCGCCGCAGGGGTAGACAGCCGTTCGAAGCGAAACTCATCGGTGTCGAGGCCCTGGTCCGGCGCGCGCGCCTCGCTCGTATGCTCGGTTCATGACCGATCCCGAGCCTCAGAGCGGACGCCCCACCTCCAACGCCATGCGGCGCGCGCTCAAACGTGCCCGTGACGGTGTCGCCCTCGATGCCACCGAGGCCGCCGTCCTGCTCCAGGCGCGCGGCGACGACCTGACGGATCTCGCGGCGTCCGCCGCCCGCGTCCGTGACGCGGGCCTGGAAGCGGCGGGCCGGCCGGGCGTCATCACGTACTCGCGCAAGGTCTTCATCCCCCTCACCCGCCTCTGCCGCGACAAGTGCCACTACTGCACCTTCGTCACCGTGCCCGGCAAGCTGCGCCGGGCCGGTCATGGGATGTTCCTGTCTCCCGACGAGGTGCTGGACATCGCCCGCGAGGGTGCGGCCATGGGCTGCAAGGAGGCGCTGTTCACCCTCGGGGACCGGCCCGAGGACCGCTGGCCCGAGGCGCGGGAGTGGCTGGAGGCGGAGGGGTACGACGACACGCTGGCGTACGTACGCGCCATGGCGATCCGGGTCCTGGAGGAGACGGGCCTGCTGCCCCACCTCAACCCGGGTGTCATGACCTGGACCGACCTCCAGCGCCTCAAGCCGGTCGCGCCGTCCATGGGGATGATGCTGGAGACGACGGCCACCCGCCTGTGGTCCGAGCCGGGCGGCCCGCACCACGGCTCCCCGGACAAGGAACCGGCGGTACGGCTGCGCGTGCTGGAGGACGCGGGCCGTTCCAACGTGCCGTTCACCACCGGCATCCTGATCGGGATCGGGGAGTCGTACGAGGAGCGCGCCGACTCCCTCTTCGAGCTGCGCAAGACGGCCCGCGCCTACCACGGCATCCAGGAAGTCATCGTCCAGAACTTCCGCGCCAAGCCGGACACCGCGATGCGCGGGATGCCCGACGCGGAGCTGGAGGAACTCGCCGCCGCCATCGCGGTCGCCCGGCACATCCTCGGCCCCTCCGCCCGCATCCAGGCCCCGCCGAACCTGGTCGACGCCGAGTACGCGCTCCTCATCGGCGCGGGCATCGACGACTGGGGCGGGGTCTCGCCGCTCACCCCCGACCACGTGAACCCCGAACGCCCGTGGCCGCACATCGACGAACTGGCGCAGAAGACAGCCGAGTCGGGCTTCCGGCTCCGCGAACGCCTCACCATCTACCCGGAGTTCATCCAGCGCGGCGAGCCGTGGCTCGACCCCCGCCTCCTCCCGCACGTCCGCGCCCTGGCCGACCCGGAGACGGGCCTCGCCCGCGAGGGCGCGCTGCCCACCGGGCTGCCGTGGCAGGAGCCGGACGAGGGCTTCAACGCCTCAGGCCGCACCGACCTGCACGCCACCATCGACACCGAGGGCCGCACCGGCGACCGCCGCGACGACTTCGACGAGGTGTACGGGGACTGGGAGGCGCTCCGCGAGGCGGCGGCCCCCGGCATGGTCCCGTCCCGCATCGACGCCGACGTGCGCCAGGCGCTGAGCCAGGCCGCCGACGACCCGACGAAGCTCACCGACGACCAGGCCCTGGCCCTGCTCCACGCGGACGGCCCGGCGCTGGATGAGCTGTGCCGGATCGCGGACGCGCTGCGCCGGGACGTGGTCGGCGACGACGTCACGTACATCGTCACGCGGAACATCAACTTCACCAACGTCTGCTACACCGGCTGCCGTTTCTGCGCCTTCGCCCAGCGCCGCACGGACGCCGACGCCTACACCCTCTCCCTGGACCAGGTCGCGGACCGGGCGGCGCAGGCGTGGGACGTGGGCGCGGTCGAGGTCTGCATGCAGGGCGGCATCCACCCGGACCTGCCGGGCACGGCGTACTTCGACATCGCGCGGGCGGTGAAGGAGCGCGTCCCCGGCATGCACGTGCACGCGTTCTCCCCGATGGAGGTCGTCAACGGGGCGACCCGCACCGGCATGTCGATCCGCGACTGGCTGATCGCCGCCAAGGAGGCGGGACTCGACTCGATCCCCGGCACGGCGGCGGAGATCCTGGACGACGAGGTCCGCTGGGTGCTCACCAAGGGCAAACTGCCCACGGCCACCTGGCTGGAGGTCATCAGGACGGCGCATGAGGTGGGCCTGCGCTCGTCGTCGACGATGATGTACGGGCATGTCGACCAGCCCCGCCACTGGCTGGGCCACTTCCGGACCCTGTCCCGACTCCAGCAGGAGACGGGCGGGTTGACGGAGTTCGTCACGCTTCCCTTCATCCACACCAACGCCCCGGTCTACCTCGCCGGCATCGCCCGCCCGGGCCCGACCGACCGCGACAACCGCGCGGTCACGGCGATGGCGCGACTCCTGCTCCACCCGCACATCACCAACATCCAGACGAGCTGGGTGAAGCTCGGCACGGAGGGTGCGGCGGAGATGCTCCGCTCGGGCGCGAACGACCTGGGCGGCACGCTGATGGAGGAGACCATCTCCCGTATGGCGGGGTCGAGTTACGGCTCGTACCGCTCCATCCAGGATCTCACCGCCATCGCGGACCTGGCGGGCCGACCGGCCCGCCCGCGCACCACGCTGTACGGGGAGGTCCCGGCGGAACGGGTGGCGGCGGCCACGGCGTCGGACGGCCACCTGCCGGAGCTGCTGCCGGTGCTGCCCAGCTGAGGGAGGGGCCGGGGGTGGGTGTGATGCCCCGCCCCCGGGCCTCCGCCCCCGGAGAGTTCGCGGATTTCCCGGCCCGAAGGGTTCCACTTCCGTTTCCTTCTGTCATGAACAGGGCAACCCTTGCGGGAGTCGCCCCATCGCCACGTGATGACCAGCCAGGAGCGAGAGACCATGCGAACTCCGCCGATACCACCGGTACCGCTGATTCCGCCGATATCGCTAATACCGTCTATAGCACCGGTCCCGCTGATTCCGTCGCTGTCGCCGCTGCCCGACCCGCCCGCCGCCGCAGCCCCCGAGCGCCGCCGCGCCGCCCGCACCGCCGCCGTCCTCGCCGCCGCCGGCCTTCTCGTGCTCGGCGCCGCTTCCGCCGCCCACGCCGACCCGCCGCCCAACCTCCCCCAGAACGCCGGAGGTTACGAACAGTCCTTCTCGCCCGTCTTCGACTACGACGGTGACGGCTGCTACGCCACCCCCGCCATCGGCCCGGACGGCACCCTCGCGCCCGGACTGAAGACGACCGGGGCGATCAACGGGAGTTGCCGGGACCGGTCCGACCTGGACAACTCCCAGACGTACGCCCGCTCCACGTGCAACAACGGCTGGTGCGCCATCGTCTACGCGAGCTACTTCGAGAAGGACCAGGCCGTCCACGGCAGCGGTCTGGGCGGTCACCGCCACGACTTCGAGCACGTCGTCTCCTGGGTCAACCAGGGCTCCGATCAGGTGGATTACGTCTCGACCACCCAGCACAGCACCGTCAAGACCTACCCGCGCTCCCAGGTGCGGTTCGACGGTTCGCACCCCAAGGTCGTCTACCACAAGGACGGCCCGAGCACGCATTTCTTCCGCCTCGCCAACAGCAACGACGAGCCGCCGGAGAACCACTACGGCGACTGGCGCCGCCCCCCGATCGTCGACTGGAACGGCTTCCCCAGCACGCAGTTGCGCGACAGGCTCATGAACGCCGACTTCGGGGCCGCCACCATCAAGGTCACCGACAAGGACGGCCGCTTCCGCAACCTCCTCAACAACTCCAAGCCGGGCGGCATCCCCTTCGACCCCTGGGCCTGACAGCCGGGTCAGCCGCTCCGGACCTGGACCCGCGTGATGTTCCGCTCGGCCGGGGGCGCGTAGTACTCGGTGAACAACCGGCCCACCAGCGCGCCCCTGCTGGAGACCCCGACCTTCTCGAAGACCGCCTTGATGTGGTCCCGGACCGTGTGCGGCGACAGGTGCAGCACGGCGGCGATCTCACCGGTGGGCAGGCCGCGCGCGATGCACTGGGTCACCTCCGTCTCCCGGTCGGTGAGCTCGTACGCGTCCACGATGAGCGGAACGATCTCCGAGGACTTCGCGGGCTCGATCACCACCGCCGACGCCCCCAGCCCGCCGTCCGCCTCGCGCAGGCAGGAGGCGTGGCAGACCAGCCAGCGCCCCGCCCGGTCCCGTACCCGGGCGCGCGCCGCCCCCCGGTCCCGTCCCTCGGCGACGGCACGGGCCTTCATCGCGGTGGCCTGCACCCACGCCGGTACCCGGATCCCCTGGGGCGAGGGCACGGCCGGCCCTTCGGGGAGGGCGTCCAGGTAGGCCAGGGCGTCGTCGTTGACGGACAGGAGCCCGCCCCCGGGCCCGAAGAGCAGCAGCCCGGGACCGTACGGGAGCGAGCCGCGCTCGTACGGGAGCGAGCCGCGCTCGTACGGGGGTGAGCTGCGGTCGTACGGGAGTGAGCCACGCTCGTACGGGGAGTCGGGCGCAGGCGTCCCGCCCGGTGGCACCGCCCCGCCCGGCGGCTCCTCCCAGGGCGCCCGTGAGGGCTCCGCGAACGACCGCAGGCGGCTGCCGAGCGGCGTGACCAGGGACGCGATCAGCCCCGTGTCCGCGTCGTCGAAGGCCGCCCGCCCCTCCGCCCGGAACAGGCTGATGTGCCCCTGCGGCCGCCCTCCGACGCGCAGGACCGCGCGCAGCTCGTCCCGGAACCCGCGCGGGCGCATGAAGGACTCGTAGAGCGTGCTGCGGGCGGGCAGGTCGCCGGTGGCCCGGCGCAGCCCGGCGACCGGCACCGGGGCCCGGGCCAGATCGCGGAACAAGTTGACGTTGTCCGTGAAGAGCTCCGCTTCCCAGTAGACGGCGCAGCCGCCCTCGTCCAGGTTCTCCGCCCGGATCGGCGCGGTCATCAGGCCGGTCACCGGGTCGGTGACGCGCCAGACGGCCGCGTCGTACGGCAGGAGCCGACGCAACCGGGTCGAGGCTTCGGCGAACAGGCCGAGCGCGTCGGTGGCCTTCGCCGCCCCGGAGAGCAGTTCCGCCCGGGCCCGGCCGGTACCGGTCCGTGCGCGTGTCGAACGGGTCATCCTTCGACTCTCCCAGCATCGGCGGCGACAACCAACCCCCCATCTGAGGGGGTGGGCCACGACCACGCCCCCTGGTCGGGGGATGGGGGAGGGCCGCCGACCGGAGAACAGTGCTTCTCACCGCAGCGGCGCTCTCCACCCGGCCGCCGCACGGCACGGCAGCTTGCACGGCATGGCAGCTGAGGGACGAAGGGGCGTGACCATGACAGGACGACGAGCGATGGAACAGCGCGACGATCCCGCCGCGAGTACCGCGAGTACCTGGGATGCTCTCGGAGGGCTCGTCGCGCAGGTCGAGGGGGAGGTCTTCACCCCCGAGGACCCCGGGTACGAGCAGGAGCTCGCGGGCTTCAACCGGATCGGGCTCGCGGACCACCGCCCGGACGTGGTCGTCGCCGCACTGAGCGCCGCCGACGTGCGCGCGGCGGTCGCCTTCGCCACGGCCCGGGGCCTCCCCGTGGGCGTTCGGGCGACCGGTCACGGGCCCGCCGCCCCCGCGCGCGGCGGGGTCGTCGTCTCCACCCGCCGGATGAACGCGGTCGCCGTCGACCCCCTGACCCGTACCGCGTACGTCGAGGCCGGAGCCCAGTGGCACCAGGTCGTCGCCCGCGCCGCGCCGCACGGCCTCGCCCCGCTCAACGGGTCGTCCCCGCTCGTCGGCGTGGTCGGCTACACCCTGGGCGGCGGCCTCGGCCCGCTGGGACGCCGCTACGGCTTCGCGGCGGACCACGTCACGCGCATCGAGCTCGTCACGGCGGACGGCGTCCTGCGCCAGGTCACGCGCGACCGGCACCCGGACCTGTTCTGGGCGCTGCGCGGCGGAAAGGGCGACTTCGGCATCGTCACCGGGCTCTGGTTCGGCCTGATGCCCGTACGCCGGCTCTACGGCGGCGGGCTCCGCTTCCCCGGCGAGCAGGCGGCGGGGGTCCTGCACGCCTGGCGGCGGTGGACGGCGACGGTGCCGGAGGAGATGACGTCGTCCGTGGCGCTCCTGCGGCTGCCGGACGCGCCGGAAGTCCCGGAGTCGCTGCGGGGGCGGCTCACCGTGCACGTACGGATCGCCTTCACGGGACCGGCCGACGAGGGGGAGCGGCTCGTCCGCCCGTTGCGCGCGAGCGGGACACCCCTGGCGGACACGGTCGCCGAGATGCCGTACGCGGCTGTCGCCGACATCCACCAGGACCCGACCCACCCACTCCCGTACGACGAACGCAACATCGTGCTGCGGGAGTTGAGCGACGAGGCGGTGGAGGCCCTGCTGCGGGCGGCCGGGCCCGGTTCGCGCTGCGGCGACCTGATGGTCGAGCTGCGCCACCTGGGCGGTGCGCTCGCCCGCCCCGCCGAGCCGCCCAACGCGGTCGGCGTCCGGGACGGCGCGTACACCCTCTCCACGCTCTCGCCGCCGGGCACGCCCGACGCGGTCCTGCCGCCGATGGAACCGTGGGGCACGGGCCGCCGCTACCTGAACTTCCTCGCGGGCGCGGGCACAGTGGGCCCCGATACGGCGGGCGCGGACCCGGCGGGCCCCGGCTCGGCGGACGCCGAATCGGCCGGTGCGGGCTCGGCGGCGGACTGTTTCGACCCGGAGACCCTGGCGCGTCTGGCGCGGGTGAAGGCGGAGTACGACCCGGGGAACGTGTTCCGCCTCGGCCACACCATCGCACCGCGCACGTAATGCAGAGCCTTTCGCGCCGCGCAGGTGCCCCACGTCCCTTCGCGCCGCGCAGGTAACCCACGTCCCTTCGCGCCGCGCACGTGTCCCACGGCCCTTCGTGCCGCGCACGTGTCCCACGGCCCTTCGTGCCGCCCGCGTAACGCACGCCCTTTCGCGCCGCGCAGGTATCCCACGGCCCTTCGTGCCGCGCACGTGTCCCACGGCCCTTCGTGCCGCGCACGTGTCCCACGGCCCTTCGTGCCGCCCGCGTAACGCACGCCCTTTCGCGCCGCGCACGCGTCCCACGCCCCGTCGTACCGCCCGCGTAAGCCGTCCCAGCACCAGCCCCTACCAGTCCTCCCAACACCAGCCCCGCCCATTACCTGGCCCGCCCGTCACCTGCCCCTCCCGTCACCAACCCTCCCGCCCCTGGAGCCGTCATGACCCGCCACGACCCCGCACCGCCCACCGCCCCCCGGGCCACCGCCTCACCGCCCAACGCCCGTTCGGCGGGCCTGCGTTACGGGGCCCTCTTCGGCCCGGTCGTCTTCGGCGTCACCGCCGCCGGGGTGGCCCTTCCCGACGTGGCGTCCGCCCTGGACTCCACGCCCGCCGCCACCGCCTGGGTCCTCACCGCGCACGCCCTTGCCCTGGGCGTGGGCACCGCGCTCTTCGGCCGCCTGGCCGACGCGCGGGGCGTGCGAACCGCCCTGTTCCTGGGCTCCCTCGCGCTGGGCGTCGGCGCGCTCGTCTGCCTCCTCGCGCCCAACCTCGGCGTCCTGGTGGCGGGGCGCTTCGTCCAGGCCGCCGGTTCCGGCGGGATGGCGGCCTGTGCCATGGCGCTGACGGCGTCCGTCGCACCGGAGCAACGTCCCAGGGTGTTCGCCGGGTTCGGCGCGACGATGGCGGTCTTCTCGGCCGCCGCGACCCTCGCGGGCGGTGTGCTCACCGCATGGGTGACATGGCGGCTGGCCCTGGTCCTCCCCGCGCTCTCCCTGCTCGCGGCCCCGCTCTGCCTGCCCGGAGCACCGAAGAACGACCGCTCGGACACCCCGAAGACCGCTCACCGACCCATGGACCTGCCGGGCGCGGCCCTGCTGACGCTGACCGCCATGGCGTTTCTCGTACTGATCCAGTCGTCCGCCCTCGCCCTGAGCGCTTCGCTGGTGACCGCCACCACCCTCGTACTGCTCCTCTCGACTACCGCTCTCACGTGGCGCGTTCGCACCCGCGAGGCGTCCTTCGTCCCGCGCGCGCTCGTCACCGACCGGGTCTTCCTGCGGGCCGCCGTCATCGGGATCGGGGTGTACGGCGGCCTGTTCGCCGCGATGTACGCCGTGCCGCAGCTTCTCGTGCGCGACCACGGCTGGAGCGTGCTGTCGGTCGGGGCCTGGCTGCTGCCGGGCGCGGTCGTCGGCGCGGTGCTCTCCCGGCTGGCGGGCCGGCTGACCGGCGGCGAGCACGGGAACCGGCTCCTGGGCGCGGTGGCCCTCGCCTTCGCGGCGGCTCTCGCCGTCGTGCCGGCCGGTGGGGGCGTCGTCCTGCCGATCCTCGGGGCCTCCCTCGGCTTCGCCGCGTTCTCCGTGACCCAGGTCTTCACCACCGCGCTGATGGCGGCGCACATCGAACCGGCCCGGCGCGGCGGCGCGATGGGCCTGCTGAACCTGACGTTCTTCGTCGGCGGCGGCATCGGCAGCGCGACGGTGGGGGCGCTGGCGAAGTCGCTGCCGCTGTCCACGGCGCTGGCGATCGTCGCGCTCTTCCCGCTGGTCGCCGCGCTGGTCGCGTTCCTGCCGCCCCGAGGACGCCCCGAGAAGTGAACATCTCTTGACTTTCGATAGATATCGATCGAATATCGATAGATGCACAGACTTCTGGTGGCTATCCTCCGTATCGGCATCGCATCGGCCGTCCTGTTCGGCCTCTTCGGCCAGATCCTGGTCATCCCGGCGACGGTGGCCAACGAAGTGGACGTCTTCCCTCCGTATGAGCCCTACGCCCTGCCCTACGCGATCGGCGGGATCCTCGGCGTCGCCTGCGTGCAGGTGGCGCTGGGGGCTATCTGGATGCTGCTCGCGATGGTCGAGCGCGACGCGCTGTTCACGCCCGCCGCCTTCCGTTGGGTCGACACCGTCATCGGCGCGTCGGTCGCGGCGACCCTGATCGTCCTGGCGGCGGCGACGCATCTGACCCTGGACACCGTCCCGTCGCCGGACGACGGCATGGACGTGGAGAGCGCGCTGTTCACCGCGTCGGCGTGCGTCGCGGTGGGGGCGGCCTTCGCCATGCTGATGGTCATCATGCGCACGCTGCTCGGCAAGGCGATGGACATGCGGACGGAACTCTCCGAGGTCATCTGATGGCGATCGTGGTCGAACTCGACGTACTGCTCGCCGAACGGCGCATGTCGGTGGGCGAGTTCGCGGCGGCGGTCGGCATCACGCCGGCCAACGTCGCCGTCCTCAAGAACGGCCGCGCGAAGGCGGTGCGGTTCGCGACGCTGGAGGCGATCTGCCGCGTACTGGAGTGCCAGCCCGGTGACGTCCTACGCTACGTGCCCGACGAGTGACGCCCCGCCCCGGCGGCCTCGTCCCGGCGGCCTCGTCCCGGCGGCCCCGCCCCGGCAGCCCCGCCCCGGTAGCTCCTGCGCCGGTAGTCCCCGCCCGGCAGCCCCTGCCCGGTAGCCCCTGCGCCGGAAGTCCCCGCCCCGGCAGCCCCCGCGCCGCCGCCCCCGGGCAGGGCCGGCCTCACCACCCCTGCTGCGCCTCGCCCAGCACGGTGCCGCCGATGAGGGCGGCGAGGCGTTCGGCACGGGGGAGGTCGCCCCGCTTGTCCACCTGCACGAAGACGGTGTGGTGGTCCGCCGGTTGTTCCGCCTGGGCGGTGTCGCCGTTGAACGTGACGCTGACGCGGTCGTAGCCCGCCGCCGAGCCGTACAACGCGAACTCCGGTTCGTCCGGCCACCGCCCCGACCATTCGACGCTCGCGATCCCCCGCCCGATCGCCCCCACGAAGCGTTCCTCGACCGCCCCGGCAGCCCCGACCGCACCGGCCGGCACATCCACCATCAGCGACAACGGCAGCTCAGCCTCCAGCGACGCGTCGTCCGCCGTGGCCACCTCCAGGCCGAATTCGGCGAAGTCGCCCGTAGTCGGGTCGGTGCGGGCGTCCGGGTAGTCGAAGGGCCCCTCGGGCAGCACGGCGGCCACCCTGCGCAGGTCCGCGACGTTCGTCAGCTCGGCGAAGAGGGCGACCTCGTCGCCGAGCTCCTCCAGCAGCCCGCACAGACGAATCGCCTGCGCGTACGCCTCGGCCGCGTCGGTGGTGCGAAACACGGGGTACGCCACGGAGATGCCCATGCCCCGAACTCTCACACCACCCACACCCTGCCCGCCACCGCAATACCCACCGGTGAACACCAGGGCCCGCGTCCCGGTCCGGTATGCATGACGTGCGGATCCTGTTCCCCAGCTGCCCGACTGTTCGTTTTGAGTCTCAGTTGCATGGCATTCGAGCCAAGTCGCCTTCCGATAGATCGTGTTGTGGCATACCTGCGAGTCTGGTTCGAATGCGGGGAGAGAAGCGAGTGAGTGACGGGGGCGCCGGGTACGGCGGGGCCGAGGACAGTGCGCAGTTGGCGGTGCGGGTATTCGAGGGCGAGGAGCGCTGGGGCTGGGAGTACGTGGAACCGCCGGCCCTGGTTCCCTACCACTTGGCGAACACACCCCCGGTGTGGACGGAACCGCACGACCAGGAGCTGCGTCGGCTGGAGGCCGCAGCCGCGCAGAAGAAGGGGGGCAGGGGCATCGGGTGCGCCATAGCCCTGATGCTCCTCGTCGGCATCTTCGGCAGTGCGCAGTACGGTGTCGCGCTGCTCGTCATCGTGGTCGCGATCGTCGCGACCCCGCGGTTGCGGATCTCCGCAGCCCGCAGCGCCGCGCGGCGTCGGCGCGAGCAACTGTGGAGCGACCACCAGCGGAACGTGGAGCACTGGCGAAGGCTCGTGGCCGAACACGAGGCACAGCAGCGCCTCCACTCCGCGCAGGCCGACCTCTGGTACCCGGTGCGGCTGGACTCCAGGCCGAGCCGCATCGACGTGTTCGGCGGAACCGGAAACGGCTGGGCCAGCCTGCTGGCCACCGTCGGCGGCCCGCTGCTCCGCAACGGCCAGGCCATGCTCGTACTCGACTTCAGTCAGCAGTCGATCGCGCTGGAACTGGCGGTCCTGGCCGCCCACCAGGACGTGCCCGTGGAGCATGTACCCCTTCCGGCCGCCTCCGTGACCGAGGACCTGCTCGACGGGTGCACCCCGGAGGAGCTGGCCGAGTGTCTGGCCGAGGCGTTGCAGTCGATGCGGCCGGAGGGCGCGGAGGTCGATCTGCACTCGATCGACGCCGATCTGATCGAGACCACCGTCCGGTCACTCGACGCCCCGGTGACCTACGCACGGCTGGCCGCCGGACTGCGAGTGCTGCTGCGCATCCATGAGCCGGACGCGGACGCCGGGCCGCTCGCCCCGCATGAGGTCGAGGCGCTTTCGCAGGCCATCGACCTGGTGGGGCAGGGCGAACGCGTCCAGAACGAGCTGCGCCATGTCCGCGGCCTGATGGAACTCATGGCCAAGTCGCCCGCACGGGCGGGCGCGGACCCGGCCCCCGCCGAATTGTGGCTGCCGGGCCGGCTCACCATCCTCGCCACCGACGATCTCCTCGACCGGCGCAAGGAGCTGACCGACCGGATCACCTTCTTCCGGATCCTGCACCGTCTGCGGCAGCGCCGGTTCACGGCGGGCACCGGGATGCTGGTGATCGCCGGGGCCGATCAGCTGCGCCGCTCCGCTCTGGAGTCGATGGCACGGCAGGCTCGCGCCGCCGGTATCCGGCTGACTCTGCTCTTCGAGCATCTGCGGGAGGACACCGTGAAGGTGGCGGGCGGATCGGACAGCGCCACCGTCTTCATGCGGATCGGCAACGGGCACGAGGCCCGCGACGCCGCACAGTTCATCGGTCAGAACCACACGTTCCTGATCAACCAGCTCACCAAGCAGGTGGGAGAAACCCTCACAGACGGACGCGGCAGCAGCTACGGCGAGCAGGTCGGCGAATCCACGTCCACCGGTTCGAGCCAGGGCGGCTCGGTTTCCAGCAGCGGCTTCCTGAACTCCACATCGGGAAAGAACTGGGGCGCCTCGCGAACGTTCACCACCTCGCTCTCGCGCAGCTGGCAGGAGACCACCAACACGTCGACGGCCCGCTCCACCACGGAGGGGGAAACCCTGTCGCGGGTCTACGAGTTCACCGTCGAGCCCACTCAGCTCCAGGCGCTGCCCGCGACCGGAATGGTGGTGGTCGAATCCGGTTCCCAAGGACGCCGGGTCGTCTTCGCCGACTGCAACCCGGGCATCACCGCGCTGCCCCGGCTCTCGACGCTGCCCCGCCCGGCCCTGACATGAGCGGGATGCCGAAGGCGCAGCCACCGGACGGCCTGTTCCCCTCCCACCGGTTCCATCGGATACGGACGCTGCCACGGCGTGCCGAGGTCCCGGGCGAGGAGGACCGTACGCCCGCGCAGCTCACAGCGGCGGTCACCGCCGCCCATGCCGTACTCGGCCTTCAGGGTGAGGGGGCGGCCATCGCCACCGCCTGGGTACGGCCGGGTTCGGGCGAGCCGCTGCACATCCTGGCGGGCGGAAGCCCCTTCTTCCCGCCCGCCGCCGGTCCGGGGCCGGCGCTGCTCTACCCGCCGGGAGCCACCGCCGATCCGGTGGACACCGGCGAGGTGTCCGCTCTCCTCCAGGGGTTTCCGCACTGGCTGCGCTGCACGGGCTTCCCCGACGCCCTCAAACTGGGCGCTGACGACCGGGCACTGCCTGCCGGACGGCGCGGCTCCTTCGACGACGCCGTCGCCCATCTGCCGAATGCCTTCGCCTGGCTGCTGATGGCGGAGCCGGTGCGGGCGGAGCGGCTCGAACAGGAGCGGTCGGCGCTCGCTCTGCGGATTCCACGGCTGCGCCAGCGGGAGAACTCGGCTGCGGACCGGCTCGCCCTGGAGCGGGCCGAGGCGCGGCACCGGGAGCTGACCCTGGCACTGGGCACCGGTCTGTGGCTCGTGCATGTACTGGTGGGCGGGCAGGATGCCGGGGCCGCGCACGCGGCCGCCGCCCTGCTCTGTGGTGCCGGAGACCTGGATGACCTGCCGTATCTGCTCGTTCCGACCGGGCGGCCCGTACCGCTCCGGCAGGCACTGGCCGAGCCCGTCGTCTCGGACGGGGTACCGGGAAGCTCTCCTTTCCTCGCCCCCGCCGAACTGGTGGCGGCACTGGCCAGGCCGCCCAGCAGGGAACTGCCGGGCATCCGCATGGTGGCGCCCCACACCTTCGATGTGACCGCCGACGACGCCGAGGGCGGGGGGCCGGCGGCGGGATTTCCGCTGGGCCGCATCCTTGACGCCGCCCTGTGCCCCAGCGGTGAACTGAGGATCGCGCGACCCACCCTGAACCGGCACGCGTTCGTCTGCGGTGCGACGGGTTCCGGGAAATCCCAGACCGTACGGAGCCTCCTCACGGCCCTCTCCACGCACCAGGACCCCATACCGTGGCTGGCGATAGAGCCTGCCAAGGCCGAGTACGCGCGCATGGCCGGCCGCCTGGGCACGGCGGGCTCCGTCACCGTGATCAGGCCGGGGGCCGTCGACGTCGCCCCGGCCTCCCTCAATCCGCTCGAACCGGAGCCGGGCTTCCCGTTGCAGAGCCATGTGGACCTCGTCCGGGCGCTGTTCCTGGCGGCGTTCGAGGGCCACGAGCCCTTCCCGCAGGTTCTGGCACGGGCTCTGACCCAGTGCTACACCGCCACCGGCTGGGACCTGGTCACCGGCGAGCCACGGCCGGTCCACCGGCCCAAGTTCCGGCTGACCGATCCCGACGAACCCCGCAGCGGCCGCTATCCCACGCTCGGCGATCTCCAGCGGAGCGCGCAGCGCGTCGTGGAGTCCATCGGGTACGGGAAGGAGGTCACCGCCGATGTCCGAGGTTTCGTGGACGTCCGCATCGGCAGCCTGCGGGAGGGCACACCCGGCCGCTTCTTCGAGGGCGGCCACCCGCTCGACATCGCGGGCCTGCTCGCCGGCAATGTCGTACTCGAACTCGAATCCCTCACCAACGACCAGGACAAGGCGTTCCTCATCGGCACCGTCCTGATCCGCCTGGTCGAGCACCTGCGGGTCCATCACGGGGAGGGAGGCGTCCCGCTGAGCCACATCCTGGTGGTGGAGGAGGCTCACCGGCTCCTCAAGAACGTCGAGAACGGGCCCGCCGCGGCGGCCGTCGAACTCTTCGCCTCGCTCCTGGCGGAGATCCGCGCCTACGGGGAGGGGGTCGTCATCGTCGAGCAGATCCCCAGCAAGATCCTGCCCGACGTCGTCAAGAACAGCGCGCTGAAGATCATGCACCGGCTTCCCGCGGCCGACGACCGGCAGGCGGTCGGTGCGACGATGAACCTCCAGAGCGATCAGAGCGAGTACGTCGTCTCCCTTCCGCCGGGGCGAGCGGCGGTGGCCGCGGACGGAATGGACCGTCCGCTTCTTCTGGCCCTCCCTCACGACGAGCACCGGGAGAGTTCGGCGGCGGCGAGAACGGTGCCGCCGCTGTTGGGCAGCCGCAGTCCGCTGTGTCCGGCGGCCTGCGGTGCTGACCCCTGCACCCTGCGCACCATGAACGACGCGACCTACCACAGCGACGACCCCCTCCTGGTGGTGTGGGCGGAGGCAGTGGCGTCCGCACAGGCGATGGGCAAGGCCGCACCCCGATCCGCGACACCGCTGCGGGAGCGACTGAACACGCTGTCGGCCCGGCACCGCGAGTGCGCCCTCATCTACGCGGTCGAACGGGCCACCGCCGCACGTGCGCCGCTCATGCGCGCCGAAGTGGACCCCGAGGAGTTCGCCGAAGGTCTCCTGTGCCGGCTCACCCACGATCTCGGGCACGGACCGCCGCCGACCGGCGATCCCCGGCGGCTGGCCTACGCCAATTACCGTTGGAGAGACGTCCTGCTGACGCTGCACGCCGCGCGCAGGAAGGGCGAGGACTTCGTGATCGACCCCGCGGAGGTCGCGGACTGGGCGGCACGCGGTCTCGTCCTGACGAGCACCGCCACGATCGACCGCATCAATGAGATCCAGGAGTTGCCCCACTACGCCGAGGACCGCGTCCACGCACGCGTCGGGGACGTCCGCGCCAGCGGCCTGCGCACCGCGATACTCGCCCTCACCGGCGGGACCACCGCCGCACAGGTGGAGCGTGCGTTCCACCTCGCGTGCACGGGTGAGCGGCTGGCCCCGGCACTCTCCCAGCTGGTCGAGCGCATTGCCAAGGAGTGCGGATGAGCGACCACGGGTTCGGTACGGATGTTTCTCCACCCCCTCCGCCCCCGCCGCCCGCCAACGACTCCCGGGGTGGATCGGACAGTCCCCGGGAGGGAGCAGAGGATCCCACCGGGAGTGCGAACGAGCCGCCCGGTCGGAGTTCGCCCGGTGAGGGGAGTGGGGCGCCCGGCGCGGTCAACGGCCGCGAGCACGAGACGTATGACAAGAACGACAAGAGCGGCACGAGTGACGAGGCGGTGTCCGGGGACGAGGGGCTGAAGACGGACAGCGGCTCATTGCCACAGGACCAGAACACGGCCGACGCCGCGGCGCAGACGTACGACCGGAATGAAAAGGGCCGGGTGGGGGCGGACGACGGCTGGAAGAACCCACCGGAGGGCGCAGAGTTCAGCGACGAGGACTTCGAGGAGCCTGCGCCGGACGAGCCCCCGGCGGATGCTCAGGACGACGACCCGCGGAAGCCGGACGGGGACGATGCCGAGCCGGTGACAGAGCCCGACACCCCGGACACCCCGGACGCGGCGTCCCGAAGCGACGAGCCCGACGCGGACGGCGGGACTGGCGAACCCGACCCGGACGGGGCCACCGCATCCGACGGTGACCGGGCCACAACGCCCGACGCGGACGATCCCCCCGAGCCCGACCGGGACGGGGCCACAACGCCCGACCACACGGACGAAAAGGGAAGCGACCTGCCCGACCGGACCGGGTCGCACACCCCTGCGGACGACGCGTCGCACGACCCCGCAGAAACCCGGCACGAGGCTGGCGCGGGCGCTTCCCCAGCGGAGGACAACGAGGCGTCAGAACGGTCGGGGGCGGCCACAAGCGCACCCGAGACCGCCGAACGCCCCTCGGCTCCGGCGGAACAGGGCGCGGAGTCGCCTGAGGCCGGGCCCGACGCCGATGCGCGGGGCGGGGAAGGTGCTCCGGAACCGTCCGGACCGGGAAGCGAACTCGCTGGGCGACACGGCGACGGCGCGCGCACCGAGGACGTACCGCCCCGGCAGGGGGAAGCACGGGAGGAAACACAAGGGGAGACATCCGAGCAGCAGCCGCGCGCGGAGGGGGTGGGGCGTCCGGAGGGCTCCACGGATTTCTCACCACCCGCTGACAACACCGTGGACCCCGAACCCGGTCCGGATGGCCGTCCGCAGGGCGGAGACCCCTCGCAGCCTGCCGGGGACTCCTTGTCGGACACCGGCGGAACCGACGCCGACACGGGCGTCGATGCCGGCGTCGAAGCGGGTATCGAGGTCGGAGCGGCGGTGGCCGAGGCAGCTTTGGATGTGGCGGGCACGATCACCAGCGCGGTGAGCGCAACCGTCTCCGAGGCCGCCGCGAGAGGGGACGTGCATCGAGCGATGGCCGGCGCGCGGGAAAACCAAGGCGGCGGCCGCTTCTCGCCCGATGCCGGTCACGATGCCTCCCCCGACGCCGCGACAGCCGCCGAGGGCGCCCCCTCGCAGGGGCCGGAGCACCAGGGGACCGCGAAGGCGGACGGCCCAGGGGATCTCGGAGCCGACACGCGGCACGGAGCGCCGGATCAGCGGCTTGATGTCGTCAGGGAAGCTCTGGGGGACCAGCACCCCGAGGTGACGTCAGTGCTCTCCAAACTGATCGAGGACACGAACAGGCTGGACCTGACCGAAGGGCTCAAGGAGCCAGGGCGAGCCGAAGCGACGATGGGCATCATCAAGGAGGTCGCGGAGGGACGATTGCTGGGGAAGGAGGGTTCCCTGACGTCGTACACCGCTCAGAACCCCGGTCGGGGTCCGTTGTTCGATCGCGTGAGCGATGACATCAACAGGGTGGACGGCGAGAGCAGAAAGGGTGTGTACGTACAGGAGTCCAAAGCGGCCGACCCCGAGGCACGCACACTCGGCCCGGACGTGAGCGGCGAGCAGAGCGAACATCTCAGTGACTACGCGGATCGGTTGCAGCATGAGGTGGAGCCGGCGGTGTTCGAGGACGTGATCGGCCTCATCGACAGGTTGCCGGACGCGGAGGGGGTGGAATTCTCCGCGCGTACCAAATCCGCCGATGGCCTGGTCGACAAAGTGCAGCGCATGACCTCGGGAAGTGAGGGCAGACCGGCCCGCCCGGACTATCAGGTGGGGGATGTGATCGACGCGGTGGGCGCGCGGATCACCGCGAAGGACACCGCACAGCTTGAATCACTCCTCGAAGGAGCGAAGGAGCATTTCGGCGTGGGTGGCGAAGGGGGGCGCATTCTGGAGATCGAGAACATGTACGCCGAGCCCAAAAATGGGAATCCGAACTACCGGGTCATTCCCATGGTGGTGAGCATCGAGGCGGGAGGCAAGCCGTACACCTACGAACTGCAGCTCACCACGAAGCGGGCCTCCGTCGCGGCCGACCTCGAACACAACACGGTCTACAAGGATCATGTCAACGCGTCGGACGACGAGAAACGGGTCGTGCGTACCATGCAGGCGGAAGCGGCGGCGTTGGACCAGGAAGAGACGATTCGGAGGCATTCCAGTGACAAGTGAGCAGATGCGCAGGTTCACGTGGATCTCTATTTTTCATCGGAAGTCCGCCGATGGGTTCAGTTCCCCCGTGTTCGTGATCGATGAGCGGGAGTGCGCGTCGCCGGAGGAAATGAAGGGCATCAGGAAGGAATCCTTCGACGAGATCACACGCCGACGCATCGTGGGGGAATTCGAGACCCGGCCGGTCCGTGAGGGCGAACCCCCGTCGACCCTGCCTCGATGGCCGGAGTACAGGCGGACCTTGGAAGAGTCGGAGGCGGAGTAGCCGTGACGATGCGCGTGTTCGACTCGTGGCACGACTGGAACACCGGACGCCGAGAACTGGCACTCCACGCCCCCTCAGTCTCACTGGAGCGCCTGGACGCGGCCGTGGAGTTCGCCCGGCGGTTCCACGGGACCCAGCGGCGGCCCGCCGGGGAGCCGTATGCGGAGCATCTCTTCGAGGTCGTGGAGATCCTGGTGCTGGGTGCCGGTATCCATGATGAGGATGTGCTGATCTCGGCGGTGCTCCACGACGTGGTGGAGGACACGGACTGCACGATCGAAGAGGTCCGGGAGGCGTTCGGCCCCCGCGTGGCGGAGCTGGTGGCCTGGGTGACCAAGCCGGATCCCGCTCCCGGGGAGGACCCCGGCCCGGTCCGCCTGCGGTACCTCCACAGCATCCGGTCCGCCCCGCAGGAGGTCGTGTCGCTCAAACTGGCCGATCGCTACAGCAATGTGCAGAGGCTGGGGACGCATCCACGGCCCGAGAAGCAGCGCAGCTACTACCGCGAGACATGCGAGAACGTCCTCCCGCTCGCTGCCGGGATTCCCTGGTTCGAAGACACCTACCGCTCCTGGCGGGACGCCTATCGACACCTGGACACCCGCCCCGCCTGACGGAAGGGGCCGCGCCTCCGGCCCGGTCGAGGACGGAAGCGCGGACCCTACGGCGTACGGCGATGGGTCCCGGTTCAGCCCTCGGCCGCGAACTCCACGAAGGCCGCCCAGGCGGGGGCGGTGATGAGGCGCTGATCGTCGCGCGCAGTCGGGGGCAGCGGCTCCCGGACGTCGAGGCCGACTGACAGACTGGGGCCCATGCCTCCGTCCAACCCCCGCCGCCTCTCCCTCCAGCAGATCATCGAAGGGCAGCGGCGCGCCGCCTTCGTCGGGCGGCAGGCTGAACTCGACCTCTTCCGACGGAACTTGACGACCCCGCCCGAGGACCCCCGGCACCGGTTCGTCTTCCATGTGCGGGGCAACGCGGGGGTCGGCAAGACCTCGCTCGTACGGGAATGGCGTGAAGCGGCCGGGGAGTTCGGGGCCGTCACCGCGTCGGTCGACGAGAGCGCGGACTCGGTGCCGGACGTACTCGCGTCCCTGGCCGAGCAGTTCGCCGAGCAGGGGCATCCGCTGAAAGCGCTGGACCGGCTCCTCGGCACCTACCGGCGGGCGCTTCACGACGCGGCCGGTCGGCTCGCGGCGGACAACGAGGCGTCGAACGAAGGGCCTTCGGCCGGGGCGCTCGCCGCGGCCCAGGCCGGGCTGATCGCTGCCGGGGCGATACCGGTCGTCGGGGCGCTGGCCGGGGGCATCGACCCGGCGGTGCTGGCCCGGGGCGCGGGCGGGCTGCGGGCGGTGTTCGGGGGGCGGGCCCGGCAGCAGGAGGAGGCCCGGCTGCTGGCGGAACCGGTGCGGGTCCTCACCCCGGTGTTCGTCGCCGAGATCGACCGGGTCGCGGACACCGTGCCCTGGGTCGCCCTGTTCCTGGACACCTACGAGCGCACCGCGCCCCAACTGGACCGGTGGCTGACGGACTTGCTGGCCCCCGGGCGGTACGGCGAACTGCCCGCGAACCTCGTCCTGACGCTGTCCGGCCAGCGCCGCCTGGACCCCCTGCACTGGGGCGACCGGGTCCGCATGGTCGCCGACGTGCCGCTCGCACCGTTCACCGAGGCCGAGTCGCGCCAACTCCTCACGGGACGGGGCGTGGTGGCCGAGCCCGTCGTACGGGAGGTGCTGCGGCTCTCCGGCGGGCTGCCGGTCCTCGTGTCGACGCTCGCCGCCAACCCCGGCGCGGCCGGTGAGGCGAACGCCACCGCCGTCGAACGCTTCCTGGCGGGCGAGGGCGACCCGGCCCGCCGGGCTGCCGCGCTCGCCTGTGCGGTGCCCCGCCGCTTCGACGAGGACCTGGTCGCCGTGGCCGTGGGCGCACCGCAGGACGGGCCGCACGCCGTGTCCGGCCTCTACGAATGGCTGCACGAGCTGCCGTTCGTCGCCGAGCGGCATTCCGGGCACTCCCGCTATCACGCCGTCGTCCGGGCCCCGATGCTCCGGCTCCAGCGCACCGGATCGCCGCAGCGCTGGAAGGCGGCGCACGACCGGCTGGCCGAAGCCTTCGCGGCGCGCCGGGACGCGGCGGCCGAGGGCATCGACCCGGAACGGCTCTGGGCCGAGCAGCCCTGGCGTCGGGCGGCCCTGGAAGTGCTCTACCACCGGCTCTGCGCCCGCCCCCGCACCGCGCTGCCCGAGGCCCTGCGCGCCGGGATCGCGCTGTGCGACCAGCGGCCCTCCCGCGTCCGGCACTGGGCCCAGACGCTCGGGGAGGCGGGCGAGGACGCCGACAACGCCGTACTGCGGGACTGGGGCCGGGACCTCCTCGCCGCCATAACCGATCACGGCCCCCGCCCCACCGCCGTACTCGGACTCCTCCTCACCCGCGCCGAGTTGACGGACACCGACCGGGCGGCCGCCCTCGTGGCGCGGGGCTGGGACCGCTTCCGGGCCGGGGAGTCGGCCGCCGCGCTGTCCGACCACGGGCGGGCGATCGCCGTGGACCCGCGCAGTGAACGCGCCTACCAGGGAAGGGCGGTGATCCTGCGGTCGCTCGGCCGCTACGAGGAGGCGCTCGCGGACCTGGACCGGGCGGAGGAGATCGCCCCGGCGTGGGCCTGGGCGGTGTACGAGCGGGGCGAGACGTACCGCAGGACGGGCCGGCTGGAGGAGGCCCTGACCGTGCTGGACCGGGCCCACGCCCTGGACCCGAACGCCCCGGTGCCGTTAGCCAGTCGGGGCCTGGTCCGCCACCGCCTGGGCCGGAACGAGGCGGCGCTCGACGACTTCGACCGGGCGGTCGCGCTGTGGCCGGAGTACGGGTGGGCGCTGGTGCGGCGGGCCCGGGTGCGCACGGCGCTGGGCGACCCGGTGGGCGCGCTCGCCGACCTGGACCGGACCGAGGAGCTCACCCCCGGGCTGGCGGGGACGGAGGGGGAGCGGGGCGAGGTGTACCGGGCGACGGGCCGCCACGAGGAGGCCGTCGCCTGCTACGACCGGGCCCTCGCCCTGGACCCCGACTACGCCTGGGCGTACGGCAGCAGGGCCCTCGCGCTGGAGGCCCTGGGCCGCCCGGCGGAGGCGCGCGCGGACCTGGACCGGGCGCTGGAGCTGGACCCGGGCTACGCGTGGGCCAGGACTCAGCGGGAGCGGCTGGGCGGGGGCGGGAGGTCTTAGGCTCGGGGCATGCGCGATGTGCGGGCGGTGCTGATCGGCGGGACCTCGAACACCGGGAAGTCGACCGTCGCCCAGGCGGTGGCGGAGCGGCTCGGCTTCGAGCACCGCTCCACGGACGGGCTGGCCCGGCACCCGGGACGGCCGTGGCGTACGCCGGGGCACGAGGTGCCGCCCCATGTCGCCGAGCACTACGCGACCCTGACCACCGACGAGCTCATCGACTCCGTCCTCGCCCACTACGAACGGCTCTGGCCGCGCGTCGAGGAGTTGGTCACGGCCGCCGCCGCGCGAACCACCGGGCCGGGCCTGGTGCTGGAGGGCTCGGCGCTCCGGCCCGAACGGGTCGCACGGCTGGCACTGCCGCGTACGGCCGCCGTCTGGCTGACCGCCGAAGCCACCGTCGTACGCGATCGGGTGCGGGCGGCGGGGCGCTATGGGGAGGCCGCGGACGGGGAGCGGCTGCTCATGGACCGGTTCCTGGCCCGCACCGGCCGCTACCAGGAACTGATGGTGGAGGCCGTGGACGCGCTCGGGCTGGACCGGATCGACGTCGGGGCCCTGCGGACGGTGGACGAGGCGGCCGACGCCGTTCTCGCCGCCGTGGCGCGGCAGGGGGACACGCCCGGACCGTAGGGCCCGAGCCCCCACCGGCCCGGTCAAAAACGACCTGCGGGACGTCCCTCGACATACCTGTACGTACCCCGTACCGCTCCCCGGTCGCCCCCTCTACCCCCCGTTCCCGTTCGATTACAGTGCTGGGGCGGTCGCCCGCGGAGGCCCGCACAGGCGGCGACCACGGGGTGTCGGGAGGCGGCGGGGTGAGCACAGGGACTGCGGCGGTCTGGGGTCGGCGTGAGCAGCAGGACTTCCGCAGCCGGGTGCGCGGGGCCCTGCTCGGCGGGGCGGTCGGCGACGCGCTCGGAGCGGGGGTCAGCGGGCTCGCGCTGGAGGAGATCCGCGAGGCCCACGGGCCCGAGGGGGTCACCGACTACGTCGTCGCGTACGGCAGACGCGGGGCCGTCACCGCTCTCACCCAGCTCACCCTGTTCACCGTGGACGGGCTGATCCGCGCCCAGGTCCGCCGCGACACCGGAGCCTGGCATCCGCCCACCGACGTGCACCGCGCCCACCTGCGCTGGGCTGCCACCCAGCACGACTGGGGGCCCGACGAGCGGCGCAAGGACAACGGGTGGCTGGCCGCCGAGGAGTGGCTCTACGCCCGCCGCGACCCCACCCGGGAATGCCTCGGCGGCTTCGGCGACACCGTCATGGGCACACTGGAACGCCCCAAGAACCCCACCGCCCGGGACGCGGCCGCGCTCACCCGGTCCGCGCCGTTCGGGCTGCTCGTGGGGTGGGAACCGCAGCTCGTGCTCCAGCTCGCCGTCGAGTGCGCGGCCCACTCCCACGGCCACCCCGCCGCCCAACTGGCCGCCGGAGCCTTCGCCGTACTGGTGCACGGGCTGGCGCGCGGGGACACCCTGGACGGTTCCGTGCAGCACACCCTGGGGCTGCTCACCGAACGCCCCGGCCACGAACCGGTGACCGAGGCCCTGCGCCAGGCTCTCGGGTCCGTGCGGCAGGGCATCCCGGGCCCCGCCCTGATCGAGGCGCTGGGGGCGGGCGACGCGGCCGAGGAGGTGCTCGCCGGGGCCGTGTACTGCGCGCTGGTCAGCGAGGACGTACGGCACGGGCTGCGCCTGGCCGTGAACCACGGCGGGCCCTCCCGCGCCACCGGGTCCGTCTGCGGGGCGCTGCTCGGCGCGCTGCACGGTGAGACCGCGCTGCCGCCGGCCTGGCTCGCGGAGCTGGAGGGCCGCCCCACCCTCCTCGAACTGGCCGACGACTTCGCGATGGAGATGACCCAGGGCCCGGCCCTGCACAGCCCGAGCGCCGCCGCCCCCGGATGGCTGGCCCGCTACCCGCGCGGGGCGTGAAGCGGGTCCCTTTCGGGGGAGGGGCTCTCAGCGCATCAGTTCGCCGGCGTTGACCAGCAGGGACTGCCCGGTGATCGCCCTGGCCCGGTCGGAGGCCAGGAAGGCGACCGCCTCCGCCACATCCCCGTCCGTTGCCAGCTCCGGCAGGGCCATCCGCTCGGTGAGCCGGGCCAGCACCTCGGACTCCGGTACGCCGTCGGTGTGCGCGGTGAATTGGACGTACGCCTGCACCGGCGGGCCCCACATCCAGCCCGGCAGCACCGTGTTGACCCGGATGCGGTGCGGCCCCAACTCCCGTGCCAGCGAGTACATCGCCGACGTCAACGCCCCCTTGGACGCCGCGTACGCCGCCTGCCGCACCTGGGAGGGGGCGGCCACCGCGGACTGCGTGCCGATCACCACCACCGAACCGCCGCGCTCCTTGAGGGCGGGCAGGCAGGCCCGGGTCATCCGCAGCGTACCGAGCAGGTTCACGTCGATGACCGACTGCCAGGTGGTGAAGTCCGCGTCCTCCAGGCCGCCGAAGTAGCCGTCCCAGGCGGCGACATGGACCACCGCGTCGATCCCGCCGAACCGTTCGACCGCCAGCGCGGCCAGTGCCTCGCACTGCGCCTCGTCGGTGATGTCGGTCGGCAGCTGGGCGGTGTGCCGGCCCTCGGGGTCGATCTCCGCCGCCGACTTGGCCAGGTTCGCCGCCGTACGCGCTCCGAGCACCGCGCGCCCGCCGTCCCGTACGACGGTCTCCGCGACCCGATGGCCGAGCCCCGCGCCGACGCCCGAGACGACGACGGTCTTCCCCGCGAGCAACATCGTCGCCTCCCGGCTCTGGTCCTTTATCTGACGGAGCGTCAGAGTAGGGGGCGACGGGGGCGGATGGAAGGGGAGGGGCGAGGCGGATGGAAGCGGAGGGCAGGCGACATGGCGGTTGAGCGCGGGAACGATGCCGACAGGTACGCGGAGCTGGCGGCCGTGGGGCCGTACGGGGTCCGCCCCGGGCATGCCCTGATCACCATGGTCGAACCGCATCCGGGCCACGAGTACGCGTACAACCGCTGGTACGAGGACGACCACTACTACGCGGGCGCCACCGCCATGCCGTGGATCTTCGCCGGCCGGCGGTGGGTGGCGACCAAGGACCTCCAGGAGCTGCGCTATCCGCAGAAGTCGGCGGTCGCGCAGCCGGCCGGGGCCGGGTGCTACCTGTCGACGTACTGGGTGACCGAGGGGCGCTACGACGAGCACATGAAGTGGACCGTCGCCATCAACAAACGGCTCAACCGGGACGGCCGGGTCCACCAGGACCGGACCCACGTCTTCACGGCCTTCCAGGACCACGAGGCCACCGTCTACCGCGACGGAGCCGCCGGACCCCGGGACTTCCACGCGCTCGACCACCCGTACGAGGGACTGGTCCTCCAGGTCGTCGACGCCGAGGGGCCCGAGCGCCGGGCGGAGCTGCTGGAGTGGCTGCGCTCCCGGCACCTGCCGCAGCGGCTGAGCGGTTCGCCGGCGGCCATGGTGACGGTCTTCCGGCCGGTGCCGCTGCCCGGGGACCGTATGGCGTACGTGAAGCAGGTCGAGGGGGTGGGGACCCGGCTGACGCTGCTGTGGTTCCTCCAGGAGGATCCCCGGGCCTGCTGGGAGGCGCACTTCACGGGGCTGGACGCGGCGGTCGCGGAGGCGGGGCTGGGGCGGGTCGAGCTGGTCGCCCCGTTCGTTCCGACCGTGCCGGGGACCGATCGGTACGTCGACCGGTTGAGGTGAGGTCGGGGGCCGGGCCGGAGGGCCGGATGCGGGGGCCATGGGCCGAGCCCCCTCGGCCAGGACGGCGGACCGGTCGAGAGGGCTCCCTCAGGTGGTGCGGGTGATGCGGATAGTGCAGGTGGTGCAGATGACGCGTGTGATGCCGGCGATGCGTGGCGACAGGCGTCGGTCAGGCGTCGATCAGGCGTTGACCGTGCCCGCGGCGACGTCACGCACGAACGCGTTCCACGCACCGGGGACGAAGGTGAGCGAGGGGCCCTCGGGCGCCTTCGAGTCACGCACGGCGATGGACAGAGCGACGGGGGACTTGACCTCGACGCACGCGCCGTTGCCCCCGGAGTAGGACGACTTCGTCCACATGTCCGTAGCACCCTGAAGAATAGCCATGTTCACTCCGGTTCAGAGAGTTGGGTGAGTAGCACCAACCTGATTCCCGGTTGGCGTGATCGACGCTACTCGCCAAGCCCCTTCTATGAGATGGCCGTTCACTCGACCGGATGGCATATTGCCTACAACCCTTACGTCGTGAGTCGGCGGCGGTGTATGGTGCCGCCGCCACTCACTCGGTGCCCGCCGGGGTCCGGTCGAACGGGCGGTGCGATGTCCTGAACCAGTCGGTGCGGGACACGGGACATCAGTTGATCTTCACTCGGCCTCAGTCGACTTCACCCGTCCTTCAGCCGGTCCTCAGTCGGTGTACGACTTGGCGATCTTGCTGATGAACTCCCGCGTCTGCTCCACGTTCAGCGCCTGGGCCCGCAGGTGTTCGTACATCACGCTGTAGCGCTGCACGTCGTGCGCCTTCTCCAGATAGAGATCGCTCGTGACGCCCTCGATGTAGACGACGCTGGAGTCCGCGGCGTCCGGGAACTCCAGGATCGCGTACTGCCCGTTGATCCCGGGGTGCGCCCCCATCTCGAACGGCAGCACCTGCACGGTCACATGAGGCAGGTGCGACTGCTCGATGAGGTGCTCCAACTGGTCGATCATCACCTGCTTGTCGCCGACCTTCCGGCGCAGGGCCGACTCGTCGATGACGGCCCACAGGCGCAGCGGGCTCTCCGGCGCGTTGACCCGGTCCTGACGCCGCGACCGTACGTTGACCCGCTTCTCGATGTCCGACGGCGGGGCCTCGGGAAGCGCGCCGCTGATCAGCGCCTCGGCGTACGCCCGGGTCTGGAGCAGGCCGGGAACCATCTGGGGTTCGTACACCCGCAGCGATTCCGCGTCCGTCTCCAGACCGATGTAGACGCTGTACGGGATGTCGCCGAAGGCGTGCCACCAGCCCTGCTGACGCGAGTCCTTGGCCATCTGCATGAGGGAGTCGACGATGCGGACGTCCTCGACCTCGTACACCCCGCAGAGGTCGCGCACGTCGCGCTGGCTGATGGAGCGGCGGCCGTTCTCCAGGCGGCTGATCTTCGACTGGGAGACGAGCAGGCGCTCCGCGACCTCCTCGGCCGTCATGCCTTTGATTTCGCGCAGGCGGCGCAATTCCTGGCCCAACCTGCGTCGCCTGACAGTGGGATTGACGTTGGACGGCACGGAAACGGCACCTCCGGCTATGTAGCTGTGCGTATCTACTGCTCAGCAGATTGCCACCCCTTGCCCCGGCCGCGCTGGGAAACGGCCACAAGCAGGTGCGTGCGGTATAAGCACCCGGCCGCGCACCGGAGCACGCACCGGCGCGCGGGACGGCGTGCGATACGGCGCGCAAGCGCGCGGGGCAGCCGGTGGATCCCGGCTGCCCCGCGCGTGGTGCGGCTCCCGAACCGGGTCTGTGACGACGGTGCGGCGGTGTGCGGTTGTCCGCCGTCCGCGCGGTCCTCTGCGCGGCCTGCGGTCGTGCTCGGTGGTGCGGTCGTGCGGTTCTGCTCGGGCGTGCGGTTCCGCGGTGCTGCCCGAGCGTGCCGGGTCAGCTCGCGGCGGTGTGCGCCATGCTGCCGCGACGCGCCTGTGCTTGCGGCTGCAACGGAACGCCCGCTGCCTGCTGCGTACGGCGCGGCTGGACTGCCACACCGTTCTGGACGTCCATCACGGCATGCGCCACGAGGCCGCCCATGGGGTCGTGCCTGATCAGGTCCCGGAGCCGGGAGCGCGACGAGCGCCCCTCGTTCCCGGGGTACAGATGCTTGCCGAGTCCGACCGCGTGGGCCAGTGCGGCGAGTGCCGCGGTCCGCGGGTCCGGCGGTACGCCGGTGCGGATCGCGCTGTCCAGCCGGGCCCTGATGTCCCGGCTGATCGCCGTCTCCGTCGCCTGGTAGCGAGTCGTCGGCAGCACTCCGCACATCTGGCCCGCCACGGCATGAACCATGCCGCACCGCTCCAGATGAGCGAGATAGATCTGACGCAGCCCCAGCCGGGGCCCGCCGATCCAGTGGACCGCCCGGACCGGGCTGCCACGACGGCGCAGCAGCTCCAGTGCGGAGTCCAGTGTCGGATCTCCTGTCGGCCGTGGCATCACCACGGCGATACGATCCCCGTCAGGGGCTATCCGTCCTGCCAGAGCCAGCTCCACTAGCTGTGCCCCGGCCAGGCCGAGGTCGAGCGACTGCGGCTGCGCTGTGGTACCCGTGGTCGGGTCCAGAGCGAGCAACAGAAGCTCCTCCGGGATTGTTCTGCGGCTCCTGCCCATCCATGCCTCCCCGCGTGGATGTCTGACAGGGTGACCCCTCTCACATTGGTCTGTCGAGAGCGCCTGACTGCTTTGTATGGGAACCAGTAGGTATGTCGTTCTCGTCTAGCAGCTCGGCCAGGGGTTCACACAGGACACTGGTAGATGGTTCGGACAGCGCGGGGTGTGCCCCGCAGCGCATGAGGAGGCATCGGTGGCGGGCGAGTCCCCCGACAAAACGGAGCAGCGGAAGTCGTCGGGGACGGCTGCGGAGGAACGCGACCCGCGCTTTGCGGTGTTCCGCGATCCCGATGCGGGTGCAGATGTAGATGCAGATGCTGGTGCGGCTACGGCCGCCGACGCGGACGCGGCTACGGCTGTCTTCCGGCCCCGGCTTTCGGAAGAGTCCACGACGGCTGCTGAGGGCACTGAAGGCACTGAAGGTGCTGGAGTCAGTGCGGGCGCTGACGGTGCTGAGGGCGCTGTAACGCCTCAGGGGCCCGTAGAGGGCTCCGAGGACCCGAAGGGCCCCGATGCGGCTGTGAAGGCTTCTGAGGGCGACTCGGAGGGCGAGGGCACGGCCGGGAGCGGCACGCGGGACGAGGTCGACGCCGGGGCCGATGCCGAGGCGGGCGAGAACGCCGACGCTGACGCCGGGGCCGAGCCGGAGCCCGGAGACGTACGGCTGCGCGCCGCCGTGGCCGCGTGGGTCGACGCCTCGGCCGAGGACGATGACGACACGGCGGACAAGCCGGCCGGAGACGTTGACGCGGAGCCGGAGTCGGAGCGGGAGCCCGAGCGGGATGCCGGTCGCAAGGCCGAAGCGGCCGAAGAGGCCGAAGGCGAGCCCGAGGCCAAGCCCGCCGAGCAGCCCGACGCCGAGACGCGGACCGAGACTGCCGAGACGCGGACCGAGACTGAAGCCGCCGGTGACGCCGAAGCCGAAGCTGACGCCGGTGACGCCGCCGAAGCCGACGCCGAGGCCGGTGACACCCCCGAATCCGGCTCCGACCTGCGAGGAATCGATCAGCCCACGGCGGTCTTCAGGGCTATAGGGCCCGCCGGGAAGATCGACCAGCCGACGACCGCGCTGAAGCTCTCGCCGCAGCAGCTCCAGGAGCTCCGCGAGCTCAAGGCTCCGGATGACGACAAGCCCGGGGGAGCGCCCCGGAGCACCTCCCCGGCCGGACAGAAGAAGCCGGAGCAGAAGAAGGCCGGGCAGGAGAAGGCGGACCAGAAGGACCAGAAGGAGCAGTCGAAGCCGGGTCCGGGGCCGGACCCGGAGAAGCCCGAGAGCCCCGTCGAGCGCACGAGCACCTTCGTACCCCTGCGCTCCGACGACGTACGGTCCGCCCCCGCGCCCCGCAAGCCGGAGACCGGAGCGCCCACGGGCACCGGCGCGTCGGACGCGGATCCGGCGGCCCCGGCCGCCTCAGGGACCCCCGGGCCCTCCACGCGGCCGCCCGCCCCCTCCTGGGCGGCCGCCGAGCGGACCCGGCAGCAGCCGTTGCCGCCGAGGCCGCCGCTGGACCTGCTCGCCGAGCTGACGAACACCCCGCCGCCGCCCGAGACCCCGGTTCGTACGGCGGTTCGCCGGGTCAAGATCTGGACCCCGCTGGTGCTCCTCCTGCTGATCGTCTTTGCGATCGTACAGATGGTGCGCCCGCTGCCGGAGCCGGTCCTGGAGCTCACGGCGAAGCCGACGTACACCTTCGAGGGCGGCGAGACGAAGCTCTCCTGGCCGGGCCAGGGGCAGTCCGCCGTGATGGTGGACGGCGTCGGGTCGCTCGGTACCGAGGGGGCGCAGAAGCCGGCGCCCATCGCCAGCGTCGCGAAGGTCATGACCGCCTACGTCATCCTCAAGGAGCACCCCCTCAAGGGCGACGAGGCGGGCGAGACGATCACCGCCGACCAGAAGGCGGAGGACGAGTCCAAGAACGCGGACGAGTCGGTGGCCCCGCTGACCAACGGCCAGAAGCTCAGCCAGCGCGAGATGCTCCAGCTGCTGATGATCCCCTCGGGGAACAACGCGGCGCGGCTCCTCGCCCGCTGGGACGCGGGCAGCGAGGACAAGTTCATCGACAAGATGAACGACGCCGCCAAGGACCTCGGGATGGCCGACTCGACGTACACGGACCCGAGCGGGCTGGAGAAGACCACCGTCTCCACCGCCACCGACCAGCTGAAACTGGCCCAGGCGGTCATGCGCAACGAGGTCTTCCGCAAGATCGTGGATATGCCCGAGGTCGAGATCAAGGGCATAGACGGCAAGATCTACAACAACAACACGCTGCTCCTGGAGTCGGGCGTGAGCGGCATCAAGACCGGGTCGTCCACCCCGGCCGGCGGCAACCTGCTCTGGTCCGCGAACACCAAGGTCGACGGCAAGATCCTGTGGATCTACGGAGCGGTCATGGGCCAGCAGGCCGGAACCGGCCGGGTCTACGACAGCCTGTCGCTGTCCCTGAGCAACAGCCTGAAGCTGATCAAGGACGCGCAGGAGGCCCCCACCTCCGCCACGGTGGTGAAGAAGGGCGACGTGGTCGGGTACGTCGACAACGGTTTCGGCGCGCGGACCCCGGTGATAGCGACGAAGAACCTCAAGGCGGTCGGCTGGTCCGGCCTGGAGGTCGAGCTCAAGGTCACCGACAGCGGCAAGGGCATCGCGCACGCCGCGAAGGCCGGCAGCGAGGTCGGCATGGTGACCGTGGGCACGGGCACCGGAAAGGTCACGGCGCCGGTGGTCCTCCAGGACGACCTGCCCGAGCCGGCCTTCGGCGACAAGCTGACCAGGATCGGCTGAGCGCCCAGGGCATCGCGGGCGCGCGGAGCGTCGCGGGCGGGGAGAGGAGAGGGGTGCGCCCCCTCCTCTCCCCGCCGGGCCCATGTCAGGAGCATGTGTCGGAGGTACGTGTTAGCGTCCCCGGACAACTGGAGGACGCCGGGACGCGTCCTCGAAGACGTACGGGGCCGGCGGAGGACGGGGAGAGCCGTAGTGACCACCGCGGAGCCGAAACCCGGCCGCGAGGCGGACAGCACCACCGGCGAGGCTGCCGGAGGCGACGGCATCCGCAGGGGCGTCGACAGCGGCGGTGAAGCCGGCAGTGGCCCGGCCGTCCGGCTGCCGTCCCCGCGCACCCCGGGATCCGCTGTCGAATCCCCGGCCGAGAATCCGGCGGAATCCGCATCCCCACCCTCACCCCTACCCACATCCCCATCCCCATCCCCGCCGCCGAAGACAGGGCCCGGGACCGGAGCGCCCGAGCCGCCCACCGCGGCCCGGCGGCTGCTCCGTCACCCCGTCACCATCGCCACGGCGGCCGCGGCCGTCACCCACGTGCTGTGGTTCCTCTTCTTCGCGAACGGCGGCGGCGACCTCGCGGCGCAGGACGCCTGGGCCGAGTTCGTCGGCCGGCACCCGGGCACGGCGTACAACCTGGCCTGGTACGGGGGCATGCACCCCGTCTCGTACAGCGTGGTCTCGCCGTATCTGATGTCGATGCTCGGCGTCCGGACGACGATGATGATCGTCGGCACGGTCTCGGCCGGGCTGACCGCGCTGATCCTGGTCCGGGTGCGGGCCGTGCGCAATCCGCTGGCCTGCTCGCTCGCCGGGGTGTTCGCGTACCTGTGCAACGCGCTGTCGGGGCGGGTGACGTTCGGGCTCGGGATGATGTTCGCGGTCGGGGCCGTCGCCGCCGTGTTCTGCTGGCCCCACCGGTGGCGGTACAAGCGGTGGGCCAAGGCGGCCGTCGCGGCCCCGCTCGCCGCCCTCGCCACCGCGTCCAGCCCCGTCGCCGGGCTCTTCCTCGGAGTCGTCGCCGCCGCGCTCTTCCTGCACAAACGACGCCCCGGCGCGTACGCGATCGGGCTCGCCCCGGTCGCGGTGGTGGGGCTGTCCTCCCTGCTGTTCCCGTTCTCCGGTACGCAGCCGATGTCGCTGGGGACGGTGGCGCTGCCGTTCCTGTTCTCGGTGCTCGTCTTCGTCCTCGTACCGCGCGACTGGAGCACCGTCCGCACCGCGGCCGCCGTCTACGGCCTCGGCACCGTGCTGACCTACTTCGTCGACTCGCAGATCGGGTCGAACGTGACCCGCATGGCGATGCTGTTCGCCGGGGTCGCGCTGCTCGCCGCCCTGCCGTACTCGGCGCCGCGCAGCCGCCGCTGGTACGCCCTGGTGCTCGCGTTCGCCGGGCTCAACTTCTGGATCGGCTACAAGAGCGTCGACGACATCGTCCGCACCACCCCCGCCGCCTCCTGGGCCCGCGAGCTGGCCCCCCTCGTCAACCAGCTCCAGCAGGTCGGCGCGGAGAGGGGCAGGGTCGAGGTGGTCCCGGCGAGCAGCCACCGGGAGGCGTCGGCGCTGGCCACGTACAACCTGGCCCGCGGCTGGAACCGGCAGGCCGACATGAAGCGCAACCCGCTCTTCTACGACGGCACCCTGGACGCGCTGAACTACCGGCAGTGGCTGGACCGCTGGGCGGTGCACTACGTGGTGCTGCCCACCGGCAAGCCGGACAGCGGGGCCGAGAAGGAGGCGGAGCTCGTCGGGGCGGGGCTGTCCTACCTCCGGGAGATCTGGGGCGACGAGAACTGGAAGCTCTACCGGGTCCTGAGGCCGACGCCGCTCGCCGATCCGCCCGCGACGGTGGAACGGGCGGGCGCGAACGAGCTGACGATCCGCGTGGAGTCACCCGGCCGGGTCCTGATCCGGATCCCGTACACCCGCTGGCTCGGGCTCGTCGACGACCAGGGCAAGAGCCTGGAACGGCCGCAGGAGACCGAGGAGTCCAAACTGCGCACGCAGGAGGACGAGACGGCCCCCAAGACCTACGACAACCTCCACGGCTGCCTGAACAAGATCGTCGAGGACGAACAGCACGGCGACGAGTGGACCGAACTCCTCGCCCCGAAGCCGGGGTTGTACCGGCTGGCGGCCCCGTACCAACTCCAGCCGGGGACACCGTGCCCGGAGGAGCTCAGCTGAGCGCCGGGCGGTCGGCCCGGACGGTTCCTGTACGGCTCTGACTACCGTATGGCTCTGATCCCTGTACGGCCCCGATTCCCGTACGCACGGCCCCGGCCGGGAGAGGGTGCGGCTGCGCCGCTGGCCCAGGACGTTCGCGTCGGGCGGGACACCGGCCTCCTCCGGGTGACTCCCGACGTCTGCCAAAAACTCCTCGCCGGGCCCCGCCCGGGTAGGATCCGGCGCGCTTGAAGGACTCCTCAACCACCTGCCCGCCCCCGCTCACGGCAGCACAGTATGGATAGGACAGAGATGGACACGTCAGTACTGCAGAGCATCAGCAGAAGCGTTGGCCACCAGGCCCCCTTCGAGGATGCCGAGTTGGGCGGGATCACCTCGATCAGCGTCACCAACGCCAGAACTCTGAACGGGCTGGAACTCCTTCGCTCTCTGCGCATCCTCATCATGAACGGATGCGATGTCCCTTCCGTCGCTCAGCCGTTGTGCGAGATGACTTCCCTCAGAGCCGTGATCTCGAAGAACAGTGCGCTGCGGGACGTTTCCGGGCTGGGTGCGCTCCAGCTGGACCGAATGGATCTTCAGCGGAACAGGATCGACGACCTCTCCCCGCTCCTGGACCAGAAAACCCTGATGGAAGTGAACGTGGTGGGAAATCCGCTGAGTTCACATAGCTTTCGGCGGGTGATCCCGGAGCTGACCCGGCGCGGGTGTCGCGTGCTGCACTCTGACGAGGTCGAGTGGGGCATGGGGATACGCCTGGAGAGCGCAGGAATTCCGTTCTCCTACTACCGAAGTCAGGAGGGTTATCGGCTCTGCAGGCCGGGGATGCGGTTCACCTTGACGCCTGAACTGAATCACCCCGTGATCGCCCCGGAAGATCTTGAAGTGCTGCTGGACGAAGACCCCTCCGCCATTCCCGAGTTGTTCCAGAAGTAGCGCGCTTCGGGGGGCGTAAGGGCGTCGAGCACATGCCTGTCGACGTGTGTTCGACGCCTGGCCCAATGCCGCGAGATCGCGGCGGAGCATACCGATAGAGCACACCGATACACGCCCGGAAGAGCCTGATGGATGGCGAACCGGCCCGCCTGCGCCGACAGCGGCACGGTTGACGACGTCCCGGCCCCGTCGCGTGCTGTCACGCCGCGGGGGCGAGGAACCGCCGTGTTCGCCACGAGGCCGTTGATACGGCGGCCGCCGGTGCTGGTCGGCCCGACGCCCACGCCGAGCGCCTCGTCGCCGGGAAGACGCCGGACGCAGCGGTTGACCGGACCACGTTGTGCGGCCTGGAACCCAGCTGGTTCACTCACTCCATGACCCGCGACCCCGCCCCGTCCGACTTTGCCACGTCCGCTTCCACCACCCTGGAATCCGCCACGTCCGCATCCACCCTCCTGGATTCCGCCACCCTCGTGCGCGCGCTGATCGCCGCGCAGTTCCCGCACTGGGCGGACCTGCCGGTGGAGGCGGTCGACGTGAGCGGGACGGCGAACGCGGTGCACCGTCTGGGCGACGACAAGGCGGTACGGCTGCCGCGTACGGAGGGCAGCGCGGCGGACGTGGCGAAGGAGCACCGGTGGCTGCCCCGGCTGGCCCCGCGGTTGCCCGTGCCGGTCCCCGTGCCGCTGGCTCAGGGTGTTCCGGCCGAGGGCTTCCCCCGGGCCTGGTCGGTGTGCACCTGGATCGAGGGTGCGAACCCGACGCCCGGCGACGGCACATGGGCGCCGGAGCTCTTCGCCGCCGACCTGGCGGAGTTCGTCCTCGCGCTGCGCCGGATCGACGCCACGGACGGCCCGCCCGCGTACCGCAGCGAGGCCCTGGCCTCCCGGGACGCGAAGACGCGCAAGGTGATGGCCGAGCTGGACGGCGTACTGGACGCGGGGGCGGCCACCGCCGCGTGGGACAAGGCGCTGACCGCCCCGGCCTTCACGGGCGCGCCCGTGTGGGTGCACGGGGACCTCCAACCGGGCAACGTCCTGGTCGCGGACGGCCGCCTCACCGGGGTGATCGACTTCGCGTGCATGGGCCTGGCCGACCCGGCCGTCGACCTGATCGCCGCCTGGTACCTGCTGCCCGCCGGCGCCAGGGAGGCGTTCCGTACGGCGGTCGAGGCGGACGACGCGAGCTGGGAGCGGGGGCGCGGCTGGGCCCTGTCCATCGCGGTGATGGAGCTCGCGGCCTACCGGGAGTCGAACCCGGTGATGGCGCGGAACGCGTGGTGGGTGATCGGCGAGATCCTCGCGGAGTGAGCGGGTGAACGGGTGAGTGAGTGAGTGAACGGGTGAGGGACTATGCGGTTCCGGGGCGGGCCGGGGGCCGAGGCCCCGTGCCCGAGGAGGAGTTGGCCCCCCTTCAAATGGGGTGCCAGCCGTAGTGAGTGCGAACGCCCGGGCTTCTAGCGTCTGTTGGCGTGAGATACGTACAGAAGATCACCCACAGCCCGGCCGCCCGCAGCGCCGCAGCCGCAGGTCTCGTACTCGTAACCGCCGTGGGCCTCACCGCGTCACCGGCCCTGGCGGCGCCCGGGGCGGTGGCCGGCACCACGACCGCGGCGGCGGCAGGGCCCCGGACGGACGCGGGACTCGACCGCTACTACGGCCAACGCCCGGCCTGGGGCACATGCGTGCGGTCCCCGGACGACACGGAGGGCCGGGACCTTGACGAGGCGGGCGTGCGGTGCGCGAACGTCACGGTCCCGCTGGACTACACCGCTCCCCGGGGCCGCACGATCACGGTGGCGATATCCCGGCTCAAGGCCACCGACACCCGCCACCGCATCGGCGCGATCCTCCTGAACAACGGCGGCCCCGGCGGCCCGGCCGTGGACTCCCCGCCCGTCATACGCAAGGCGATGAAGAAGGCCGGCCCCCGCTACGACATCATCGGCTTCGACCCCCGCTTCACCGGCCGCAGCACCCCGCTGGACTGCCACTGGCCCGTCAGCTTCACCTGGTTCTCGGCCGGCGCGGGCCGGGCGGGCTTCGACCGCCAGGCGGCCCTGAGCAAGAGCCTGGCCGACAAGTGCCGCGCCGCCGACGCCTCGGTGCTGCCGCACGTCACCACACGTAACACCGCCCGGGACATGGACGTGATCCGGGGCGCGCTGGGCGAGCGGAGGATCTCCTACCTGGGCTACTCGTACGGTACGTATCTGGGCACCGTCTACACCCAGATGTTCCCCGGACGCTACGACCGGATGGTCCTGGACGGAGGGATCGACCCGCGTGCGTACGGCCCCCGGCTGCTGAAGGACACGGCACGGGAGAACGAGCGCGCGCTCTTTGCCTGGGCGTCCTGGGCGGCGGACCGCCACACGGCGTACGGCCTGGGCCGCACCCGTACCGCCGTGCTCGCCACCATCGACCGGGTGATGGCGAAGGCGGCGCGCGGCCCCCTCACGGTCGGGGCCGCACCGGAGGTGTTCAGGCTCGACGACACCCAGATCCCGACGCTCCTCTTCATGGGCCTGGCCGACGACACCGACGCGTCCCGGGCGGCTCTGGCCGAGCAGGTCTCCGTACTGGCGAAGGCGGCGAAGGGCCAACAGGCAGCAGTGTCACCGGAGTTCACGGAGGTGCTCCGCTTCGCGACGAGCGGCGCGGACTCGGCCTTCGGCAGCGTCCAGACGGCGATCATCTGCGGTGACGTACCGGCCCCGCGCGACCCGGAGGTCTACTGGCGGGGCATCGAACGCACCCGGGCCGCGCACCCCCTGTTCGGCCCGCTCACCGAGAACATCGGCCCGTGCGCGTTCTGGAACCCCCCGCGCGAGAACCCCACCCGCGTGCGTCACGACGCCCGGGCCCTGATCGTCGCCGCGACGGGCGACCCGCGCACCACCTACCGGGGCAGCGTCGCCCTGCGCGACCAGCTCCCCAACTCTCGGCTGCTCACCCTCAAGGGCGCCAACCGCCATGCGCTGTACGGGGAGTACGGCAACGACTGCGTGGACACCGAGGTCAACAGGTACCTGGCCACGGGGGTCCTGCCGAGGAAGGACGCGACCTGCGTCAAGCAGGGCGGGCTCGCCCCTGCCCGTGCCGACGCCGGGATCGCCAAGGTCAGCACCTGGGACGTCGGCACCCCCGAACGGCAGCGGCAGGGCGTCGACGCCGTCCGGAAGGCGTTCAGATAGTCCCGCAGCGGCTCAGGACTCATCCCCTTCTCGGCGGCCCGTGCCAGAAGCGCGTCGTACCGGTGCTCGCGCTGCGCGCCGGTAGTGACCTCCAAGCTCTTCCACCGCAGGCCGAAGCTGCGCGTCACGCCCGGGTCGTGTGCGGCGCGCATGTCCAGGTCCTCCTTCGCCCCCCCCGTGGTCCCGGGCTACTCGTCTCCGTCGACGCGTTGCCGCCGGCAATAGGAGGACGCGGGGCGGTGCGGCGACCGGGAAGAGGGGCGGTACGCGTCCTCTCTCTCACTGATCAGCGCCGGGAAGTCATAGGCCCAGCCCGGAAGTCGTACACCGCGAAGTCCGCCACCGGCCGGTAGCCGATCCGCTGGTACAGGCCGTTGCTGGTGGGGTTGGCCAGGTCGGTGAACAGCAGTACGTCCGATGCCCCCGCCGCCAGCGCCGCCCGGCTGACCTCGGCGGTGGCGGCTCCCGCGTAGCCGCGGCCGCGCAGGTGGGCCGGGGTGTAGACGGGGGCCACCCTGATCTGCCCGGCGACCATCGGGGTCAGGCCCGCCATGGAGACGGGGACGCCGTCCGGGTCCTCCCAGAGCGTGACCCGGCCATGGGCGATGCGCGTGTCGACCCAGGAGCCGGCGTCCTCGGGGGCGGATCCTCCGATGTCCGCCACGAACCCGGCGTACCAGCCCAGGAGTTGGTCGCGGTCCTGCTCGCCCGCGATACGGCTCCGACCCTCCGGGCGTGGCTCCGGCGGGGTCAGCGCGCCGAGGCGATACAGCCGCTGGCGCTCGTGGAGGGTGGTCGTCACGCCGGTGTGCCGCCGCCAGGACTCGGCGAAGGCGGCAGCGGTGTCGCGGTCGGCGCCGACACCGGGGAGGGCATGGCCGAGCCCGGCCAGCCGGACGGCGAGGGCGTCGGCCTCCGCCGGGTTGAGCGGGGTGAGGTTCAGCCGGCGGGGCGGAGTCTGAAAGAAGGCCGCCCGGACCTCGCCCGCCCTCTCCAGCACACCGAAGACGGGAACCCCGGCACCGTACGCGTGCGCTCCGCGCGTACGCAGCGCCTCGGTCACCGTCAGGGGGATGGTGTGCAGGGCGGGACGCGCGTGCAGGAAGCCTTCCGCACGGGCCAGAAAGCCATGGACGTCATCCGTGAGGTACCAGTCATCCGGGCGCATGCCTCATGTTCCCGCGCGTGGGTGAGCCCCGCCCCTGGTTTTCGGCGGGCGGGGCTGCGGGGCTGCGGGGCTGCGGCTGAGGAGGTGAGATGCTGACTGACGTCAGCAGCGCTCCGGGGCGACCCTATGGGTTTCGTCCAGCGCTGGGTAACGTCCATGACGGCTGGTCCTGAGCCGGGGAAAGCCTGATTGACCAGGGGCAACGGCTTTGACCGTCGAGTCTGGGCGTTGTGGAACTGAAGGGGTTATGCGGATGAGGCTTCTGTTCCTTCCCGATGAGGATGGGGTGGACGTCTCGGGTGGCGCGGCGGAACTGGTCACCCTGGCCCTGGCCCTCGCCCTTGCCGCGGGAAAGGGGGGGGCATGGAAACCACCACCTCGGCTGAACCGAGCTTCGGGGGCACTGAACTGGCTTCCGTCGAGGTGCTGAGCACCAGCGACCCGGGTGTCCGTATCCGAGTTGATTCGGAGCGCGGCGCTCTACTCATCGAGGGCGACCGGCGGGGCTTGACGGCTCTCGCTGACGAAGTTCAGTCGATGGCGGAGATGGACGACGGCGGGCACCAGCACATTTGAAAGAGGGTGGGCCTCTGAGGGGCTTCGGCCGGGACAGGCCCGGGGGAGTCCGGAGCCGGAGACCCGGACGGGTCCAGTGATCCGCGTCCCGCATGCGTGCCGCACGCCGGGAGCCCTCCTGCCCTCATGGGCAGAAGGACTCCTGACCTGCTGCTTTGCTGTGCCCCCGGCAGGATTCGAACCTGCGACACCCGCTTTAGGAGAGCGGTGCTCTATCCCCTGAGCTACGAAGGCCGGGGCTTGGAGGGAACCTTGGAGAAAATCCCGTGAGTGGATCTTCGACGAGGAAGCCAAGCCCGCTGGTCAGACATCGTGTGGACCCTGCTGAGCAGCGATGTTGCCCGACAGGAGCTACGCCAACGGCCGACCAGTGAACAGGGTAGCGGATGGCGATCCGCAAGGTGTGCCACGTTTCCGCTTCCGACTCGTACGGTCGCCCTGACCAGCATGTTTTCCGCCATTGACGGGGAGAGGGGCCTGACTCGGGCTGTGCGGCAGGATCGTTTTGCGCCTTCGGGTGATCTTTCGCCCCGTGTCGGCGTCACGCCGGAACGCCCGAACGTCGGAACGCTGGAACGCCGAAACGCCGAAACGCCTGAACGTCGGAACGCCTGAACGTCGGAACAACCGTGCCGGCCGACGTGTGGGCGTGCCGGTGGCAGGCCGTCGAACCGTCGTCGCTCCTCGCGCGGTCCGGAGGCGGTCCGGAGGCGGCAGAGGGCGGCCGCGCGTGCGTGACGGCCTGGCCGTACAGCCGGAAGTCCGATATGCGGCAGTTCGCGACTGATGGTCAGATGGGTCGACAGGTCCGAACGAGCGGGTGGAACGGAGCATCAGGCACATGGCCGAGACCTTGCCCTCCTTCGAGGACACGACCGACTTCGACAACGCCGACCGGGGCTTCATCGGCGCCCTCGTCCCCGGTGTGGTGAAGAGCGACGACGGACGCGTGGTCTGGGACAACGACGCCTACGGCTTCCTCGAAGCGGACTGCCCGGACACCGCGCACCCCAGCCTGTGGCGGCAGGCCCGGCTCTGCACGCGGCAAGGGCTGTACGAGGTCACCGAGGGCATCTACCAGGTGCGCGGCCTGGACCTCTCCAACATGACGCTCGTCGAGGGCGAGCGCGGGGTGATCGTCATCGACCCGCTGATCTCCGTCGAGACCGCGGCCGCCGCCTTCGCGCTCTACAAGAAGCACCGCGGCGACCGGCCCGTCACCGCGGTGATCTACACGCACTCCCACGGCGACCACTTCGGCGGCGTCCGCGGCGTCCTGGCGCACGGCGCCGAGGCGGGAGTCCCCATCCTCGCCCCCGCCGGCTTCCTGGAGCACGCCGTCAGCGAGAACGTGTACGCGGGCACCGCCATGTCCCGCCGGGCCGGCTACATGTACGGCGTCGGCCTCCCCAAGGCCCCGGACGGCCAGATCGGCGTGGGCCTGGGCGCCGACACCTCCACCGGGACCATCAGCCTCATCCCACCGACCGTGGACATCACCCGGACGGGCCAGGAGGAGACGGTCGACGGGGTGCGGATCGTCTTCCAGCTCACCCCGGGCACCGAGGCCCCGGCCGAGATGAACTTCCTCTTCCCGGACCACCGCGCCCTGTGCCTGGCCGAGAACGCCACCCACAACATGCACAACGTGCTCACCCTGCGCGGAGCCGTCGTCCGCGACAGCCGGATCTGGGCCCGGTACCTCGACGAGGCCATCGAGTTCTTCCACGGGCGGTACGACGTCGGCTTCGCCTCCCACCACTGGCCCACCTGGGGCCACGACAACGTGGTTGGCTTCCTGAGCGAGCAGCGCGACCTGTACGCGTACCTGCACGACCAGACCCTCCGCCTGCTCAACGAGGGGTACACGGGCGTCGAGATCGCCGAGCGGATCGAGCTCCCGCCCGCCCTGCGGAAGGCGTGGCACGCCCGCGGCTACTACGGCTCGCTCAGCCACAACTCCAAGGCCGTCTACCAGCGTTACCTGGGCTGGTACGACGGCAACCCCGCCCACCTCTGGGCACTCCCGCCCGAGGAACAGGGCCGACGCTACGTGGAGGTCGCCGGCGGCCCCGCAGCCGCGCTCGCCAAGGCCCGCGCCTACGCTGAAGACGGCGACCTGCGCTTCGCCGCCACCCTCCTCGACCACCTGGTCTTCGCCGATCCGGCGAACCGGGAGGCCAAGGACACGCTGGCGGGGGTGTACGAGCGACTCGGTCACGGCGCCGAGAACGCCACCTGGCGCAACTTCTACCTGCGGGGCGCCCAGGAACTGCGTGAGGGCGTCACGGGGGAGATGGTCGACGTGTCCAACCCCGAGATGATGATGGCCCTCACCGTCCCGATGCTCATCGACTCGATCGCCATCGCGATCGACGGGCCGCGCGCCTGGGACGACGAGATGGTCATCGACCTGATCCTCACCGACGGCCCCGCGCAAGCAGGACCCCGGCACCGGCTCACCCTCCACAACGGCGCCCTCACCCACCGCGAGGTCACCGGCCCGCCCCGCACGCCCGCCGGGCTCACCCTCAGCCTCACCAAGGCCCAACTCCTCGGGCTGCTGGCCGGCAAGAGCATCGAGGACCTCGGCAACGGCACAGAAACCGGAACAGGGGCCGGCAGAGGAACCGGCAATGGCACCGGCACAGAAGCCGACACCGGCACAGGAACCGAAACCGGCATCGGCGCCGAAGGTGAGACCGCCCTGCTCACTCGACTCCTCGCCTACCGGACGAAGCCCGATCCCGGCTTCCCGATCGTCACCCCCTGAGGGACAACAGACCCTCAGGCGTTCGGTGTCGCCGATCCCCAGGCGGCTCCCGTCACGACAGCGTCGTCTGGCACTCCTCGCACCGCCTGACCGCCTGCCGTGCGGTGTTCCCCTCGGTCGCGGTCGCCGGGTAGCTGCTGCTCAGCCGGTCCCAGAGCCCGGTCGGCGGTGCGGGGATCCATCCCCAGCGCGGCGCGGTCACCAGCTCCTCGACCACATGGGTGCAGGCTCCGGGAAGGTGCGCGTACTGCGTCGATGAGATGAGGATCGTGTCCGCGCGGAAGCGTTCCCACTCCTGCTGCGGCGAGGCCGCCGGCCGCGCTCTGGGCACGGATCCATCGGGCGGGCACGCGCAGCCCATCCCGATGAGGAAGTCGCAGCGCTCGCAACGCCTTTCGTCCATGGCTCGTCCCAACCCTCGTGTCATATCGGCTTCCCCACGGTAGATGATTCTTCCGTCGAAACCGTGAGCCGTACTGCTGTGCCGCCGTACTGCCGCACCGCCGTACCGGAAGCCCCCGGCCCGGGTGACTTTGGCCGTCCGGCCCCGGCCGCATAACGTCACGCGTACCGAGCCAGCGCGAGAAAGGCCCCCCGTGCCCCACACCGAGCCGCCCGAGCGCACCGACCGCGTCCACGCCCTCCTCACCACCGCTCCCAGGGCCCCCTTCGCCGTGGTTCGAGGAGAGCAGGGGGCGCTGGAGTACGTCGACGGGCCGCGCACACTCAGGGAGTTCGCCGAGACCACCTGGGCTTACGGCGACACGCCCTTCCTGGTGGCCGGCGAAAGCCGTTACTCGTACGGGGAGTTCTTCGCCGCCGCGTCCGCCCTGGCCGTCCGGCTGAGCGAGCGGTACGGGCTGCGCCCCGGCGACCGGGCCGTGGTCGCGATGCGGAACCGTCCCGAGTGGCAGATCGCCTTCTGGGCCGCCCAGTTGGCCGGACTCATCGCCGTACCCCTCAACTCGTGGTGGACCGAGGACGAGTTCCGTCACGCCCTCGACGACAGCGGGCCCGGCGTGCTGCTCGTGGACGGGGAGCGGCTGGAGCGGGTCGCGGAGTGGGCCCGGGAGTCCGGTGCGCACGTCGTCCTGTTCGGCACGGCGAGCGGCGGGAGCGGAGCCAGTGGGACGAGCGCTGAAAGCGAGGCGGGCTCGGCGGATCAACTCCCGTACGGCGTGCGCATCGAGCGGTACGAGGACTTCCCCGCGCCCGACCCGCTGGCCGCGCCGCCCGATGTCGAGCCCCGGCCCGAGGACGACGCCACGATCCTCTACACCTCCGGCACCACCGGCCGGCCCAAGGGCGCGGTGGCCACCCATCTCGCCCAGGCCGGGGCCGCGCTCAACCCCCGCTACCAGGCGGCCGCTTCGGCGCTGGGGAGGGGCGTCGTCCCGGGGATGGGCCCCGCGCCGGTCTCGCTGATGACGTTCCCGTTCTTCCATGTCGCCGCGTTCACCAGCTTCTACGGAGTGATGGCGGCGGGCGGCGCCCTCGTCCTGATGGACAAGTGGGACGCGGACGAGGCCCTCCGGCTCATCCGCGTCCACGGCGTCACGCACTTCGCGGGCGTGCCGACGACCGCCCTCCAACTGCTGGACGCCGCCGAGCGTACGGGGGACGAGCTGGCGAGCCTCACCCTGTTCAGCACCGGTGGCGCGGCCGCCCCGCCCCACCTCGTCGCCCGCCTCACCTCCCGTTACGGCGAACGCGTCGAGCCCCGCAACGGCTACGGCCTGACCGAGACCAGCGGCGGTGTTCTCGCGAACTTCGGCGCCGACTACCGCGCCCACCCCGGGGCCGTGGGCCGCCCGACCCCCGTGACCGAGACCCGGATCACCGGAGCGGCGGGGGAGGAGCTGCCGGAGGGTGAAGTGGGGGAACTGTGGTTGCGCGGGCAGTCGTTGATCCGTGGCTACTGGCGCGATGAGGCCGCGACCGCCGAGGCGTTCCGGGACGGCTGGTTCCGTACGGGGGACCTCGCCGTGGAGCGTGCGGGGCGGGTCGAGATCGTCGACCGCATCACGGACATGGTGATCCGGGGCGGCGAGAACGTCTACTGCGTCGAGGTGGAGGGCGTCCTGCACGACCACCCCGACGTGAGCGACGCCGCCGTCCTCGGCATCCCGCACCCGGTGCTGGGGGAGGAGGTCGCGGCCGTCGTCCGGCTGCGTACCGCCACCGGCGTCGGCTCGGCCCCTGCCCCTGCCCCTGCGACTGCCACCGGCTCCGGCGACGACCCCCAGGTCACCGCCACTGCCACCGGCTCCGGCCCCGGCGACGACCCCCAGGTCACCGCCGACGCCCTGCGCGAGCACGTCGGCCGGTCCCTGGCCGGGTTCAAGGTGCCGGCCAGGGTGCTGTTCACCGAGGAACCGCTCCCGCGCAACGCCACCGGCAAGATCCTCAAGCGCGAGCTCCGGGCCGCCGTACTGGCCCGAGTCGCCGAAGCCCCCGCCCGCCCCCGACCCGAGGCGGATCGCCCCCCGTCAGGCCCCCTCACGGCCGGGTGATCCGGACCCGGTAGTTCCCCTCCTCGTCCTCCTCCAGCACCGATATCCGTACGCCGTTGGCCCGGTCGGTGAACGTCTGGCCGACCCGGAACGGCGCGTCCGACAGTTCGGCGTGCACGTTGGGCCGCCGGGTGCAGCCGCCGCTGTCCTCGGTGGCGTCGGCGACGGAGACCGGGCCCTGGCCGGTGTCCACGTCGGAGCTGACCTTGTAGATGAGCACTCCGGGCCGGCAGACCGCCTCGTCGTTGCCCGCCGCCGTACGGACCTCCACCGCGTAGCCGGACTGGGCGCTCAGCGGGACGAAGGCGAGCTTGGCGCCGCCGTGGCCGGCCAGCGGTGTGAGCGTGTGCTCGCTGACGCCGGTCTCGGAGGCGCAGCTGATCTGGTCGTTGTCGAGCCAGCCGAGCTTCCACTTGTGCCAGCCCAGGAAGTCGTTGTTGGCCCCCCAGTCCTCGGACATGATGTCCCAGTGCCCCACCGAGCCGCCGCCCTCCATCGTGTAGAGGTCGGGCAGGCCGAAGACATGGCCGTTCTCGTGCGGCAGCACGCGGTAGCCCGTCTGCGGGTACGACCCCGAGCCGTCGTCCTGGCGGCTGTAGACGAAGGACGTGTTGGAGAGCGGGACGCCGTCCGCGTGCGGGGCGTCGTCGTTGCCGGAGAAGGTCACCGAGAGCACGGTGTCCAGGGCGGAGGGGCCGGCGTTCGGGGTGACCAGGACGTTGACCAGGTCGTACTCCGAGAAGTCGACCTTCGGGTCGGCGGCCGCCACCAGGTCCTTCACCAGCTGCCGGTAGCCCGGCTCGAACGGTGAGCCGCGCTCTATCCCGTACTCCGCGAACGGCAGCGGCATCCGCAGCCACTCCTTGACGGGGGCCTCGGGGCGGTAGTCGAGCCGGCCGTAGGAGCTCGTCGTGAACCAGTCGGAGGTCTGCGGGAAGAACTCCGCGAACCGGTCCGTCGCCGGTTCCGTGCCCTCCGCGTCCGGGAAGTCGATCATCAGGGTGAGCGCCCTGACCTCGCCCACGGAACGGGCGTAACCGGGCGGCGTCGGCAAGCCCTCCGACATCTGTACGCCCATGGCCGCCGCGATCCGGCAGGGGGCGAGCAACGCGTCCGGCGCGGTCGCCGCCGGCCCCGCCGTGGCCCGGCCGGAGCCGGGGAGGCTGCTGCTCGCCGACGCCATCGCGGCTATGGCCAGGGCGGTCGCTCCGGCGAGGGCGATGGGGCGGCGGTGTCTGCGTATCCGCTGGCGGGGCTGCTGCATAGAGGCGCCTTCGGGGTCCGCGGCAGCCGGCCGACCCTGGCTGCGCTCTGGCGATCAGCCTGTGCCGGGCGGTCCTGGGGCGCTCGTTGGGTGCGCCGATCGGAGGGTTTTCCGCGCCGAACGGTGTGACTCAGCTCACAGGGAAGTGTGAAATAAGCGGGGATCCTCTCCCCGTTTGCATACGTGTCCCCGCTAAACGGGGAAACGGCCCCCGGTTACCGGTCGGGACCGTCCAGCTACGCAGAGGGAAGGCCATCGTCGTGGAGACCGCCGCCGACACCACCGCACCGGCAGCACAGCGCCGTACGTCCCGCCCGCGGGCCGACGCGCTGCGCAACCGCGAGCGGATCGTGGCGGCCGCCCGCGAGCTGTTCGTCGAGCTCGGGGCGGACGTCCCGCTCGACGACGTCGCACGGCGGGCGGGCGTCGGCAACGCCACCCTCTACCGGAATTTCCCCGACCGCGCCGCACTGACCCACGAAGTCGTCCTCGCGGTCACCTCCCGCACCACGCGCCGGGCCGACGAGGCCGTCGCCGCGGAGTCCGACCCGTTCGCCGCGCTCAGCCGCTTCGTGCACGCGGCCGCCGACGAACGGATCGGCGCCCTGTGCCCGATGCTCTCCGGCGTCTTCGACAAGAACCACCCCGACCTGCTCGCCGCGCGCCAACGCCTCGAAGAGGCCGTGGGCGGGCTCGTGCAGCGGGCCATGTCCGCGGGGCGGCTGCGCACCGACATCGGCGTCGGTGACGTGCTCGTCGTCCTCTCCCAGCTCACCCGGCCGCTGCCCGGCATCGTCTGCCAGGACATCGACCGGTTCACCCACCGCCATCTGCAACTGTTCCTGGACGGCCTGGAAGCCCCGGCCCGCTCCGAACTGCCCGGATCGGCGGCGACCATGGAGGACCTGCGGCGCCGCGGCTGACGCCCGCACCCGCCACCGGCCCCACGAACTTCACCGGCCTCATGAACCCTTCCCCATAGACCCTTAACGACGCGCTCGCGCTCTCTCCCACGTACACACCTCTTACGCACCACGCTCATCGCACGCACCACACGCATCGCCCCCGTCACACGTAAGTCGTCGGCGCGTACCGCCAACGGCTCTCCTCGCGACGTCCTTTTCAACCTCGCACGTTCCTAGGTGGCTACCTCCATGCCAAAAACGGCTGACACTCCGCTCTCCGGCTCCGGCTCGGGCTCCCGATCCGGCCCCGACTCCGTCCACGGCCACGACCCCGGTCGTTCGCTGCCCGATCCCAGTCGCTGGAAAGCGCTGGCCTTCATCGCGCTCGCCCAGCTGATGGTCGTCCTCGACGCGACCATCGTGAACATCGCGCTGCCCTCCGCCCAGGCCGACCTCGGCATCTCCGAGGGCAACAAGCAGTGGGTCATCACCGCCTACGCCCTCGCCTTCGGCGGTCTGCTCCTCTTCGGCGGCCGGATCGCCGACCTCTGGGGACGTAAGCGCACCTTCGTCGTCGGGCTGATCGGCTTCGCGCTGGCCTCCGCGCTCGGCGGGGCCGCCCAGAACGAGGCGATGATGTTCGGCTCCCGGGCCCTGCAAGGCGTCTTCGGCGCTCTGCTCGCCCCGGCGGCCCTCTCGCTGCTCGCCGTGATGTTCACCGACGCCAAGGAGCGCGCCAAGGCGTTCGGCATCTACGGGGCCATCGCCGGTGGCGGTGGCGCGGTCGGGCTGATCCTCGGCGGCTTCCTCACCGAGTACCTGAACTGGCGCTGGACGTTCTTCGTCAACATCCCGTTCGCCGTGGTCGCCGCCGCGGGCGCGTACTTCGTCATCCGTGAGCCGTCCGGCACCCGCAACCGTTCGCCGCTCGACATCCCCGGCGTCGTGCTCTCCACGCTCGGCCTGGTCGCCCTGGTCTACGGCTTCACCCGCGCCGAGTCGGCCGGCTGGTCGGACGGGCTGACCATCGCCATGTTCATCGCCGCCGCCGTACTGCTGCTGGCCTTCGTCGTGACCGAGTCGCGGGTGAAGTCGCCGCTGCTGCCGCTGCGCGTGGTGACCGAGCGCAACCGCGGCGGGGTCTACCTCTCGCTGGGACTCGCCATCATCGCGATGTTCGGGCTGTTCCTCTTCCTGACCTACTACCTGCAGATCGTGAAGGGCTACTCCCCGGTCAAGACCGGCTTCGCCTTCCTCCCGATGATCGCGGGCATGATCACCGGCTCCACCCAGATCGGCACCCGCCTGATGACCCGGGTCCCGCCGCGGCTCCTGATGGGTCCCGGCTTCCTGGTCGCCGCCTTCGGCATGCTGCTCCTGACCCAGCTGGACCTGAACACCAGTTACGCGGCCGTCATCCTGCCCGGCATGCTGCTGCTCGGCCTCGGGATGGGTACGGCGTTCATGCCGGCCATGTCCCTGGCCACGCACGGCATCGAGCCGCGTGACGCCGGAGTCGCCTCCGCGATGGTCAACACCTCGCAGCAGGTCGGCGGCGCGATCGGCACCGCTCTGCTGAACACCATCGCGGCGGGCGCGACCACCGCGTACATCGCCGACAACGCGGCCCGCGCCACGGACCCGAAGCTCCTGGAGCTCCAGGCCATGGTCAGCGGCTTCGCCAGCGCGATCTGGTGGGCGGTCGGCATCCTGGTCGCCGCCTCCGTGATCGCCGTGGCGCTGATCAACACCGGCCGCCCCGGAACGGGCGCGGGCGGCGCGGGCAGCGCCTCCGGAGCGGACGCCGAGGAGGAGTTCCGGGTCCCGGTCGTCGCCCACTGACGCTGCCGCCGACGCGCCCGCTCCACCCCTCTGCCCTGGTTCCGCCGCTCAGCGGAGCCAGGGCAGATCCGCGTCCGTGCCCTCCGGTTCGAGGCCGGTGGCGACCACCCGCATGATCTCCCCGAGGCTGCGCACCTGCTCGGGCGTGAGGCGGTCGAACATCGCCTGCCGTACGGCGTCGACATGGCCCGGGGCCGAGCGGCCGAGCATCGCGTACCCGTCCTCGGTGAGGACCGCGTTCTGGCCGCGCTTGTCGGAGGGGCAGTCCTCGCGCCGGACCCAGCCGTTCTTCTCCAGCCGGGCGATCGCGTGCGAGAGCCGGGAACGGGTGATCTTCACGTTCCTGGCGAGCTCCGTCATCCGCATCCGCCGCCGGGGCGCCTGGGCGAGCTGGACGAGCAGCCCGTAATAGATGTGCGGCATGCCCGCATCGCGCTGCAACTGGCGGTCGAGGTGGTCCTCCAGCAGCGTCGTGGCATGCAGATAGGCGCGCCAGACGCGCTGCTCCTCGTCGGTGAGCCAGCGCGTCGCGCTGGTGGATGCCGTGGATGCCGTGGTCATGGATTCCACTGTACGACCTTTTCTTGAAAGTTTAACTAGATAGGGCTAAGGTCTCCCGAAGTAGGAACTTGAACCTTCAAGGATCATCGTCGGCGGGATTTCGCAGGACCTCTGTGAAACGTTCCCCCGCACGACCTCGGGGAACTCCTGCTCGGGCGAACGTGTGATCTGCGGTCCATGGTCCCTGGTCCGTGATCCACGTTCCTCGATACATGTTCCATGATCGGCTTCCACGATCGACGGCGACCGACGTTCCATGATCGATATCCAGCGGATGGGGAGTGCCATGACAGTCACCGCGGAGCGCATGCCCGCCCTCTACCTCTCGCACGGCGCCCCGCCGCTCGCCGACGACCCCGTCTGGCCCGGCCAGCTCGCCGCCTGGTCCGCCGCTCTGCCCCGCCCCCGCGCGATCCTGATGGTCTCCGCCCACTGGGAGGAGGCCCCGCTCGCGCTCGGCGCCATCGAGCCGGTCCCGCTCGTGTACGACTTCTGGGGCTTCCCCGAGCACTACTACCGGGTGCGGTACGACGCCCCGGGCGCCCCGCGGCTCGCCGACAGCGTCCGCAAGCTGCTGCGCGGCGCCGGTACGCCGGTCCAGGACATCCCGGACCGGGGGCTCGACCACGGGGCCTATGTGCCGCTGGTGGAGATGTTCCCGGACGCCGACATCCCCGTACTCCAGATCTCCATGCCGACGCTCGACCCGCAGAAGCTCATGGCCATCGGACGCAAGCTCGCCCCGCTGCGCGACGAGGGCGTGCTCATCGTCGGCAGCGGCTTCTTCACCCACAACCTGGCCGCTCTGCGGCACCAGGGCGGCGGGGTGCCCGGCTGGTCGGCGGAGTTCGACGACTGGGGCGACCGTGCGCTGCGCGCCCAGGACGTCGACGCCCTGCTCGACTTCGAGCACGCGTCCCCCGCGGGCGGGCTGGCCCACCCGCGTACCGAGCACTTCGCCCCGCTGTTCGTGACCCTGGGGGCCGCCGAGGAGGAGCTCGACCGGGGCAGGAGCGTCATCGACGGCTTCTGGATGGGGCTGGCCAAGCGCTCGGTGCAGTTCGGCTGAGGGTGCGGGGAGGCTCTGAGGGTGTTCCCGCGAGCGCCTCGCGGACACTCCGTCCTCTCACCGGGCCGGCGGGTTCAGTTCGATCGCGAGTCCGGCGGCGGCGAGCGCGGTCGCGTCACCGACGTCCAGCGCGGTGTCGGTGAACTTGATCGTGTGGTCGTCGCCGTGCGCCGCGGCCCGCGCGAACAGCTCCCGCGCGTCCTGCGGAGCCTGATGTTCCGCGACCGGGGCCGCCTCGCGGGGCGCGTAGGCGGCGGTGACCGCGGCGCTCGCCGCCCAGGCCGCGTGCAGGCTCGGCGCCCACAGCGCGTCGGGCAGGGCGGGCAGGGTGCGCAGGACCGCGTTGGGCGCGGTCGCCGCGTGGACCAGCATGACCGGATGGCCGTACCCATGGGTCGCGTACCGGTGGGTCGAAGCCCGTACGAGCTCCTGGAGCGCGGCGCGGGCCGCCGCCGGTCCATCAGGGACCTGCCCGGGCCAGTCGGGGAACCCCGTGAGCTGCGCGAACCGGTTCCGGATGCCGCCGGCCTGCTCGGCGACCAGGGGCACCCGGTCCAGCGCCGCCGCCGCGTCCGGGGCCGGGGCGAGGCGCTCCAGCTCGGGCAGGGGCTGGCTCCGGGCGGCCCAGTAGCCGAGGGCGTGGGCCAGCTCCCGTACGCGCGGGGCGGTCTCCTCGCCGTCCAGCAGCGTGCGTACGGAGTGGCCGACCCGGATCACCGCATGGGTGGCGCCCGCCGCGATGCCGGGCAGCAGCCGGGGCCACCACTCGGCGAGGACCGTGCGCCAGGGCCGGTCGGCGGTCTCCCGCTCGAAGTACAGCGTCCAGTCGGCGACGCGGCGGATGTCGCCGAGGGCCTCGTGCCAGTTCTGCGCGGTCACCGGCGCGGTGGAGCCGGGCATGTCCTCCAGCCTGGTGCTGTAGCGGTCGAACCAGCGGTGCACGACCGGCGCCTGGCCGTGCCGCACCAGGGCCTCCACCGCCATCGGCGCGTGGTTGCTGAGCAACCCTTCGAACTCCGGGCCTGCCAGGTGGATGCGTTCCAGGGCTTCGTCGAGGGTGCCAGAGGTGTCCATGGGGTTATCGGGGGTGTCTGTCATGAGGCTCACGCTAGAGGCGGGCGCGCACCGGCGGATCGGGCTGAGGTCCCGGACCGCCGGGGCCCGGATCTCGTCCTGGGGACCTAGGGCTACTGGCCGAGACGCAGGCCCTCGACGCCGCGAGCAACCCAGAGGCGGTACGGGTCGTCTCCCGGGGTAGACGCGAGGTCGGAGCGGACGTGGACGGAACAGGGCCGAGCGGGCCTGGGCGGAACAGGTCCCGGCGGGCCTGGACGGAACAGGTCCGAGCAGGACGATCGGAGGCGGGGGAGGCGTGGCCCATGGGTGTGACCTCATGTGAGCGCGGCCTCACCGCAGCGGCTCCGGACGGACGCGCGGCAGGGCTGCCGGGCGACGCCGGAAGCGGCCCTGACCTGCATGTTCATGGGCAGGCGCGGCAGGTTTCCCACTGCCGGAGCCGGACAGGGTACTGCATGCCCGCGAAAATGAATGTGCCGCATGGGAATTCTGTCCGGATTCCAGTCGTTGTTTCCATCGGATGCAGGGCACCCGAAAAGGTGTCGCGACCTACTCAGCAAGGGAGCACGCATGGCAACCCGTGCCGTCGCCCGTCGTTCGTCCACCACCTCCGGTGGGACCGACCGGGCAAGCAGTGTTCGCGCCGTGGGCGGGGAAATCGCCGATCGCGACCTGGTCGGCATGTACCTGGACGAGATCGCCCGCACACCGCTGCTCGACGCCGCCAAGGAAGTCGACCTCTCCCAGACCATCGAGGCGGGCGTCTACGCCCAGCAGATCCTCGACGGCGAGGTGGAGAGCGACGCCCGCGGCGCGTCGCGTGAGGAGCTGGAGGCGCTGGTCGCCGACGGCGAGCGCGCCAAGGACATATTCATCCGTTCCAACCTCCGTCTCGTCGTTGCCGTGGCCCGCCGCTACCCGCGCGCGGGGCTGCCCCTGCTCGACCTGATCCAGGAGGGCAACGCGGGCCTGGTCCGCGCGGTCGAGAAGTTCGACTACGCGAAGGGCTTCAAGTTCTCCACGTACGCGACGTGGTGGATCCGGCAGGCCATCACCCGCTCCATAGCCGACCAGTCCCGCACGATCCGGCTCCCCGTCCACCTGGTGGAGGAGCTCGGCCGGATCCGCCGGGTCCAGCGCGAGTTCAACCGGGAGAACGGGCGGGACCCCGGGCACGCGGAGATCGCCGCCGAGCTCGACTCCAACGCCGAGCGCGTGGGCAACGTCCTGGACTGGGCCCGCGACCCGGTCAGCCTCAACATGTCCGTGGACGACAACGGCGACACCCAGTTCGGCGACCTGCTGGAGGACACCTCCGCCGTCTCGCCCGAGCAGTCGGTGATGACCCTCCTGCGCAGTGAAGAGCTCGAGGACCTGATCGGCAAGCTGGACAACCGGACCGCCTCGATCATCAAGATGCGGTACGGCATCGAGGACGGGCGGGAGCGGACCCTGACCGAAGTGGGCAAGCAGCACGGTCTGACGCGGGAGCGGATCCGCCAGATAGAGAAGCACGCACTGCTCGAATTGAAGCGAATGGCTCACGACACGGGCTTTGACGCTGCGGCGTGAGCCAATAACCCGTAATCTCCCCATCAAGCCGGTTCGCACCGGCGCACCGACCGGATCATGCCGGTCACCCGACCGGTTTTCCCCACCGGTCCCCGGAACTGAGTCCCGGCGCCCACCCCCCCCCGGCGCCGGGGCTCATCCATGTCGGGCCCGCAGCTACGTCCCTGTCCCCGTGTCATGTTCTGCCCGCAGTCACGTCCCTGTCCCCGTGTCATGTCGGGCCCGCAGCCACGCCCATGTCCGGGCCCCAGTCACGCCTCCCGTGACCCGGCGGCGGGTGACGTCGCGCGGGTCAGCCTGGCCCCCAGGTTCTCCAGGTACGCCACCAGCTGCGGCGGCCCCTGCACGGTGAACTCGCACTCCACCATCGCCAGCCGCTGCGCCACCCACTCCAGCGAGTCCGTGGACGACGACCGCAGCCGGCAGGCGTCCTCCCCGTCCGCTTCCGGCGCCCCGAGCGTCGGCGGCAGCCGCGCCGCCACGAACTCCGCGGGCGCCCCGAACCGCACGTCGAGACGGAGCTCCGGCTGCCTGCCCGCCATCGCACGGGCGAAGTAGCGCGCCGCGTTCCCCGTCGTGTCCCCCGCCCCGCCGCCCTCCCCGATCCCGTCCCCGGTGTCCGCCCCGCCGTCCTCCTCGGGGAACGGCCGGGGCGTGAACCGGGCTCCCGTCGCGAAGGGCTCGGTGACCCGGTCCACCCGGAACGTGCGCCAGTCCTCCCGCAGGACGTCGTACGCCACCAGGTACCACCGCTGCCCGGCACTGACCAGCCGGCACGGCTCGACCTGCCGTTTCGTCTCCGTACCGTCAGCGCTGCGGTACGTGAACCTCAGCCGCTCCTGCCCGCTGGTCGCCGAGGCCAGCGTCGTCAGGGTCCGCGGATCGATGGTGGAGCCGTCGCCCCGGGTCAGCGGCACGGTGGCGTTCTGGAGCGCGGAGACCCGATGCCGCAACCGCGAGGGCAGCACCTGTTCCAGTTTGGCCAGCGCGCGTACGGATGCCTCGTCGATGCCCTCGATCGCATGCCCGGCCCCGGCCCGCAGCCCCACCACGATGGCGACCGCCTCCTCGTCGTCCAGGACGAGCGGAGGCATGGCGGCCCCCGCGACCAGGCGGTAGCCGCCCACCGAGCCGCGCGAGGCTTCGACCGGGTAGCCCAGTTCGCGCAGCCGGTCGATGTCGCGGCGGATCGTGCGCGGGCTGACCCGGAGCCGTTCGGCCAGGACTCCGCCCGGCCACTCGCGCGGGGTCTGGAGGAGCGACAGCAGCTTCAGCAGTCGTGCCGGGGTATCGGTCATGGACCCAGCATGGCGGCGCATCAGGTCATGATCGGGCCTAATGGGCGCGTAGCTTCTTCTTATGTCTTCTTCCGCAGCGCTGCCGAACACGGCACCGCCAACGCCTGCCCCCGCCGACCGCCGCCGCTGGTTCGCCCTCGCCATCGTGATGACCGCGGCCTTCATGGACCTGGTCGACGTCACGATCGTCAACATCGCGATCCCGAGCATCACGCTGGACCTGGATGCCTCCGTCTCCGCGATCCAGTGGATCACCGCCGGATACGCACTCGCGTTCGCGGCCGGGCTGATCACGGGCGGCCGGCTCGGCGACATCTACGGGCGCAAGCGGCTCTTCCTCGTCGGCATGGCCGGATTCACCGCGGCCTCGGCCCTCTGCGGCTTCGCGGCCACCGCGGAGATACTGGTCGCCGCCCGCATCCTCCAGGGCGCGACGGCGGCCCTGATGGTGCCCCAGGTGCTCTCGATCGTGCACGCCACCTTCCCGGCGCACGAGCGCGGCAAGGTCTTCGGCCTCTTCGGCGCGATCGTCGGCCTCGGCGCGGTCTCCGGCCCGCTGCTGGGCGCACTGCTCACCGAGTGGAACCTCTTCGGCCTCGAATGGCGGCCGATCTTCCTGATCAACCTGCCCGTGGGGATCGCGGGCCTGACCCTCGGCGCGAAGTTCATCACCGAGTCCAAGGCCCCCCGGGCCATGCGGCTCGACCTGGTGGGCGTCGGCCTGGTCACCCTCGCCATGCTGATGCTCATCTACCCGCTGACCCGCGGGCACGAGCTGGACTGGCCGCTCTGGGGCCACCTCTCGATGGTGGGCAGCCTGTTCGTCTTCGGGCTCCTGATCCTGCACCAGCGGCGGAAGGCGATCATCGACGGTTCGCCGCTGATCGAGCTGTCCCTTTTCCGGGTCAAGAGCTTCGCCGCGGGCATCGCCGTGCAGCTCACCTTCGGTATCGGCCTCGGCATCTTCTTCCTGGTCTGGACCCTGTACATGCAGATGGGCCTCGGCTGGAGAGTCCTGCGGGCCGGCGCGACGGGCATCCCGTTCTCCGTCGCCGTCTCGGTGGCCGCCGGGATCTCCGTACAGAAGCTGGTGCCCCGCTTCGGCCGCAAGGTCCTCCAGGCGGGCGCACTCCTGATGATCGCCGGGCTGCTCATCTACCTCTGGGAGGCCGAGCACTACGGCATGGCCATCACCTCCTGGCAGATGGCCATCCCCCTGGTCGTCATGGGCGTCGGGATGGGCCTGATCGTGGCCCCGCTGACCGACGTGATCCTCTCCGAGGTGCCCAAGGAGCACGCGGGCTCGGCGTCCGGGCTGATCAACACCGTGCAGCAGATGGGTACGGCGCTCGGGCTCGGGCTGGTGTCCGTGGTCTTCTTCGGTGCGATCGGCGACCGGCTGGCCCCGCAGGAGATCGGCCCGGCCTTCGTGGACGCGTTCCAGCAGTCGCTGTGGTGGGTGGCCGGGGTGCTCGTGGTGATCTTCCTGGTGATGTTCGCGCTGCCCGCCCGGCCGCGGGTGCATGTGGAGGGCGAGGCGGCGGCGGACGACAGCCCGATCGCGAAGGAGCCTGCGCTGAAGGGCTGAGGGGCGGGAGGGCTGAAGGGCGGGAGGGCTCGGAGGGGTGGACGGCTGAGGGCCTGGACGGCTGAATGAGCTGAACGGGCGGGGGCTTCCCGGCTCGTACGGATGCCCCTGCTTGTCCTTGTGCTCGACCCTCGTCCTGGTCCTCGGCCCTGGTTCTCGGCCTCGTTCTCCGTACGGTTGCCCGTCCGCCCTGCCTGTGAGGGTGGGCGGGCATCCGCGTACGGGCGTACGGGCGTGGCGTCCCCGCGAGGGGCTGTTCCGCCCGCACACGGGGGAGGGCGGCGGATCAGCAGATCCTGGTGCGGCTCTCCATCGCCGTGCGGGCGGTGTGCTCGTCCTCGTACACCTCGCACATGTGGCGGCCGTCAGGGGTCGCCGTGTGCTCGACCTCCCACAGGCTCGTCTCACTGCCGTCGAGCAGCAGGAAGGCGTGCTCATAGAGCGTGAACCCGGCCTCGCGGCCGTCCACCCGGCGCTGATGCCCGAAGATCTGGGTGATGTGGTGGGCGAAGGCGGCCCGCAGCAGCCGTGCCTTCTCCTCGCTCGGCCGGTCGCTGTTCTCCGCGCGGCGCAGGACCCGGCGGGCGTGGTCCGCCGAATTGTCGGGCGCGTACGTCCTGGGGGCCGGGGCCGGGGGAGCGGACATGATGACCGTCAGGATCTCCAGATCCCCTTGGATCCCCTCGTCGCCGAAGGCCGGGGCGTCCGAGAGGCTCCCGGCGAGGCGGGCGGCGGCGATATGGGCGTCGCCCTCGTCGTCGTACAGCTCGTGGCGGCGGGGCTCCTGCTCGTCCCGGCCGCCGCTGTGCACCAGCTCCCACAGCGTCAGGGCGGAGCCGTCCGCCAGGAGATAGGTGTGGCGGTAGGTCTCGCGGTGCAGGACGGGGCTGTGGTGCGAGGAATACAGTGAACTGCTGTGCGCCAGCGCCGAACCGAGCCGGTCGACCGTGCTGTCGGGAAGATCGAAAGAGTTGAGGGCGCGTCGCAGGAGTCGGTCGAGGTGCTGCTCGGTTGTCTCGTACGGATCGCTCAAGGTGCTGTCTCCAGGCCGTCGCCGCGTGTTACTTGATGCGTGCTTAACGTAGTCCCTGGGTCTGACATCGTGACCGGGGTTTGTAAAAACGTAAGGCGCACGCAGAAAGTTCCCCGACCGTGCGTGGTGCATTTCGGGCGCTTGGGGTCAACTTCCCTGCCCCGGTTGCGAGTCGGGAGCCTGCGCGCCCCCTGAGCGACGGCGCACGCGCCCCGCCTTGTGCGACGTTGCGCGGGCCGGGGCGCCCGGTGTCGAGCGCCCCGGACACTTCACGCCTCGCCCACGCCCTGGCCCTTGCCGCCGCCCGCGCCCTCGCCGTCCGGCTGGTCCCCGTACAGGTCCGTGTAGGCGAGGAACGTGCCGCCCGGCCCCTCGGCGCTCCGGGCCGCGCGCGCCGCCTTCACGATGGCGCGGGCCAGCACGTCGGCGCCCGCCGCGAGGATCTCGTTGACCACGGCCACGTCCTCCGGCTCCACCCGCACCCGGCCCGTGGCGAGCGTGAACACGGTGTCTCCGTCGCTCAGCAGGTGCACCGGGCGCACCGCACGGGCCATGCCGTCGTGCGCGGTGCCCGCCAGCTTCTGCGCCTGGGCCCTGACGAGGTCGGCGTCCGTCGCGACGACCGCGATCGTGGTGTTGAAGGGCGGCGCCCCGCCCCCGGCCGCCTCCATCGCCTCCTGCTCCCGCGCCAGTCGCCGCAGCGCCTCCGCATGCGTGTCGGCCGCCGGGTACGCGGGCGGCTCCCCGGCCCCGTACTCCCCGAACAGCACCCCGGTACGGGGGTCGAGCACCGAACCCGCCGCGTTCACCGCGACCAGGGCGGCGACGGTGACCCCGGAGGCCAGCCGCACGCTCGCCGTACCGATGCCGCCCTTGAGCCGCCCGGCCACCGCGCCGGTCCCCGCCCCCACACTCCCCTCGGCGACCGGGGCCCCCGGGGCGGAGGCGGCCGCCGCCTCCACTGCGGCGCGCCCGGTCGCCGCGTCGGGGCGGGCCCGCCAGTCGCCGCCCCGGCCGAGGTCGAAGAGGGCCGCCGCCGGAACCACCGGGACCACCTGTGCGGGGTCCGCGCCCACCCGCACGCCCCGTCCCCGCTCCTCCAGCCAGGCCACCACCCCGGACGCGGCGTCGAGCCCGAACGCACTGCCGCCCGTGAGGACGACCGCGTCGACCCGCTGCACCAGGTTGCGCGGATCCAGCGCGTCCGTCTCCCGGGTCCCCGGCCCTCCGCCCCGTACGTCCACGGCGGCCACCGCCCCGCCCTCCGGCGCCAGAACCACGGTCGTACCGCTCAGCGCCCCGGCCCCCGGCACCCGGGCGTGCCCGACCCGGATCCCGGCCACGTCGGTGAGGGCGTCCAGCAACGGCGGGCGGGGGTCCTCGGCGGTCATCGTGCGCTCCCTCGGATCGTCGGCGCCCGCGAGCAGCCACGGGCTCGTACGTACCCCCCGAACGTACCGGCGGCCCCCGGCCCCTGTCCGCCCTGCCCGACCACTGCCCGAGCCACGACATCACGTTGTCACCACACCGCCCCGGCCCCGCCCCCCGCCCCCACCCCCTCGGCCCTTCCCCTCCTCCACCCTCACCCCCACTCACCCCCGGCCCCCACTCCCCACCCACCCCCGGCTCCCGCCCCCACCCCCGGCTCTCGCCCCCACTCCGCGCCCCCTGCGCCTGTCCGGGCGACGCGATCACCCCCTTACCGTTCAAAACGGGGCCAATCGTCGTAAACGGTCCTACGGTGGCCGGGTGACCGAGCCGTCAGAAGCCTCCGCAGACCCCGCCGCAGCCGAACCTCATCCCCCCGGCGGCTCCGCGGGCGCGTCCCCGGTCGCCGCTGCCGGCCCCCTCCGGTCGGTCACCGCCCGGGCGACCCTGGCGGGCGTGGTCGTCTCCGCCCTGCTGATCCTCGCGATCGTGCTCGGCAGCCGCATGCTGCGCAACTTCGACTCGGCGCTCCTCCCGTACGCCGTGGCCACGGTCTTCCTCGCCTTCGGCGTCGCCTACCGCTACACGGTCTGGATCTCCGCCCCCGGCGCCCGACGCCTCTTCAAACAGGGCTGGCGCAGCCTCTTCTCCGTCGAGAACTTCCGCCGGGCCCCCACCGCCCTGCCGAAGATGATCGCCACCTACCTCGGCTTCCAGAAGTTCCTCGGCGTCCGGTCCCACGCCCGCTGGGCCGCCCACCAACTGATCTTCTGGGGCTGCATCCTCGCCGCCCTGATCACCTTCCCGCTCACCTGGGGCTGGTTCACCTTCACCTCCGGCAGCGGATCAGGGCCCGGTTACGAGATGCGGATCTGGGGCGTCAAGATCCTCGGCTTCGACTCGCTCTCCCTCCTCGGCTGGCTGATGTTCCACGGGCTGGACGTCGCCGCCGTGCTGGTCATCCCCGGCGCTTCGTACTTCCTGTGGCGGCGGATGAAGGACCGCGGAGCATCGACCGGCCAGCGCTTCGCCTACGACCTGGTGCCGCTGATCGCACTGATCGTCATCTCCGTGACCGGGCTGCTGCTCACCTTCTCCTCGATCTTCCTGCACGGCGGCGGCTACCAGTTCCTGGCGATCCTCCACATGGTCTCGGTGGTCTTCACCCTCATCTACATCCCGTTCGGCAAGTTCTTCCACATCGTCCAGCGCCCGGCCGCGGTCGGCATGCAGCTGTTCAAGTACACCGGCCGGCAGGACGACGAGGTCTTCGTCTGCCGCCGCTGCGAGGAACCCATCGACACCGGCCCGTACGTCGAGAACCTGCGCGGCACCATGCGTGACCTCCGCCTCGACTTCGACGCCTGGGCCGAGTACTGCCCGCGCTGCAAGCGGGTGCTGCGCGGCAGTGCCTACCTCTCCCATGTGAAGAAGGGCTTCAAGTGACCGCGGACCCGCGAGCTGCCGCCGACCGCCGCACCTTCATCCCGCTCGACCCCTCCCTCGCACCGCCCGGCGCCCGCGCCTTCCGGGACGCCGGCGGCATCCCGGCCGACCAGTGGCACGCCGACCAGAACGGCGAGACGCTGGTGCCCACCCACTGCTGCTTCTGCGGGGTCCAGTGCGGGATGTATCTGCGCGTGGACCGGGGCGGCAAGGTCTTCGGCGTCGAACCCCGCAACCACGACATCAACCGGATGCGGCTCTGCCCCAAGGGCATCAACGCCTACCAGCAGGTCAACCACCCCGACCGGCTCACCGCCCCGCTGATGCGCCGCTCCCGCGACGAGGAGTTCCGGGAGGTCTCCTGGGAGGAGGCGCTCGACTTCACCGTCGCCGAGGTCAAGCGCATCCAGCAGACCTACGGCAACGACGCCTTCGGGCTCCTCGGCGGGGCCAGCCTGTTCTCCGAGAAGACGTATCTGGTGGGCAAGTTCGCCCGGGTCGCCCTCAAGTCCCGGCATGTCGACTACAACGGCCGCCTCTGCATGGTCAGCGCGGCGGGGGCCAACAAACTGGCCTTCGGCATCGACCGGGCCGGCAACCCCTTCTCCGACATCCTCCTCACCGACTGCCTGCTGATCGCCGGCTCCAACGTCGGCGAGTGCTTCCCCGTGATGACCCAATACGTCTGGGGAGCCCGGGACCGCGGGGCGAGCCTCATCGTCATCGACCCGCGCGAGACCGCCGTCGCCCGCACCGCCGACATCCACGTCGCCCTCAAGCCCGGCACCGACTCGGCCTTCTTCACCTCCGTACTGAACGTCGTCATCGAGGAAGGGCTCACCGACGAGAACTACCTCGCCGCCCACACCACCGGCTGGGAGGAGGTCAAGGCCAAGGCCGCCGAGTACCCGCCGTCCCGCGCCGCCGCGATCTGCGGCATCCCCGCCGAGCAGATCGTGCAGGTCGCCCGGACCTTCGCCCGCGCGCCCAAGGCCATGGCCTGGCACGCCCGAGGCATCGAACACCACTCGCAGGGTGTGGAGAACTGCCTCTCCGTGATCAGCCTCTGCGCCGCCACCGGCCATATCGGCAAGCCCGGTTCCGGCTACGGCACGCTCACCGGCCAGGGCAACGGGCAGGGCGGCCGCGAGCACGGCCAGAAGTCCGACCTTCTCCCCGGCGGCCGCTCCATCATGAACGAGGAGCACCGCCGCCAGATCTGCGAGATCTGGGGCATCGAGGAGTCCGAACTCCCGCCCGCCGGGACCTCCATGATGGAAATGGTCTGGCAGATGCAGCGCCGCGAGATCCGCGGCCTGATCGGCATCTGCAACAACCCCTTCGTCTCCCTGCCCAACTACCGGGTGGTCAAAGAGGGTTACGACGCCACCGAGTTCCACGCCCAATTCGACTTCTTCCTTTCCGAGACCGCCGCCAACGCGCATGTCGTCTTCCCCGTCACCACCTGGGCCGAGGACGAAGGGGTGATGGCCAACGCCGAGGCCCGCGTGGTCAAGCACAACAAGGCCCAGGACCCGCCGCCCGGCGTCCGCACCGACACCTGGGTCATGTGCGAACTCGCCCGCCGCCTCGGCGCCGGCGACAAATTCGACTTCCCCGACTCCCGGGCGGTCTTCGACGAACTGCGCGTCGCCTCCGCCGGCACCGTCAACGACTACTACGGCATCACCTACGAACGGCTGGAGGAGACCGGCGGCATCGCCTGGCCCTGCCCCTCCACCGACCACCCCGGCACCCCGCGCCTCTTCGAGGACGGGAAGACCTACCACCCGGACGGCAAGATCCACCTCCAGGTCGTCGAGTGGCACCCGCCGATGGACCCGTACGACGACGAGCACCCCATGTCGCTCACCACCGGCCGGACCGTCGCCCACTTCCTCTCCGGCAACCAGACCCGCAGGCTCGGCGCCCTCGTCGAACAGACGCCGCGCCCCTGGGCCGAGGTCCACCCCTCGCACGGCTTCCGCAACGGCGAGCCCGTACGCGTCGTCACCCGGCGCGGCAGCGAGGTCTTCCCCGCCCTGGTCACCGAGGCGATCCGCCCCGACACCGTCTTCATCCCCTACCACTGGCCCGTCCCCACCGCGGCCAACGCCCTCACCATCGACGCCCTCGACCCCCGCTCCAAGATCCCCGAGTACAAGGTGTGCGCCTGCCGCATCGAGCACGCCGGGCGGATCGACGAGGTCCCCGCCCCGCCGGTCGCCCCCGGCCATGTCGCCTACCCGGAGACCCAGGTCTCCCGTACCGACCCGCTGCCTCCCACGTCCCCCCAGGGCCGTGGCACCTCGGAGAGGAGCTGAAGCCCCATGATGGGTAGAACGATCTTCATCGACCCGGGGCGCTGCATCGGCTGCCAGGCATGTGTCTCCGCCTGCCGCGAATGCGATTCGCACCGCGGTAAATCGATGATCCACCTCGACTACACCGACGAGGGCCATTCCGTCGCCTCCCTTCCCACCGTCTGCATGCACTGCGAGGACCCGGTGGCCCCCTGCGCCGAGGTCTGCCCCGCCGACGCGATCCTGGTGACCGCGGACGGCGTGGTGCAGCAGGCCGACACCACCCGCTGCATCGGCTGCGCCAACTGCGTCAACGCCTGCCCCTTCGGCGTACCGAAGATCGATCTGGGCGCCAAGCTCCAGCTGAAGTGCAACCTTTGCTACGACCGCACCGCCTACGGCCTCGCCCCCATGTGCGCCACCGTCTGCCCGACCGGGGCGCTCTTCTACGGGACCGTCGAGGAGCTCCAGGCCGAGCGCCCCGGCGTCCAGGTCGCCGACACCTTCGTCTTCGGCGAGACCGAGGTCCGCACCGGCGTGGCCATGGTCGTCCCCGCCGAGAAGGTGCAGTGGCCGGTCCCCGGGGGTCTGCCCGTCGTCGAGATCAACGGGAAGGACGTCCGCCGATGAGCGTCACCGAACAGCAGCCGGGCGGCGAACGCCCCTCCGGGGGAGACCCGCGCGAGGCGCTCCAGGACCGCATCGCCGCCGACTCCCTCACCACCCGGCGCGACTACCTCCGTATCGTCACCACCGTCTCCGGCGGTCTCGCCATCGGCGGCATCGGCGTCGCCGCCGGCATCCTGCACCGCCACGGCGACGGCGAGGAGGGCAAGGCCCCCGAGGCGAAACGCATCGCCCAGCGGCTTCCGCCCGGCGAGTCCATCGCCTTCCGCTACCCGGGCGAGGAGGACCGGGCCGTCGCCGTCCGGCTCGACGACGGCACCCTCGTCGGCTACTCCGCCGTCTGCACCCACCTCGCCTGCGCCGTCCTCTGGCGCAAGGACCGGGGCAGCGAGGGCGAGCTGTACTGCCCCTGCCACGAGGGCGTCTTCGACGCCCGCTCCGGTGAGGTCACCGCCGGGCCGCCGCCGCGCGGACTGCCGAAGGTCGTGGTCATCGAGGAGGAGGACGGCAGTATCTGGGCCGTGGGGACCACCCGCTCCGGTGAGAGCGTCGAGGCCGGGCTCTGCCGCCAGCTCGGCGGCGAGCGCCCCGACCTCGCCGCCCGCATCGGCTGCCCCGACATCGGCGGCGGCGCGGAATCCCCGCCCCGCGCGACGGGAGCCGGGGCCGCGCCCGGAGGCGGCGGCACGCCGGCCCGAGCGGGCCGCGCCGGGACCGCCCCTGCCACCGCTCCGGCCGCCGGCGGCCGTGCCGCGACCGGCCGTGCCGCGACCGGCCGTTCCGGGACCGCCCCTGCCACCGGTCGTTCCGCCACCGGTCGTTCCGCCACCGGCCGTTCCGGGGCCGCTCCCGCCACTATCCGTTCCGGGGCCGCCCCCGTAGTCGGCCGTGCCGGGGCCTTCCCCGCCGCCTTCGACTCCGCCGAGACCCCCGGCAGGCGGGCATGACCGACTCCCCGCACCCCGAGCAGCCCCTGCCGCCGCCGGGCAGCCACTACCCCACGTACCACCCGGGCAGCGCCGACCCCGCACTCAACCGGCCCGTCCACGAGCGGTATCCGCAGATCCGCCCCACCAGCGGTTACGGAGACCCGCGCGTCCGCCACACCGGGCCCGGCCCCGGCGCGGGCACCGATCAGGAACCCGAGCGCTCCGCGAAACTGACCGCCCGCCTCGCCCTGGCGATGACCGTGGTCGTCGGCCAGCTCTGGGGACTGACGGTGCTGATCGACGAGTGGATGGAAGGCAACACGGGCACGGCCTGGTGGGGGGCCGGCTTCCTGTGTCTGTCGTTCCTCGTCGTGCTCGGCCTGTGGCTGATCGATCCCAAGGACCGCTGACCGCTGATCGCCCCCGAGGACCGCTGATGACCGACCGGCCCCACGGCGGCTCACACGCCACCGCCCACCGCCGTACCCTGGAAGCATGAGCACCGCCCCCGCCCCCGGACCGCGAGATGCGAAGCAGCAGCGGCAATCACCGGCGCAGCCGCCCGAGGAACCGAAGCCCAAGCCGGTCCTGATCTTCGACGATCCGCTGGACCAGCAGTCCGCGGACGACACGGACCGGGGATGGGGCGAGCGGCCTCCGGGCGGCGGCAGCGCCGCCGACCTCGCGCGCTTCCTCGACGAGAAGCCGCCCCACCACATCTGAGCCGGTGACCGGCCGAGCCGACCCGTCAACGGGCCGGTCCCGGCCGTCGACCGGCCGGCTAGCGCTCCTGGTCCGGCCCACCCGCACCGGCCGAGCCGCCGCCGCGCTGCGCGACCAGGGCGTCGCGGATCTCCTTGAGCACCTCCAGCTCGCTCACCTCGATCGTCTCCTGGACGCCTTCCTTGGCGGCCTGCATCGCCGCCCGCCTGGCCAGGTACTTGGCCATCGGCAGCACCATCAGGAAGTACACGACGGCGGCGGTGATCAGGAAGCTCAGACCGGCGCTCAGCACCGAGCCCCACAGGATTTCGATCCCGTCCATCTCCTTGGTCGCCGGGTCCGCGACGCATGGGCCCTGGAGGCAGGAGCTGTAGTTGTCCAGGTCCTGGGTGCCGAACGCACCGACCAGCGGGTTGATGACGCCCTTGACGACCGCGTTCACGATGTTCGTGAACGCCGCGCCGATGACGACAGCCACCGCCAGGTCGATCACATTGCCGCGCATCAGGAAAGCCTTGAAGCCGTCCAGCACACTGATCTTCTTCTCGCTCACGGGTGAGCCTTCCTTCGCATGGGCGGTGAGGGGAGCAGACTGCTCCGCCACCTAAGGCCCAGGAAGGAGAGGCTGTCCAATCCGCCGGCACACGCCGGATACTTGAGAGCGCGTCAGTGCGCATCGGACACCGCCACGGCCAGTCGCCCCGCTGCCCCCGCGCCCAGCAGCGCCGTGGCGGTGGACCGCTCCACGGACAGCGTCACCAAAGCCCCCGCCGACGCCCCGGCCGTGCCGATCGTCCCGGAACCTGCGCTCCCGGCATACCCGCTACCGGCACCTCCGGCCCCGAACCCCCCGTCGTCGGCGGCCGGGCGCGGCACCTCCGCCACGCGCACCCCCCGGGCCACCAGACGGGCGTCGTCGCCCGCCTCGCCGACCGCGATCACATCGACGCGGTCTCCCGGGCGCAGCAGCCGTACCGTCTCCGCGTCCGCGATCCGTACCGGAGCGGAGACCAGCTGTACCGATGTCCGGCCGGGCCCCGGCACCGTATCCGCAACGCCGCTGTCCCCTTCGGCGGAACCCAGACCGGCGGAGCCGAGGCCGACGGAGCCCAGGCCGGTGGTGGCCAGCGCGGCGCCCGCCAGTGCGAGTCCCGCGGCCATCCCGCGCCGCTGCCTGCGCAGCATGCGCCGCAGCCGGTACGCGCCGCCGCCCCGCATCCGCAGCGGCGCGAACGGCCCCACCCCGCACGGCGCGGGCACCGGCGCAGGGGGCCGGGGAGGCGGCTTCGCGGGATCGACGGCGCGCGGCGGACCGGCGGGGGCATGGCATACGGGGCGAGCGGGGTGAGCGGGGTGTATGGCGTGCGCGGAACGGGCGGAGAAGGGGGGAGTGGACATGGCGTCACCTGCGATCGGATGAGGGAAGTCCGGCCGGAGGTCCCGGCCGAACTCCCCTCACGATCCACCCTCCGCGCGCATTCCGCCGGGGCCTGTGGACAGCCGCCGGATTGTGGATAACTCCCTCACTCGTTCCGGTGGATCGGCCGCCATGGGACGTCTACGGCAGCGCGACTCCCGTGTCGATCCCGTCCAGCGCGTGGGCGCAGGCGCAGTTGCGGGTCTCCGTCGCGGGAAGCCCGCTCACCGCGTCGAACAGCACCGACCTGAGCCGGTCCACATTGGCCGCGAACACCCGGAGCACCTCCTCGTGCGAGACGCCCTCCCCGGCCTCCGCGCCCGCGTCCAGGTCGGTCACGAGGGTCATCGTCGTGTAGCAGAGGCCCAGTTCGCGGGCGAGCACGGCTTCCGGGTGCCCGGTCATCCCGACCACCGACCAGCCCATCGCCGCGTGCCAGCGGGATTCCGCGCGGGTGGAGAAGCGCGGCCCCTCGACCACCACCAGGGTGCCGCCGTCCACCGGTGCCCAGTCGCGTCCGCGTGCCGCGGCGAGCGCTGCCTCGCGGCCCTCGGGGCAGTACGGATCGGCGAAGGCCAGATGGACGACGTTGGGCACGGTCCCGTCCGCCCGCGCCTCACCGTCGTAGAAGGTCTGCACGCGGGTCTTGGTGCGGTCCACCAGCTGGTCCGGGACGAGCAGCGTGCCGGGGCCGAACTCCGGGCGCAGCCCGCCCACGGCGCACGGGCCCAGCACCTGGCGGACCCCCACGGAGCGCAAAGCCCAGAGGTTGGCGCGGTAGTTGATGCGGTGCGGCGGCAGATGGTGACCCCGGCCGTGGCGGGGCAGGAACGCCACCCGGCGGCCGCCGATCTCGCCGAGGAAGACCGAGTCGCTGGGCTTGCCGTAGGGGGTGTCGACGACGACCTCGGTGACGTCCTCCAGGAAGGAGTAGAAGCCCGAGCCGCCGATGACCCCGATCTCCGCGCCCGGCGCCGTACCCGCGATGTCTGTGCCGGAGCTCGTGTCCGTATGTGCGTTCACCATGCGGTCACCGTATCCGGGGGAGCCCCGCGCCCGGCGGGCGGGAAACGCGCGGACCCCGCCGAGCGGGCTCGGCGGGGTCCGGCGGAAAAGGGGTGGGGCGTACGCGGGCTCAGGCTGCCGACGTACCGCTCGACGACGTGGCCGGCGCGGAGGCCGACGACGAGGAGGAAGCGGAGGACGAGGACGACGAAGCGCTCGACTTCGCGTCCGAGCCCGAACTCGACGACGAGGACGAAGCGGAGTCGGACGACTTCGTGGTCGACGTCGCAGCCGTGCTGCTCGACGAGGAGCCGCGGCTGTCGTTCCGGTAGAAACCGGAACCCTTGAAGACGATGCCGACCGCAGAGAACACCTTCTTCAGGCGTCCGTCGCAGCTCGGGCATACGGTCAGGGCATCATCGGTGAACTTCTGCACCGCCTCGAGGCCCTCGCCGCACTCGGTGCACTGGTACTGATAGGTCGGCACTTGCTCCTCCTGGCACTCTCACTCAGTGAGTGCTAACGACGCTCCATACTGACGTATTCCGCCGGATCAGTCCACCGTGACCGGCTCGCGGTGACCGATCCCACGTGCCACGGTCCGGCCCGCGGACCTCGGCGTCAGCCGGGAACGCAGGGCCAGCAGGGTGGCCAGCGCCAGTACGGTACCGGCCAGCGGGACCACGAATCCGGTGCTCGCGCCGTGGGCGTCGGCCAGTTGGCCCGCCACCGTCACGGCGGCCGCCTGGCCCAGCGCCACGGCGCCCGTCAGCCAGGTGAACGCCTCGGTGCGGGCGGTGGCCGGCACCAGCGACTCGACCAGCGTGTAGCCGCTGATCAGCGCCGGGGCGATGCAGAGGCCCACCAGCAGGCCGAGACCGGCCAGCAGCGGCACGGAGTGCACGGCCCAGAGGCCGGACGCCATGAGGGTCAGGGCCACGTAGCCGACGATCAGCCGACGCTGCGGGCTGCTCTTCCAGGCGATGGCGCCGCAGGCGATGCCGGCCAGCATGTTGCCCGCCGCGAAGATCCCGTACAGCACACCGTTCACGCCGGGGTGGCCGATCTCCTCGGAGAAGGCGGTCAGCGAGACCTGCATGCCGCCGAAGACCGCGCCGATGCCCAGGAAGGCGACGACCAGCACGCGGACGCCCGGTACGGACAGGGCCGAGGCGTGCGGCCGGTCCGCCGTGGCGGCGGGGCGGGGAGCGGGCTGGGTGGCGCGCTGCGCGGCGAAGAGGAGGCCGCCGACCAGGGTGAGGGCGGCTTCGGCGATCAGCCCGGCCGCCGGGTGCACGCCGGTGCACAGAGCGGTCGCGATCACCGGTCCGAGGACGAACGTGAACTCGTCCGTCACCGACTCGAACGCGGCGGCGGTGGACATCAGCGGGGAGGCGGGCCGGTCGGGAGCAGCCCCCAGCATCGCCGCCCAGCGGGCGCGCACCATCGGGCCGATCTGCGGGACCGAGGCCCCGGTGGGCACCGCCGCGGCGAACAGCGCCCACAGGGGCGCGCCCGCCAGCGCCAGCGCGGTCAGGGCGCTCACGGAGGCGGTGTGCAGGAGCACGCCGGGCAGCAGCACGGACCGCTGGCCGAACCGGTCGGCGAGTTTGCCGCCCTGCGGGGCGACCAGCGCCATGGAGACGCCGGCGACGGCCGCGACGGCGCCCGCGCTGCCGAACGAGCCGGTGGTGTGCTGGACGAGCAGCACGATGCCGATGGTCAGCATCGCGAAGGGCTGCCGTGCGGCGAAGCCCGGAAGGAGGAAGGTCCACGCTCCGGGGGTGCGGAGCAGTTGCCCGTAACCGGGGCGGTCGGTGACCGTGGTCGCCACGGTCCTTGCCTTTCTGCCGCCTGGTGGCGCTGCTTCCCGGCGCCCTTGTGGGGCGGGCCGGACGGAAGCGGCCGAGAGCTGTCCTCTTCGCGCGGAACTGCGGTAGATGCCGGGCGACTCGCTGCCATCGGCGAAGAAACGCCGGGCGAAGAGACACCACGACCGCCATACGGTCGCGCCAGCTCTGCATCAGACAGAGTTGGTCGATCAATGTGCCTTTATCGTACAGGCAGGAAGCCCTGGGTACCTGTGAATGTGCCCAGGGCCTCCTTTTCGGCCTGTGATCAGCGCCTTATGGGCGACGTGTGTTCGGTTGCTGCCGGCAGCGTCCTATGGGCGACGCGCGTTCGTACCGGCGGAGTCCTCGGCCGGGCCGACCTTCTTCACTGGCCTGACCGGCTTCACCGCCTGGCGGACGGCGGACCCGACCGATCCCGGGGTCTTCACCAGTCCCAGCGTCCCGGGGTTGCCGGGCGTGCCGGCTGCCGCGCCCGAGCCCCCCGCCCCGCCCGTGCCCAGCCAGCCGGCCAGCTTGCCGCCCTCGCCGACCGCCCGCAGTCGGGCCTCCGCCGTGTCGCGCACCGGGTCGGTCGCCACCACCAGCAGCTCGTCCCCGCGCCGCAGCACCGTGGTGGGCGACGGCACGAAACTCCGCTCCTCGCGGACCACCAGGGTGACCGCCGCCCCGGCCGGGAGCCGGAGCTCACCGACCTCGACGCCGTGCATCTTGGAGTGCGCGGGGATGGCCACGGACAGCAGGTGCCCGCGCAGCCGCTCCAGGGGTGCGGACTCGATGCCCAGGTCGGCGGCCTCGGCCGGATCGTCCGCGATCTTCAGCTTGGCCGCCACCCACGGCAGGGTCGGGCCCTGGATCAGCGTGTAGACGATGACGAGGACGAAGACGATGTTGAAGATCCGGGTGCTGCCCTCCACCCCGGAGACCATCGGAATGGTCGCCAGGATGATCGGCACGGCCCCGCGCAGCCCGGCCCATGACATGAGGACCTTCTCGCGCGCCGGCAGCCGGAACGGCGCGAGGCTCAGGAAGACCGACAGCGGCCGCGCCACCATGGTCAGCACCAGCCCCACCACGATGGCGGGCCAGAAGTCGTCGACCAGGTCGTGCGGGGTGACCAGCAGACCGAGCAGCACGAACATGCCGATCTGGGCCAGCCATCCCAGCCCGTCCGCGAAACCCCGGGTGGCGGGCCAGTGCGGCAGCTTGGAGTTGCCGAGGATCATCGCGGCCAGGTAGACCGCCAGGAACCCGCTGCCGTGGGCCATCGCGCCCGCCGCGTACGCCATCACGGCGATGGCCATGACGGCGATCGGGTAGAGGCCGGAGGCGGGCAGCGCGACGTGCCGCAGGCCCAGGGAGCCCAGCCAGCCCACCGTGATGCCGATGGCGGCCCCGATGGCCAGCTCCAGGGCGATCTCACCGATCAGCAGGTACCAGTGCTCGACCGGGCCGACCGCGGAGAACGCGACGACGAGGATGACCACGGGGGCGTCGTTGAAGCCGGACTCGGCTTCCAGCACCCCGGTGATCCGGGGCGGCAGCGGCACTCTGCGCAGGACGGAGAAGACGGCCGCGGCGTCGGTGGAGGAGACGACCGCGCCGATGATCAGGGCCTGTCGCCAGTCCAGGCCGACGAGATAGTGCGCGGCCGACGCGGTGACGCCCACGCTGATGCCGACGCCCACGGTCGAGACCACCGCCGCCGCGGGCAGGACGGGGCGGACCTCTTTCCACTTCGCGCCGAGTCCGCCCTCGGCCAGGATGACGACCAGGGCGGCGTAGCCGATCACCTGGGTCAGCTCGGCGTTGTCGAACTTGACGTCGAAGATGCCGTCCTGGCCCAGGGCGATGCCGATGCCCAGGTACAGGAGCAGGCTGGGCAGCCCGCTGCGCGAGGAGATCCGTACCGCCGCCACGGCGACGAGCAGGACGAGCGAGCAGACGAGCAGGAGTTCGTTGAGCGCGTGGACAGTCAGGGTCCGTTCCTTCCCTGCGTGCGCCTGCCGGATCGTCCTCCGGCAGCCAGTACTTCGTTACCTTACCTAATCTTTAACGCTTTCTTGACGGCTTCCGCGTTCCCTTCTTGGCGACTCGCGTGTTCGCCCGGGGTCTTCGCGTGTTCATTCGAGGCGTACGCAAATGGATGCATCCCTATACCGCGTCCGAGTGGCTTACCGGCTGCGCCTATGGTTGCTCCTGCACTCCCAGGACCACCCTGCCCCTCGAAGGACAGCGATGCCCGCCAATACAACCGACGCTTCCGGCCCTTCCGACGCGAAGAAGCCCGGAAAGAAGAAGAAGGGGCGCCGCGTCCGCCTCCTTCTGCTCGTCCTGGTGCTGGCGCTCGTCGCGGGTGTCGGGTTCGGCGCCTACTGGTCCGTGTCCACGGTGCGGGCCTCGTACCCCCAGACCACAGGAACGATCACCCTCGACGGCCTCGCCGGCGACGTCGAGGTCAAGCGGGACTCCTACGGGATCCCGCAGATCTACGCGGACTCCGACGCCGACCTCTTCCGCGCCCAGGGCTTCGTCCAGGCCCAGGACCGGTTCTGGGAGATGGACGTCCGGCGGCACATGACGGCGGGCCGGCTCTCCGAGATGTTCGGCTCCGGCCAGGTGGAGACGGACTCCTTCCTGCGCACGCTCGGCTGGCGCAAGGTCGCGCAGCAGGAGTACGACAAGGTCCTCGACGAGAGCACGAAGAAGAACCTTCAGGCGTACGCCGAGGGCGTCAACGCGTACCTGAAGGGCAAGGAAGGCCGGGACATCTCGGTCGAGTACGCGGCGCTGGCGCTGTCCAACGACTACAAGCCGGCCGAGTGGACCCCGGTCGACTCGGTCGCCTGGCTCAAGGCCATGGCCTGGGACCTGCGCGGCAACATGCAGGACGAGATCGACCGCTCGCTGCTCACGAGCCGGCTCGACCCGGACCAGATCGGCGATCTGTATCCGGACTACCCGTACAAGCAGCACAAGCCGATCGTCGACCAGGGGGCTATCTCGCCGGTCACCGGCAAGTTCGACCCCGCCGCCACCCCGTCCGGCGACATCGGGTCCACGACCCCGCAGGGCGCCACCGAGGGCCTGAACACGCAGCTCTCGGCGCTCTCCGACACGCTCGACGAGATCCCCGCGCTGCTGGGCCCGAACGGCAACGGCATCGGGTCGAACTCCTGGGTCGTCTCCGGCGCCCACACGACGACCGGCAAGGCGCTGCTCGCCAACGACCCGCACCTGGCGCCGATGCTGCCCTCCCTCTGGTACCAGATGGGCCTGCACTGCCGGAAGGTCTCGTCGGCCTGCCAGTACGACACGGCGGGCTACACCTTCTCCGGGATGCCCGGTGTGGTCATCGGCCACAACCAGGACATCGCCTGGGGCCTGACCAACCTCGGCGCCGACGTCACCGACCTCTTCCTGGAGAAGGTCACGGGCGAGGGCTACCAGTACGACGGCAAAACCGTCCCGTTCACCACCCGCGAGGAGACCATCAAGGTCGCGGGCGGCAAGGACCGGAAGATCACCGTCCGCGAGACGAACAACGGGCCTCTCGTCTCCGACCGGAGCAAGGAACTGGACAAGGTCGGCCAGAAGGCCCCCGTCGCCAACTCGGCCCCCGACCGCGCCGACGGTTACGCGGTCGCCCTGAAGTGGACCGCCCTGGAGCCGGGCAAGTCCATGGACGCGGTCTTCGCGATCAACCGGGCCAAGGACTTCACCACCTTCCGGGCCGCCGCCCAGAACTTCGAGGTCCCCGCGCAGAACCTCATCTACGCCGACACCGAGGGCAACATCGGCTACCAGGCGCCCGGGAAGATCCCGGTCCGCCTCAAGGGCGACGGCACGCTGCCCAGCCCCGGCTGGTCCTCGGAGTACGGCTGGAAGAAGGAGCCCGTCCCGTTCGACGAGCTGCCCTACGAGTACAACCCGAAGCGCGGCTACATCGTCACCGCCAACCAGGCCGTGATCGACGAGAGCAAGTACCCCCACCTGCTGACCAAGGACTGGGGCTACGGCACCCGCAGCCAGCGGATCAACGACCTCATCGCCCAGAAGATCAAGGGCGGCGAGAAGGTCTCGACCGACGACATGCAGAAGATGCAGATGGACAACACCAGCGAGATCGCCGCGCTGCTGGTGCCCGAGCTGCTGAAGATCAACATCTCCGACAAGAGCGTGCGCGAGGCCCAGAAGCTGCTGGAGGGCTGGGACTACACCCAGGAGCCCGACTCGGCCGCCGCCGCGTACTTCAACGGCGTCTGGCGCAACATCCTCAAGCTCGCCTTCGGCAACAAGCTCCCGAAGGAGCTGCGGGTCAAGGGCGACTGCCTCAATGTGCCGCCGGCCCGGAACAGCGGCCCGGTCGACGAACAGAAGAAGCTGGTACGCGAATGCGGACAGCGCACCGGCGACTCCGCGCAGCCGGACGGCGGGGACCGCTGGTTCCAGGTGGTCCGCGACATCGTGGACGACCAGGACAACGAGTGGTGGAAGGCGCCCGCCAGGGGCCGTGACGCCGCTCTGGAGAGCCGTGACGACCTCTTCGCCCAGGCCATGGAGGACGCCCGCTGGGAGCTGACCTCCAAGCTCGGCAAGGACATCTCCACCTGGAGCTGGGGCCGTCTGCACCAGCTGATGCTGCGGAACCAGACCCTCGGTACCGAAGGGCCCTCCCTGCTCCAGCGGGCCCTCAACCGGGGCCCCTGGAACCTGGGCGGCGGCGAGGCGGCGGTCAACGCCACCGGCTGGAACGCGGCGAGCGGCTACGAGGTCGTGTGGGTGCCGTCGATGCGGATGGTCGTCAACGTGGGGGAGTGGGACAAGTCCCGCTGGATCAACCTCTCCGGGGCCTCCGGGCACGCGTTCAACGCGCACTACACCGACCAGACCGACAAGTGGGTCAAGGGCGAACTGCTCGACTGGTCCTTCGGGCCGGAAGCGGTCGGCGACTCCACCGTCGACACGCTGACGCTCAAGCCCTAGGGGGCGTCCGGCGGATCTGGGCCGGGCAGCCCCTGAGCGGGGCGGCGCGCGCCGCCCCGCCCTCAGGCGGTGAAGCGCCGCGCTCCGGCCGGGGTGACCACGGCGTCCACGGGGTGGTCGTGCGGTTCCGAAGGGACCCGCGCGACCACCTCGTTCTCGTACAGGAGCACGATGAGCGCCGGGTGGACCGGGCGGCCCGGGCGTGCTCCGGGCGCCGACAGCCGGGCCAGCACCCGGTCGTAGCTGCCGCCGCCGCGCCCCAGCCGCATCCCGGCGCCGTCCACGGCCAGCCCGGGCAGCAGGACCGCGTCGGCGTCCAGGACGGCGGCCGGGCCGAGCCGTGGGCCGTCCGGCTCAAGGAGCCCCCGTCCGGCGGGCGTCAGGCGCTCCCCGCCCCCGTACACCGCCCAGTCCAGGTCGTTGTCGGCCAGGAGGACGGGCAGCAGCACCCGTACGCCCTTCTCGCGCAACGCGTCCAGGAGGACACGGGTGCCCGGTTCGCGGCCCACGGAGACGTACGCGGCGACCGTCCGGGCGTCGGCCAGTTCCGGCAGGCCCAGGGCGGTGGCGGCGAGAACCGTGGCGGCCCGCGCCACGTCCTCCTTGGCCAGGAGGGCCCGCGCGGCGAGCAGTTCGCCCCGCAGGGCGACCTTTGCGGGTACCTTCACGGGCGTCTTTCCGGACTTGTCGGTGTTCAAGAGAGACTCACACGTTTCTCGTATGGGCATATTTAAGGGCAAACTTAAGCGGAACCTCACCTTCCGCGTGTGTGCACCCGTTAAGGTTCTGCGCATGACTCAGTCGCCCTCCAGGATCAGCAAGGCCGTCATCCCGGCAGCAGGTCTCGGTACTCGTTTCCTGCCCGCCACGAAGGCCACTCCCAAAGAGATGCTGCCTGTCGTCGACAAGCCGGCCATCCAGTATGTCGTCGAGGAGGCCGTGGCAGCGGGCCTCTCCGATGTTCTGATGATCACCGGCCGCAACAAGCGTCCTCTTGAGGACCACTTCGACCGCAACTACGAGCTGGAGTCCGCGCTCACCCGCAAGGGGGACGCTGAACGCCTGGCCAAGGTCCAGGAGTCCAGCGACCTGGCCACCATGCACTACGTGCGCCAGGGCGACCCGCGCGGTCTCGGCCACGCCGTGCTGTGCGCGGCCCCCCACGTGGGCGACCAGCCCTTCGCCGTACTGCTCGGCGACGACCTGATCGACCCGCGCGACCCCCTGCTGGCCCGCATGGTGGAGATCCAGGAGCGCGAGGGCGGCAGCGTCGTCGCGCTGATGGAGGTCGACCCGGCGCAGGTCCACCTGTACGGCTGCGCGGCCGCGGACGCCACCGTGGACAGCGACGTCGTCCGGGTCACCGGCCTGGTCGAGAAGCCGGACCCGGCCGACGCCCCCAGCAATCTCGCCGTCATCGGCCGGTACGTCCTGGACCCCGCCGTCTTCGACATACTGCGACACACCGAGCCGGGCCGCGGCGGGGAGATCCAGCTCACCGACGCCCTCCAGCTGCTCGCCACGGACGAGAAGATCGGCGGCCCCGTGCACGGCGTCGTCTTCAAGGGCCGGCGCTATGACACCGGCGACCGCAGCGACTATCTGCGTGCCATTGTCAGACTGGCGTGCGAACGTGAAGACCTGGGACCGGACTTCCGGACCTGGCTCCGCACGTACGTCGCCGAGGAGATGTAACCCCGTGAGCAGCACGATCTGGTCGGTGGACGAGCACCTGGACGACATCCTCGCCACGGTGAGGCCGCTCGAACCCATCGAGCTCCAGCTGCCCGACGCCCAGGGCTGCGTCCTGGTGAAGGACGTCGTCGTGGAGGTGGCCCTGCCGCCCTTCGACAACAGCTCGATGGACGGTTACGCGGTCCGGGTCGCCGATATCGAGGGGGCCAGCGAGGAGTTCCCCGCCGTCCTCACGGTCATCGGCGACGTCGCCGCGGGCAGCGCCGGGCTCGCCGACGACCAGGTCGTGGGACCGGGACAGGCCGCCCGCATCATGACGGGCGCCCCGCTGCCCGCCGGTGCGGAGGCCGTGGTCCCGGTGGAGTGGACGGACGGCGGTACGGGCGAGGGCCCGGCCGCCGCCATGCGCGCCCACTCCGACGCGCCGGAGGGCGCCGCCGGCGAGGTCCGCGTCCACCGGCCCGCCGAGGCCGGCGCGCACGTCCGCCTGCGCGGCAGCGACGTCAAGCCGGGCGATCTGGCCCTGCGCGCCGGGTCGGTCGTCGGCCCGCCGCAGATCGGGCTGCTCGCCGCGATCGGCCGCTCGACCGTCGTCGTACGCCCCCGCCCGCGCGTCGTCGTCCTGTCCACCGGCAGCGAACTGGTCCAGCCCGGCGAGCAGCTGACGGGCGGCCAGATCTACGACTCCAACAGCTTCGCGCTCACGGCCGCCGCCCGGGACGCCGGAGCCATCGCCTACCGGGTCGGCGCGGTCACCGACGACGCCGAGACCCTGCGCGCCACGATCGAGGACCAGCTCATCCGCGCGGACATCGTCGTCACCACGGGCGGCGTCAGCGTCGGCGCGTACGACGTGGTGAAGGAGGCGCTGTCCTCGGTCGGGGACGAGGACGAGCCGGGCAGCGGCATCGACTTCCGCAAGCTCGCCATGCAGCCGGGCAAGCCCCAGGGCTTCGGCTCGATCGGCCCGGACCACACCCCGCTGCTGGCCCTCCCGGGCAACCCCGTCTCCAGTTACGTCTCCTTCGAGCTGTTCGTCCGCCCCGCCATCCGGGCCCTGATGGGCCTGACCGACCTCCACCGCCCCACGACCCGGGCCGTGCTGAACGTCGACAAGGCGCTCACCTCGCCCGCCGGCCGCCGCCAGTTCCTGCGCGGCACGTACGACGAGGAGGCGGGCGCCGTCACCCCGGTCGGGGGTTCCAGCTCGCATCTGATCGCGGCCCTCGCCCAGGCGGACGCGCTGATCGTGCTGCCCGAGGACACCACCTCCGCCGAGCCCGGCACGGAGACGGACGTGATCCTGCTCCGCTGACCGCCGCCCGGGGGCGGTACGGTATCTGCCGCCGTGCCTTCCGGGGGACCCCCTCCGGGCCCCGGGCCGATCGGCGCCCCTACCGCTAGGCGGAGTGAGTTGAGTACGCAGAACAGGCTGACGCACATCGACGAGGCGGGCGCGGCCCGCATGGTCGACGTGTCCGAGAAGGACGTCACCACGCGCGTCGCCCGCGCGAGCGGCCGGGTCCTCGTCTCGCCGCGCGTCATCGAACTGCTTCGCGGCGAGGGGGTCCCCAAGGGCGACGCCCTCGCCACCGCGAGGATCGCCGGGATCATGGGGGCCAAGCGCACCCCGGACCTGATCCCGCTCTGCCATCCGCTGGCCGTCTCCGGCGTGAAGGTCGACCTGAGCGTGGCCGACGACGCGGTGGAGATCACGGCCACCGTGAAGACGACGGACCGCACGGGCGTCGAGATGGAGGCCCTGACGGCGGTCTCGGTGGCGGCGCTGACGGTGATCGACATGGTCAAGGCCGTCGACAAGAGCGCGGTCATCACCGACGTACGGGTCGAGGCGAAGTCGGGCGGCGCGTCCGGCGACTTCCACCGCACCGCACCGGAGGGACCGGCCGCGTGACGCCGCCCGAGCCGAGAGTCCCCGGCCACGAACAGCCCGCGCGGACGCCGGAGCCCAGCGGCGCCGCGCCGCACTCCTCGTACACCGCTCTCGTCGTCACCGCCTCCAACCGGGCCTCCGCCGGGGTGTACGCGGACAAGGGCGGCCCCCTGATCGCCGAAGGGCTCACCGCCCTCGGCTTCACGGTCGACGGCCCCCAGGTCGTCCCGGACGGCGACCCGGTGGAGGCGGCCCTGCGCGCGGGGATCGCCGCCGGGTACGACGTGATCGTCACCACCGGCGGTACGGGCATCTCGCCCACCGACGCCACCCCCGAGGCCACCCGCCGCGTCCTGGACCACGAGATCCCCGGCATCCCCGAGGCGATCCGGGCCGAGGGCCTGGCCAAGGTCCCCACCGCCGCGCTCTCCCGGGGCCTGGCGGGCGTCGCCTCCCGCACCCTGATCGTCAACCTGCCCGGCTCCACCGGCGGGGTGCGCGACGGCCTCGCGGTCCTCGCCCGGCTCCTGGTGCACGCCGTCGACCAGCTCCGCGGCGGCGACCACCCCCGGCCCGGGAGCCCGAGCTGAGCATCGTGACCTGGCCGGTGACGCTGACCGAGGGCGAGATCGTCCTCCGCCCGATAAAGATGCGCGACCAGCGCGTTTGGCGTGAGGTCAACCGGCGCAACCGCGACTGGCTGCGCCCCTGGGAGGCCACCGTCCCGCCGCCGGCCCCCGGCGGCCCGGTCGCGCGGCGGCCCACCTACCGGCAGATGGTCCGCCACCTGCGCGCCGAGGCGAACGCGGGGCGGATGCTGCCGTTCGCCATCGAGTACGAGGGGCGGCTCGTCGGCCAGCTCACCGTCGCGGGGATCACCTGGGGCTCCATGTGCTCGGGGCACATCGGCTACTGGGTCGACCGGGAGGTCGCCGGGCGCGGGGTGATGCCCACGGCCGTGGCGCTCGCCGTCGACCACTGCTTCCGCTCGGTGGGGCTGCACCGCATCGAGGTCTGCATCCGCCCGGAGAACGCCCCGAGCCGCCGGGTGGTGGAGAAACTCGGTTTCCGATCCGAGGGCGTGCGCCCGCGCTACCTGCACATCGACGGGGCCTGGCGGGACCACCTGATCTTCGCGCTCACGGCCGAGGAGACGCCCGAGGGGATGCTCCGGCGCTGGCGGCGGAGACGGCCGGTGACGCCACAGGGCCCGGGGGCGCCGCAGGGGCCGGGGACGGCACAGAGCCCGGGGACGGCACAAGGTCCGGGGACGGCACAGGGTCCGGAGGACGGCGGCGGTGCGGACCAGTCCGGTGAAATGAAATAGGTGTTCGAATTTGATCGCCGGGTGACAGCAATGGGCCGCCCTATTGGCGACTGTTGATCCGAACAATCACAAAAAAAGTCCGTGATATCAGCCGGATCGTGCGACACACCGGGCCAATTGGCGGATGCCTCCGCGTAAACCCCTCTACGGTGTGAGCGTGAGCAGCAGCGGCCTCATCTACGCAGTCATCGTCGGGGCCTGGGCCGCCTACTTGGTGCCGATGTGGCTCCGCAGGCAGGACGAGCTCAACGAAGCCCGTCCGACGGAACGCTTCAGCACCGCCATCCGGCTGCTGTCCGGACGGGCGGCGATGGAGCGCCGGTACGCCAGGGAGCTGCGGGAGCGCACCGCCGAGGAGGCGGGGCCCGACGTCGACCCGGACGTGGAAACGGACCGAATGGAATCCGTGGACGTCCGGGCCTTTGCCGCGCCTCCGGCGCACACCGAAGTCAGGATGCACGACCCGGCGCACGCTCCCGAGCGAGCCGAGCGAGCCCCGGGCCACCAGGCTTCCGAACGCCAGGCGCACGACCGGCGGGCGGCACATCAGCCACCGGACCGCCAGCCATCGGACCGTCAGCCACCGGACCGCCAGGCGCACGACCACCGGTCCGGCGAGCGCCCCGCGCACCAGGGGCCGCCGCCCCAGCGCCGTCCGCGCGCCGACGCGGAAGCCGCCGAGGCCGAGCGGGTTCGCCGCGCGCAGCGCTCGCAGGTCCTGGCGCGACGCAGGCGGACCACCGTCGTCCTCTTCATGGCCTTTACCCTCGGCGCGATCGTGGCCGCGGTCGGCGGGCTCGGCTTCCTCTGGGCGCCCGCCGCTCCGGCCGTGCTGCTGAGCACGTACATCGTGCATCTGCGCGCCCAGGAACGCCGCCGGTTCGCGTTCACCATGGACCGCAGGCGGGCCGAGGTGGCGGCGCAGCGCCTGCGCGAGAACCGGCCCCGCAGGCACCAGCCCGCCCCCTCCGCCCCCGCCGAGCCGGACGAGGACTCCGAGGCCCACCACCCGGAGCCCGAACCCACCCCCACGGTCTCCCCGCAGGAGGCCGGCCGCCGCGCCCTCGTCGAGCAGACGGACCACGCGGAGTGGGTGGACCAGCAGCGCGAACGCGGCCGGGTCCAGGGCGACAGCTGGGAGCCCGTCCCCGTACCGCTCCCCACCTACGTCACCGCCCCCGTCGCCCCCCGGGCCACCGGCGGTGTCGAGGTCGGCGACCCGGAGACCTGGAGCGCGGCCCGCTCCAGCACCGCCGAGCCGACCCAGACCGGCACGTCGCACCCCGCCGCCCCCGCGGTGGACCCCGCGCCGCGCCAGCGCACCAACCAGTCCCGCCGCACCCGCGACCGGGGCCGGACCCCCCTCTTCGACCAGTACGACGACGAGGACCGGCCCCGCGCGGCCAACGAGTGAGGCACGACGCGTGGGACCCGGAACCCGGACGTCGCTGACCAGCGGAGGAACGGATTTCCAAGCACCCGGGTGAGGGTGCTAGAGTTTCACTCGTTGCAAGGGCCTGTGGCGCAGTCTGGTAGCGCACCTCGTTCGCATCGAGGGGGTCTGGGGTTCAAATCCCCACAGGTCCACAACGGATCGTTCACGAGTCAGCTCGTGAAGGGTTCACGAAATCCCGTCCAGTTCTTCAACTGGGCGGGATTTCGTGGTTATCAGGCTTGGTGCGACGCGGATGCCGCTCGGGGAAGTCGGCTGCGGTGCCGGTGGGCGCGGTGAGCGGAGCTGACCGTGCGGGCTGGCGAAGCGGCGGCAGCACCCTGGTGGTCCGGGCGGCGTCCCGGCATCGGCCCGCCGCAGGCCGTGCCGGTCGGCTCGCCGCGGCCGACGCCCTGGACGGCCCTGAGGCCCGGACCGTCGCCGGCCGGGCCTCAGGACGCCTCTGGAGTTGCAGACTTCCAGACCGATGCCTCTCACCGCTCCGCGGCGTCCACCTCCTCGGCGATCTGTGCGCACGATGACTCGCTGTCGTGAGCTGTGACATGCGATGTCGTTTCCGGCGTCCCCACCGCGGCGTAAACGATGGTGAAGCAGCGCCTGGCCGCGCCCGTACCGGAGGAGAAGGGCAGGGCCGCCTTCTCGTAGGGCACCGTGTACAACACCACTTCAGTGGCCGTCGACCCCCTGCGCTGAAAGGCGTAAAGGGTCGATATTCCGTGTCCGCCGCGCTCGTCGCTCTCAAGCGCGGCCGCCGCGGAGCGCCTGTCGGCCAGAAGCGCCCCCGACTGCTCGGTCATCGTGCGTGCGTGCCGCTCCGCGTGGTCCACCGTTCTTCCAAAGGCCACGTCCTCGCGTCCGGACTCCACCAGCCGCTGGGATACGAACAACGCGAGGACGCCGAAGAGCAGCATGCAGAGGAGCGCGCCGAAAACCTTCACCCCCGGCGAGCTCCGTCCACCCGCAGCGCTAGGCACGGGCCGGCGGCATTCTCTCCATGGCCACTGGTCACGGCCTGTTCAGCGCCCGCACCAGGGCGTTGGCATAGGCCGACGTACCGATGTTCTTGGGGTGGTAGCTTTCGCGGCTGGCACACCATGCCGGACCGGGGCACGGAAAGTCTCCCTCGCCCTGCTGGCCGAGGACGACTCCGTGGATCCCCTCGGGGTCGTCGCACACCCGCCGGCCCTCGAAGTCCTGGTCAGGCGATTCGAACAGCACCGGCATACCACTCTGCTTCAGGCCGGCCACCATGGCGGACTGCTTGTCCTTCATGTATCCAGCCATCTTGTTCATGCGGACCATGTCCTCGGTTCCCACCCCGCCGGAGCAGAGGATGTTGTTCGCATGGAAAAGCGTCGGATAGCCAAGCAGTACGATCTTGGCTTTCGGGGCTCTGTGGGAGATGTCGGTCAACGTATTTCTCGCTTCAGTGACCGACAGATCGATGTCCCTCTTCATGTCGTTTTCCGCAGGACACGCGGCGATGACACAGTTCCGGATGATGTCCGGGAACTTCGCGTCATTACCCCCGATAGTGAGGGTGACGAGCGTTGTGTTCGCGTCCAGCACGCCAGATCGATTCTGAGGGATCTCGCGGAAGTTGCCATCGTATCCCCATTCGAGCGGCTGCCCGGACAATTGCCATGTCTGCGCCCCGGAGCAGGCGACGAACTGGAAGTCTATTCGGGGGTCGTTGCTGTCGGACAACGCGCCGATCGTTGACGTGTGGCCAGGCAGGACCGCCTTGCGGGACCAGGCGTTGCCACTGCGTCGGCACGCGTTCCAGGAGCTGTCGCCGTGGTTGTTGTTACTGACGACGCTGTAGGCGCCGGCTCCTTCACCTGAGGCATAGGAATCGCCCAGGGCTACGACGAACTGTGCCGGCTTGGCAGCCAGGGGTACGAACGCCACCGCGTCCCAGGCCACTCGGTCCTCGCCCACGCCGTCCTCGGTGACGTTGGCCAACCTGACGCTGGGCAGACCCGACCCTCGGAAATCGAAGACCCCTAGATTGACCCAGCTGTTCTTTCGATGCCGGGTAGGGATGTAACGCTCTCCTACCTTCGTGCCACCCGAGTAGATCTCATAGCGAGCTTGCTGGGTCTGAGCTCCATGGTCGGGGATGTGCACCATGACCCTGCCCCATTTGTTGAGGGACGAGCTCAACTGCCAGGTTCCTGTGGCCTTGAGTCGTTCACCCTTGGCGCCCGCCCGGGTGGTCGACATGTAGAAGTGACCGCCGAATCCGGCGCCGAGCTGATGGGTGTCGACCTTGCCGGGCCAGACGGTACCCCCTCCGGTGCCCGCTTCGCCCTTGAATCCGAGGGTGAACGTCCCTGAGTTGGTCCAGCCCGAGTTCGAACAGCCGGGCCGCACCACGGGGGTGCCTCCGGCGACGTCGTCGACGATGAGCGCCCCGGCGGGCAGTCCTGTCCCGGCTGTGGTGCAGACGGGCGGGTAGGCCGTGCCGTCCGCTTCTTCCGGATAGGTCTCGTTGAACCGGACCAGCTCGTTGCCGCAGCTGTAGGAACAGTCCGTCTTCCAGCTCACCGACTGGTGGAACCAGCAGCGGAAGTCGCTTCGCGTACAGGGACCGCTCGTCGCTGAATCGTTGGATGCCTCATCGGAGATCTTGGAGGGGTCACAGGAGTTGTACGGGCCGCAGAACAGGTCCTCCGGCGGCTTGACCCGTGCCCGGTGGTACTTGCCGCTGCCGACGATCGTCGCGTCGCCGTCAGTGCCGTTCCACCAGGCGGGGCGGAACGCCTCGACCATCTTGCTCGGGGACTCGATGAAGGACGGTGGGTGGGCGGCGAAGCCGAGGACCTTCTCGGGGTAGGGCCAGTGCTGTGGACGGGCCGCGGCGGAGGCGTCCTCGTTGCCGTACCGGTCCTCCATGAAGGGATTACGGCCGGCGTCCCATTCCGGATTGGCGGGGTTGTTGGCCCAGCCCACTCCCCAGGGTTCGTTGTTGTTGACGTTCTCGTAGAACCCTGAATTGTAGGCCCACAGGGCGAAGAACCAGTTCTCCAGCCGCTTGGGGTCCCCGTCGTGCACGACGAGGCCGGCCTGCTTGGTCACGTTCCACTTGTCTGCGAGGATCTGGAGGCCGGCGGCGATGTTGGCGGTGTAATCGAGGGCGACCGCCCGCTGCTTCTGGTAATCCCAGGCGGCACCGCCCATTCCGTCTTCGCGTCCCGCCATCCGCATGTGGTCGGTCACCTGGGTCACACCGTAACCACAGTCGGCTTTACGGAAGTCGATGTCCCAGTCGGCGTCGTTGCCGTCCTTGAAGTCGGTGCCGTAGAAGTTGCCGATCAGCGGGTTGGCGGTCACCCCGGGAACAGCGCTGCGAGCGGCCTGCCACATGTTCGATTCCTGCGCGGTGATGCCCAGCAGGATCTGTGCGGGCACACGGCCGCCTCCGGACAGGGCCGGGCTGGGGAACATCGTCTGGGGCTGGTAGGCGGGCATCCCCAGGTTCTTCCAGTTCGCCGGACGGGATATGTGCCGGTTCAGACCTCCCTTGACGGCCTGGTCGACCGCCCACTCCACCTGGCGGGGCTTGGGCTGCATCGCCTGGTTGCGAGGATCGTTGCGGGGGACCGAGCACACCCGCTCCGATTCGACGATCTCTGTCGGGGAGCCGGCCGCGGCCACGCCCTTGTTCGCGGAGGAAGCGGGGCCACCGCTTCGCCCGGCGTCGAGGCGGGGCGAGGCGGCCAAGCCCTGATCCCAGTGAGAGGACCTCTTCCCCAGAGGGGAGACGGTGAACGCACTCGTCCGACCGGTGCCGCGGAACGTCGCGGTGATGTTCACCGATCGCGCGTCGTCCGCCTGCTCGGGTTGGAGGTGGGACGGCGACCCTTTGCCATCCGCCCACGCCGTGCGCTGGACCAGGGCCCGTGCGTGCGTGGAGACGATGGTGTCCTTGCCCGCTCCCGTGAGCTTCTGTACGACCGAGGGCAGCCGTTTCGACGCCACCGTCTCGCCGGTGAGGTAGACCGTTCCGGCCGCACGGGTCACCCCTACGGCGGAGAGCGCTCCGCTACCGAGCGTCGTCGTCTCTCCGTCCCCCAGAGTGCGCTTGACCAGCGTCTTCGCTTCTGTCGCGTTGTCCTTGCGAGGCTGCCTGTCCAGGAAGACGAAACCGCCGCCGGCATCGGGGGTGATCCGGTAAGGAGTTCCACTGGTGGCGGCAAGAGGGGTCTTCTTGCCCTTGTCGTCAATACTGACGACCTTCGCACCGTTGGCTGCGACGATGCCGGCGCCGCCGGGTACGGCCGAGGTGACCTGGCCGTCCGCGACCACCGGAGTGCCGAGCTTTCCCGTCACCGCGTCCACCGTGATGAGGCGCGTCTGCTGTCTGTCCTCACCGGGTGACTGGGTCAGGACAGCGGATTCACCCACCCCGCACCCGGGGTTGTAATAGGAGAGCGAGGCGGTGAGATCGAGTTTGGTCACCTTGCCCGAAGCCAGCTCGACGACTGCGGTGAATCCACCGCGAGCGTTCAGTTGAACGTCGTTGGTGAAAGTGCGCGGGGCATAGACGACCACCGCTCTCTTACCCGACGCCGTCACGCACGCATTGCCGATCCACGCGTCGGCATCGAACCCCGGCTCGGACAGCGAGGCGGCTGTCTTCCATGCGTATCCGGACTTTTCCGTCGCTGTGAGCAGATGAAACCCTTGCGCATCCGATGTGGTCGTCCACGCGACATCAGCGGACTGCGACCACTTCGCCCCCAGAACACGGCTGCGGTCAGCGGCCGGTATCGACGAAACATCAGCTTCCCCCTGCGCCTTCACGCCGGGGTCCGGAGCCTCGTCCTCTGCTCCCCAGGCAGGCTGCACCAAAGCCGCGAAAAGGGCCGTTGCTGCCGTTCCGGCCACGATTTTCGCAAATGATCTTCCCCGTCTCACTACATCCCACTCCTTCGCTCGATTCGTTATTCCATGTCGGCCATATCGCCCATGTCGTTCTTGCCGAACGAACAGTCGCGAATGGCATCGACCCGTCGGGTCGACGCGACGATATCTGTGCCGACTGGTGGATCGGGCGGTGAAAATTTAATCGGCTGATTTGCGTGACATCCGGCCAGAGGGTGACTGAAATATGACTTCGGATCGCGAGGGCGGGCGATCGTGGGGCCGTAATAGCGGAATGCTTCATTCTCGTCGGCGCTTTCGTTCGCAGCGTCCCAGGTGGCGAGCCCGTAGAAGGGATTCTGAGGGTTGAGCGCGCCGCGCCACTCTGCTCCGGTGTCGTTACCGAGGTTGCCCGCTGAGCCACAGAGAGTGATAGATGTGCGTTAGTGGGCATGGGATCCGCCGATCGCCTCGTCTTTTCCGGCCGCACGTTGGCTGAATTGCGAGGTGCGCGGAGTGGCGGCAAGGTCTGGACCGGTGGCTCGGCCTGGCCTAAGCTGCAGCCGCAAATCACCTGGGCGGGGCGGCGTGAGGTGCCAGATCGGCAATGCGGACATGGCTTCGAATGTTTCACGTGCTCGAATGGCTGACACGTCCGGAAGGTGAGCCGTGCGTGGTTCCGGCGAGGAGCCTCATTGCGGTACCGCGTCACCGGATCACTGACCGGAGAAAAGGAACGAATGATGCGATCAAGCACCCGCAAAGCGCTCGCCTATTCGGCCGGCCTGGCAATGATGACCGTCGGCCTCGCCTTCGGTACGACGACGACCGCTTCCGCGGCGAGTGGCTGCTCGGGTTCGCTCGTGGGCACGTACAAACTCAAGCAGACCAACGGAACGGTCATGAGCACCGCGCGTGTTTATTACTCGACCGCCAACGGGGGGACCAACTGCGCGACGAACACCGCAGGGCTGTACTACGGAAAGGTGACTCAACTCAGTGTGGCGATCGAGAGAGGAAATCTCACGGGCCGTCAAAGCGATCTCGGAGATTACAAATATTACGCCGGCCCTGTAAGGGTGACCGGAACCAACGGCAAGTGCATCAATATTTACGTCGGGGCTACCAATGGGCCCTCCGCCGGGCAGACGCTCGTCTGGCAGGAAGCCTGGCACAACATTCACTGCGGCTGATCATGATCGAGGCTGGGAGGTCGGATTTCATGCCTCCCGGAGAACCATGGAATGTAAATCGGCCGATCGGTCGGGCTTCGCTCAATCAGTTCGAGCGCGGAGCTACGGTAGTGCTCAAGCGGGTCGGGGCCATAACTCGGCGAGTTTCATGCCCGGTAGGTAGTCGGTCATTTTTTCCCGACCCTGACGTCAAGTGGGGGGAACGTGTCAAAAAGGTCATTCGTGGGACGCTGTGCGGTAACTGCCGGCATGACGGTGGCGGCGGTGCTCGTGCCGGTGTCCCAGGCGAACGCCTACGTTACGTACAGTTCGGATGAGTGCTCGTCGTCGACAAGATGTTTCGCGATCTTCTACAACAGTCTGCAGAGCATCGGCATCTTTTCCAGCGCCTGCTTCCTCACGAACAAGACCCATGACTCGCATACGGGATTTGATCACCTGACGCCCTCGGGGATGCAGCAGGTCCGATTCGAGTTCGGTCGCGACAAGGGGATAGCGCTGCCCAACGGCAGTAAGTGCCGTGCGGTGCAGCCAGGTTCCGGTGACGTTGTGAAGAACAATGCCGCCGGTGCGTCCAATGCCGACTCCCGATCGCACCGGATCTACTTCAACAGCAACCAGACCGGTGCATACCAGACATTCACGACAGGTGTCAACAAGAACCTCATCTCGTCCCTCAAGAACGAAAACGCTAGTAGTGCGAGGCTGTGATGACCATCCGACGCGTCTTCCTTGTTCCTGTGGCAGCTGTTTCTCTCGCGGTGCTCATGGCCGGCTGCGGGCAGCACGAATCAGATGGCTCACAGGTGGTGACCGCCGGCGGGGTGACGAAGGCCGAGGCCGCGACTCCGAAGGTCTTCACGGAGAATTGGCCGTCCAGAGTTCCTTCTGCCGGGCTGACCAAGGGCATGGCCCTGCCGCTTGAGCAGTACATGGTCTCCTATGCCGACGAAATCGCCGTCCAGCGGGCGCGGGACGTCGCTGAGATAGCCTGCATGCGCCGCTATGGCTTTGTGGACTGGAGAACCGAAGACCTCGGAACCTCCCCGCCGCCTGCGGACAACGCGTCGAACATGCCCCGTCGCTACGGCCTGACCGTCCTGGCGGAGGCTCAGGAGTTCGGCTACCGCGTGCCTGCTTCCGGCAGGGACAGCACCCCTCCGCCGGAGCAGGACGAGCCGGATGCCGAAAAGGTCTGGCGGGGGGCAGAGGGAAGCGAGAAGGCCACATCCTTCAAGGGGCGGGAACTTCCCGAAGGCGGTTGCAGCGGAGAGGTCGACCGGAAGGTCGGGTCGCTGGACGTCGAACTAGTGGAGCAGTTGAGCGCCGAGAGCTTCGAACGGTCTCAGCAGGTTCCGGCAGTCAAGGCCGCGATGGCCCGGTGGGCCGACTGCATGAACGCGCGCGGTCATGACGTGAAAACCGTCTGGGACGCCGGTGATCTGGCATCGGCGAACGCGCCCACGGCGTCGAGCAAGGAAATCAGCATTGCCACCGCCGAGGTCGAGTGCAAGGAAAAGACCGACCTGGTCAAGGTCTGGTACACCGAGGAATCTGCTATCCAGAAGCAGCTGATTGCCAGCCACACGTCGTTGCTCGACCGGGCTCAGAAGAGCTCGAAGAGCACGCTGGAAGCCGCGCCGGCTGTCCGTCCGTGAACAGCCCTGAGGCAGCGTGTCGGCTCACAGAGGGTTGACGGAATCCCGCCCGGTCTTGGACCGGGCGGGATTCCGTCGTCCGGGCCCACAGGGCGCCGGCCGGTGCGGGTCGGGGTGAGCCCGTCTCTCCTGAGCCGGTGGCGGTGGCGCGCAGTCGCGCGGCGGAGCACCCGCACGCGGACCTGCCGGAGTACCCGCACGCGGACACCTGGCGAGCGGTTCGACGAGGTCGAGGCGGTGACCGGGATCTACGGCGTGGACACCGGGGGGCGCGGCGGCGTGCACCTCTTCGTCTGTCCCGCGTGCCCCGGCATGCCGTACGCCCACCGCTACGACCGCTGAGGAGTCCCGCAGCGCTCGCAGGCCGGGCCCCGCGCCTCGGTTTCTCTACAGTTCTCGGCCAGTTCTGTAGAAAAGAGCCTCTTCTCCAGTCCTTGTCGCGGCAGTTCCGCTTACGCGAGAGTTCGGGACGCGGCGACAGGGACATGTCATCGCCGCCGGGCAGTGTCCACCGGAGCGCGTCGCGCGTCCCCAAGCGCGGTGCGGCCACCCCCCCATTGTCTGGACACTGCCCGTGTAGCGGAAGGAATCGCGTGAAGCACGGTAAGAAGAACGCGCGCAGATACATCGTGGCCGCCTCCATCGGCGCCCTTCTGTCGGCCGGAGTCGCCACAGGGGCCTACGCCGGTCAGGAGGAATCCGCGCCGCTGCGCTATCAGCCGGAGATGGTCCGGGCTCTCGCCTCGACCCTGGGCGTGAGTGAGCGGGAAGCCGGCGAACGGCTGGACAAGGAAGCCCGGCAGCAGGACCGGTTCGCGGAGTTGCGGGCGGAGCGCGTCTCCACGCTCGGGGCCTTCTTCGCCCCGGACGGAACCCTCGTCGTCAACGCCGCCGATGCGCAGGCGGCGAAGGAGGTCAGGGAGGCCGGGCTGAAGGCGCGGGTCCCCGAGCGCGGTGAGAGCGCGCTGAACCGCGTCAAGGCCCAGCTCGACACCCAGGCCCTCAGGAGCGCCCCGGCCGGGGTGTCCGCGTGGTCCGTGGACCTCGCGTCCGACACCGTGACCGTCGAGGTGAACGGTACGTCGGACACCGCCACCCGTGACTTCCTCGAGGCCGCGCGGAGCAACGGCGAAGCGGTACGGGTCGTCAAGGGCCGGGAGAAGCTGGAGACCCAGGCCGTCGTGCCGCCCGGCAGCCGGATGACGTTCAACGGCTACCTCTGCTCGGTCGGCTACGGGGCGAAGGACCGCTCCGGCAAGCAGGTGCTGGTGACGGCCGGCCACTGTGTGGACGGTCTGCCCGAACTCGCCTACAACGGGACCCGGTTCGCCAAGGCCACCCACACCCGGTTCGCCCTCGGCACGCGCAGCGTGGACATGGGCATAGCCGCCGTGGACTCCGGCCACTCGATCGGCCTCGACATCACCACGTACGGCAAGGCGGGCACTGTCGCCGTCCGGGGCAGCCAGCGCGCCCCGCAGGGTTCGGCGCTCTGCAAGTCCGGCCAGACCACCGGCTGGACCTGCGGCAAGGTCGGCTCGTACAACGTCAGCGTCACCTACACCGACGAGAACGGCGGCCCGGACACCGTGGTGACGGGGCTGGCGAGCTCATCCGTCTGCACCCAGGGCGGCGACAGCGGTGGCGCGTACGTCTCCGGCTCCCAGGCGCAGGGGATGACCTCCGGCGGTCCCATCGGCCAGCGGTGCAACGGCCAGGTGAACTCGCCCGGTTCGTCGTACTTCCAGCCGCTCGACGACGCCCTGAAGTACTACGGGCTGACGCTCAACACCAAGTAGCCCCGCCGGGCCCGCTCCGACGCCGAGCAGCCCCCCCCCGCCGGGGCGGCTCGACGGCGAGCGGCCCCGGCGGGAGACGCCGAGCAGCCCCCGCCGGGCGAAGGCGCCGCAAGCGCGGGAGACCGTCCACTCATCCTGGGCGGTCTCCCGTTCCACTCGTTCCACCCGTTCCCGGCCCGTAGTCCCACGCCACCCCGTGGACACCCGGCTTGCACCGGGAGGTGAGCACATGGACGTCGTACGCGTCGCTCAGCGGGATGCGCCGCCGGGCGTGGGGCGGCGAGCCGACCCGGTCCCGTACGTACCGGTGGCAGTCGGACGGCAGGGCGGCGGGGTGGAAGAAGACCTGCTGGAGGTACTCGTGGAGGTTCGTCCGCGACCAGCGCTCGTAGTGCGTGGCCGGTGTCTCGGACGGGCTCACCTCGACGGCGTAACTCACCACCGTGGTGTCCAGTTTGGCGAGCCGGCGGCCGAAGTGGATCTCCAGCACCAGGGACTTGAGGTTCTTGAGGTACGTGGCCTCGACGAGCCGGCCGCAGGTGACCCGGATGTCCACGGGCTCGGCCGCCTCGTCGTCGAAGCTGAGCACGAAGACCGCGCGGTCCGCGCCCGCCCGGCCGGCCCGCAGCACGTTCGTGGAGGAGATCCCGCTCAGCGTGCCGCTCTCGCCGACCGTCACGACGTCGTGGACGACCAACGAGCCCGTCTCCTGGTTGAAGTGGCGGAACCGCGCGCCGAGCGCCTTCTCCACCACCGAGTCCTCCCCGAGGACCTGGAGGGCGGCCCCCTCGCCGCCGGCCGGCGTGATCCGGCCACGGGGGCGGCGTGGGCCGAGCAGCGAGAGCAGGGCCCCGGCGGGCAGCTCCAGGATCTCCTCCAGCGCCTCCAAGGCCCGCAGGGACCGCGCCCGTTCGGGCTGGCTGCGGCCGCGCTGCCAGCTGCTGAGGGTGGCCTGGCTGATGACGATGCCGTGCGCCCTGAGCCGTTCGCTCACCCGCTCCAGCGAGAGCCCGCGCCGGTTCAGCGCCTGCCGCAGGGCCCCGGGGAAGGTCTCGGCCCCCGTGGCCTCCGGCATGGTGAAGTCGGTGTCCGTTCTGGTCGACATGTCCCTCCCGGTTTCCGGCACTCTCCCTGCGGGGCGGCCCGCGGGCCCCCGCATACTGGTTGACCACCGGGCGGGGGGCGGATAACAAAACCCCCGGGGGTGACCTGGCCCACACCTCCTCGGGCGCCGCGCCGCTCCGTGTGCGGGCCGGCCGGGACGTGAGTACGCGGGCGCTTGGCTGACGGAACGAAGGGCGTGACGGGCGTGCAGGGTCTGAACGGTCCGAACGGCGTGGACACCGCTCTGGTCATCGCGGCCAGGAACGGCGACCGGGGTGCGGGGGAGCGGCTCGCCGCCCAGTACCTGCCGCTCGTCTACAACGTCGTCGGGCGCGCCCTCAACGGCCACCCGGACGTGGACGACGTGGTGCAGGAGACCATGCTCCGGGCGCTCTCCGGCCTCTCCTCGCTGCGCGAACCCGCCCGGTTCCGGTCCTGGCTGGTGGCCATCGCCATGAACCAGGTCCGCACCCGCTGGTCCGTCCTGGGCCATCGCCCCGCCGCCCTCGACGAGACCGAGGAGCCCGCCGACCCGGCGGCCGACTTCGTCGACCTGACGATCCTGCGCCTGGAGCTCTCCGGGCAGCGGCGCGAGACCGCCGAGGCGACCCGCTGGCTGGACGACGCGGAACGCGATGTGCTCTCCCTGTGGTGGCTGGAAACCACCGGTGACCTCACCCGTGCCGATCTGGCCGAGGCGCTCGGGCTCTCCCCGCAGCACGCCGCCGTACGCGTACAGCGGGTCAAGAACCAGCTCGACGTCGGGCGCGCGGTCGTCCGGGCCCTGGCAGCCGACCCCCGCTGCCCCGACCTGGACGCGCTGACGGAGGACTGGGACGGCGTGCCCACGCCCCTGTGGCGCAAGCGGACGGCCCGGCACATACGGGGCTGCGCCACCTGCTCCGCCGGCAGCGCGAACCTCGTCCCGCCGGAGGGGCTGCTCTCCGGCCTCGCTCTGGTGGTGCCGTTGTACGAGGGTGGGCAGCACGCCTCGGCGGCGCTGGCCCCGGCGGTGGCCCCCGCCGCGTTCTCCGCCGGGAAGGCGGCGGGGCTGCTCGCCGCCGCGGCCGCCGTGACCTCCGTCGCCGTACTCCTGTGGCCCTCGGGCCCCGCCTCGCCCGAGTCCCGGGGCGGGGGCCCCACGCACCGTGCCTCGCCGCCCGCCGCCGCCCCGGCCGAGCCGCGTCCCGCGCCCTCCACCGCCACGTCGTCGTCCCCGCTCCCGCCGTCGCCCTCGGCCTCGCCCAGCCGTACGGCCGCCGCCTCCCGGCCGCCCTCCGCCGCTCCCGCGCCCTCGGCCGCGTCCGCGCTCCCGGCCCCGCCGGCCGGCCCGGACCAGCGGCTGGTCACCCGGGTCAACACCCTGCGCGCCGAGACCGGCTGCCCCGGCCTGCGCACCGATCCCCGGCTGACCGAGGTCGCCCAGCGGCACTCCGAGGACATGGCCGCACGGAACTATTTCGGCCACACCGACTCCTCGGGCCGGGGGATGGGCGACCGGGTCGCCGCCACGGGCTACGACTGGTCGGCCGTGGGCGAGACCATCGCCACCGGCATGCGCGACCCGGCCGCCGTTGCCGAACAGTGGCGTCGCAGCCCCGGCCGCGACGGCGACATCTTCAACTGCGACTTCGTCCACGTCGGCGTGGGCATCGCGGACTCCCCGCGCGGCCCCTACTGGACCCAGGTGCTGGCCACCCCGCGCTGAGCGGCCCGGCTGGTGGCCGGTGCCGGTGGCCCATGCCGGTGGTCAGTGCCCGTTGTCAGTGCCGGGTGGCAGACTCGGTCGGCATGGAGAGCACTGTGCAACTCAGAGATGTCGAGCAGGCGGACCTTGAGACGTTCCTCGCGTACGAGCACGACCCGGAGGCGGTCCGGCGCTCGAAGTTCGCCCCACGGGAGCGGGAGGCGTTCATGACGCACTGGGCCACGAGGGTGCTGGGGGACCCCGAGGTCTTCGTGCAGACGGTCGTCGTGGACGGCGATCCCGCCGGGAGCATCGTGTCCTGGTGGGTGGAGGGGCAGCGCACCATCGGCTATTGGCTGGGCCGCCCGTACTGGGGCCGGGGCATCGGCACCGTGGCGCTGAACGCGTTCCTGGAGCGGGAGAAGATCCGCCCCCTCTACGCCGACCCCGTCGCGGGCAACACCGGCTCGGTGCGGCTGCTGGAGAAGTGCGGGTTCGTGGCCACGGGGACGGTCGTGCACGGGGAGAACGAGCACGTCGTCCTGGTGCTCGGCGGGGACGCCTGAGGAACCGGCCTCCCGCACGGCGGCGGTGGTCCCGGCCGCCGGCGCCGGAGCGGCGCGGGGTTCACGGCTGCCGGAGCGGCTTGGCCATGCAGATGCTGCTCTCGTACTCCCGGTAGTGGCCGAACTTCTCGCAGACCGTGTAGCCGCTCGACGTGTACAGCGCTATGGCCTCCGGCTGCTGGTCCCCGGTCTCCAGGACCATCCGGACGCGGCCGGCGGCCCGTGCGTCGTCCTCCAGGGCGGCGAGCAGCCGGCGGGCCAGGCCGCGCCCTCGGCCCTCGGGGATCACGAACATCCGCTTGATCTCGGCGTCGCCGTCCCCGTAGCCCTCGGGGTTGCGGTCCTGGGTGCGCCAGCCGCCGGTGGCCACCGGGCGGTCCTCCTCGTCGTAGGCGAGCAGATACAGACCGTGCGGGGGCTCGAACATGGCCGGGTCGAGCGGGGTGACATCGCCCTCGTCGCCGTAGCGCACGGCGTACTCGAGCTGCACCTGGTCGTTGAGTTTGACGGCGTCGGGATGATCGAAGCGACGCGGGCGGATAATCATGCTGGGCATCGTATATCTATGTCTAGGGCGGGTGGGTACTGTTTCCGGATGCTGACCGTTACGAGCGTGAATGTTAATGGGCTCCGCGCCGCCACGAAGAAAGGCTTCGTGGAATGGCTGGCGAGCACCGAAGCCGATGTGATCTGCCTCCAGGAGGTCCGCGCCGACCCCGCCCAGCTGGCCGAAGAGGTCCGTTCCCCCGAGGGCTGGCACGCCGTGCACGCCCCCGCCGCCGCCAAGGGGCGCGCCGGGGTCTCCGTCTACGCGCGGCGCGCGCCGGAGCGGGTGCAGATCGGCTTCGGCGGGTTCGAGGTCCCCGGCGCCGAGGAGTTCGACGCGAGCGGCCGGTACGTCGAGATCGACCTCCCCGGCGTGACCGTCGCGAGCCTGTACCTGCCCTCCGGTGAGGTCGGCACGGAGCGGCAGGACGAGAAGGAGCGCTTCATGGCGGCCTTCCTCACCTACCTCCAGGGCCTGAGGGAGCGGGCGGCGGCGGACGGCCGCGAGGTCGTGGTCTGCGGCGACTGGAACATCGCCCACCAGGAGGCCGACCTGAAGAACTGGAAGGCCAACCAGAAGAACTCCGGCTTCCTGCCCGAGGAGCGGGCCTGGCTGACGCGGGTCTTCGAGGAGGCCGCGTACGTCGACGTCGTACGGGCGCTGCACCCGGACACCGAGGGGCCGTACTCGTGGTGGTCCTACCGGGGGCGTGCCTTCGACAACGACGCCGGGTGGCGGATCGACCTGATCGTCGCCTCGCCCCGGCTGGCGGAGCGTGCGGTGAAGGCGTACGTGGAGAGGGCCGCGAGCCATGCGGAACGGTGGAGCGACCATGCGCCCGTGACCGCCGTCTTCGACCTGTAGAGCGCCTGGGGAACGCCCCCGTAGAACCCTTTGAAGAGCGCCCCTGGGGAAGTCGCCGGCCGCGTGGGGGCGACCGGGTGCTCCCGTCGCGGCCGCCCCGGGTGGGAAACGGGGTGATCCCCCCGCGTCCCGGGCGGGAAGCGGGGGGGATCCCCTCCCCCGCCCGTCCCTGGCCGGAAGCGCGGTGACGTCCCGGCCGTCCCTGGCGCAAAGCACGGTGACCCCCTCCTCCCGGGTCCCGGGAGGGGTCACTCCGCCTTAGGGGGCTGGGTGCCGTCCTCGCGGCGCAGTCTGCGGTCCAGGGCCATCGACAGCTCCGCGTCCACCACCGCACGGGCCAGTGGCCGAAGTTGGGCCGGTTCGGTCTCCTTGGTGTGGGCATGCAGTACGCGTACGAAGATTTCGGCGAGAGCGTCCGCGTGCTCGCGGACGCGTCGGCCCGAGGAGAGCACCGTGGCCAGCGGCACCCCTTCCCGTACGAGCTCCGCCGACACCTCCAGCAGACGCCGGCTGATGTGGACGATCTCGTCGCCATCGGTGGCGAGATAGCCCAGGTCCAGCGCGGTCGCCAGGTTCTCCGGGGTGACCTCGCCCTCGAAGTAGTCGGCGAGCTGTTCCGGGGTGAGCCGGACCGGGGTCTCCTCGGTCGGCTCGCCGAGGCCCAGCACCTCGGCCACATCGCGTCCGCTCTCGAAGGTGGCGGCCAGGTCCGCGATGCCGTTGAGGGTGTGGCCGCGCTCCAACAGGCCCGTGATGGTGCGGAGCCGGGCCAGGTGGTGGTCGTCGTACCAGGCGATCCGGCCCTCCCGGCGGGGTGGCGGGATCAGGCCGCGCTCCCGGTAGAAGCGCAGGGTCCGCACGGTGATGCCGGCCTCATGGGCCAGCTCCTCCATGCGGTATTCGCGGTGCTCGCGTCCTTCAGCCACAGGGGCACCCTATGTTGTACCGCCAGTAACTTTCCTCGGTCCGCCCCCTACCCATCAGTACGAGCCTGCTCTACTCTCCGAACAATGCCAGTGATTGCTGGCAGAGTCGTGTGACGTACCGCGGGAGGCGGCAGCATGGCCCAGCAGGAGCACGTACGTGTGGCGGTGATCGGAACCGGATTCGGGGGCCTGGGGGCCGCCGTCCGGCTGCGCCGCGAAGGCATCACCGATTTCGTCGTCCTGGAGCGGGCCGACTCGGTGGGCGGCACCTGGCGCGACAACAGCTATCCCGGCTGCGCCTGCGACGTACCGTCCCACCTCTACTCCTTCTCCTTCGCGCCCAACCCCGACTGGCCGCGCACCTTCTCCGGGCAGGAGCACATCCGCGCCTACCTGGAGCGCGTCGCCGACACCTTCGGGCTCCGTCCGCACATCCGGCTGAACCATGAGGTGAAGCTGATGAGCTGGGACAAGGAGAACCTGTACTGGGTGATCGAGTCCGCGGACGGGTCCGTACTCCGCGCGGACGTCGTCGTCTCCGCCACCGGGCCGCTCTCGGACCCCAAGATGCCGGACATACCCGGGCTCGACTCCTTCCCCGGCAAGGTCTTCCACTCCGCGCGCTGGGACCACGACTACGACCTGGCCGGCAAGCGCGTCGCCATGGTCGGAACGGGCGCCTCCGCCATCCAGATCGTCCCGGCGATCCAGCCGAAGACCGCCCAGCTCACGCTCTTCCAGCGCACGCCCCCCTGGGTCATGCCGCGCATGGACCGCACCATCAGCAAGGCCGAGCGCGCCCTCCACCGGGCCGTCCCCGCCACCGGCACCGCACGCCGCGGACTGCTGTGGGGCATACGGGAGTTGCAGGTCAGCGCCTTCACCAAGCACCCCGACCAGCTGGGCCTGGTGGAGAAGATAGCCAAGTCCAACATGGCGCGGGCCATCAAGGACCCGGCCCTGCGGGCGAAGCTGACCCCCGACTACCGCATCGGCTGCAAGCGGATCCTGCTCTCCAGCACCTACTACCCGGCGCTCGCCCAGCCCAATGTGGACGTCGTGGCCTCCGGGCTCAGCGAGATACGCGGCTCCACCGTCGTCGCCGCGGACGGCAGCGAGGCCGAGGTCGACGCGATCATCTTCGGCACCGGCTTCCATGTGACGGACATGCCGATCGCGGAGCGGGTCGTCGGCGAGGAGGGCATCACGCTCGCCGAGTCCTGGAAGGACGGGATGAACTCGCTGCGCGGCGCGACCGCCGCCGGGTTCCCCAACTGGATGACGATCATCGGCCCCAACACCGGGCTCGGCAACTCCTCGATGATCCTGATGATCGAGTCCCAGCTCAACTACATGGCCGACTACCTGCGGCAGTTGAACGTGCTGGGCGGCCGCGCGGCGCTCGGCGCGCGCTCCACCGCCGTCACCGCGTGGAACCACCGGGTCCAGGAGCGGATGAAGCGCACCGTGTGGAACACCGGTGGCTGCACCAGCTGGTACCTGGACGCTGAGGGCCGCAACACGACGGTCTGGCCGGGCACGACGGGCGAGTTCCGGCGGCAGACGCGGACGGTGGACCTCGCGGAGTACGACGTCATCCGGGCCGGGACTGCGATCGGCGGAGCGGAACGGCTGGGCGGGCGCGGGCTCGTACCGGAGCAGCCGGGGCGCGCCGACCGGGAGGCCGTCGAAGCCGGGAAGTCCGCGACCGGCGGCTCCGTCGTCGAGGAGGCCGCGCGATGAGCCGTCTCCTGCACCGCGACGACGCCCCGCCGGTACCCGCGAGCGAACAGTTCGTACGGTCCGCGGACGGCTCGCGCATCCACGTCGAGCTGCACGGGCCGAAGGACGCGCCCGCCGTGGTCCTGGCCCACGGCTGGACCTGCAACACCCACTTCTGGGCCGCGCAGATCCGGGACCTCGCCGCCGACCACCGCGTCATCGCCTACGACCAGCGCGGCCACGGCCTGACCCCCGAGCCCGGCCCCGGCGGCTACAGCCCGGGCGCCCTGGCCGACGACCTCGAAGCGGTCCTCGCCGCGACCCTGGCCCCCGGGCGGAAGGCGGTGCTGGCCGGGCACTCCATGGGCGGCATGACGCTGATGGCCGCGGCCCGCAGGCCCGGGCTGCGCGAGCACGCCGCCGCCGTGCTGCTCTGCTCCACCGGCAGCGACCGGCTGACCGCCGAGGCGCTCGTCCTGCCGATGCGGGCGGGCGCGTTCCGGACCCGGCTCACGGCCGCGATCCTCGGGTCCGGGGCGCCCCTCGGGCCGGTCACCCCGGTCTCCAGGAAGATCCTCAAGTACGTGACGATGGGGGCCGGTTCGGCTCCGGAGCGGGTCGACGCGTGCGCCCGGATCGTGCACGCGTGCCCGCGCCGCGCGCGGGTGGGGTGGGGCCACGTGCTCGCCGAACTGGACGAGGCGGCGAGCGTGCGGGAGCTGCGGGCGCCGACCGCGGTCATCGCCGGCACGGAGGACAGGCTCACCCCGCCGGTCCACGCGCGGGCCATCGCGGCGGCGCTGCCGCTGGGCCTCGGGCTGACCGAGCTGACGGGCGTGGGGCACATGACGCCGATGGAAGCCCCGGAGGCCGTCACGGCGAAGCTCAGAGAACTGGTCACCCGGTACGTCACCGAGCGGACGGCCGCCCCGGCGGAGAAGGAGGATGTCGCATGAGCAGCAGGCGGAGTCTGGAGGGCCAGGTCGTCGTCGTGACCGGCGCGGCCCGTGGCGTGGGCGAACTGCTGGCCCGCAAGCTGTCGGCGCGCGGTGCGACGCTGGCGCTCGTCGGCCTGGAGCCGGACGAGCTGAAGAAGGTGTCCGAGCGGCTGCACGGCGAGAGCGACCACTGGTTCGCCGACGTCACCGACCACGCGGCGATGGCCCAGGTGGCGCGCGAGGTCAAGGACCGGTTCGGCAAGGTCGACGTGGTCGTCGCCAACGCGGGCGTCGCATCGGGCGGCCCGTTCGTCGACTCCGACCCGGACGCCTGGCGGCGGGTCATCGAGGTGAACCTCATCGGCGGCGCGGTCACCGGGCGGGCGTTCCTGCCGGTGCTGATGGAGAGCCGCGGCTACTTCCTCCAGATAGCGTCGCTGGCCGCGATCACCCCGGCCCCGATGATGACGGCGTACTGCGCGTCCAAGTCGGGCGTCGAGGCGTTCGCGCACAGCCTGCGCGCCGAGGTCGGCTACAAGGGCGTCAAGGTCGGGGTCGGCTACCTCTCCTGGACCGACACCGACATGGTGCGCGGCGCTGACCAGGACGACGTGATGCGGGAGTTGCGCCAGCGGCTGCCGTGGCCGATGAACCGCACGTATCCGCTCGGCCCGGCCGTCGAACGGATCGTGGACGGGATCGTCCGGCGCTCCCCGCATGTGTACGCCCAGTGGTGGCTGCGCGGGATGCAGTCGGTCCGGGGCTACCTGCCCTCCGTCATCGCGATCGGCGGACAGCGCGAGATGCGCCGCTTCGAGCCGCGCCTCCACACCGTGCCGAAGGGGCTGGTGGGGGCCGGGGGAGAGGCGGACCAGGACGCGCGAGCCGAGCGTGCTGACCGTGCGTAACGGTACGTAACGTTCCGAAATGCGTGGGATGTCGGGTCGTGCAACGCTGGGCGAGGCCCCGCTGGGGGCCGTCCACACGTACTTCACGCATCCCACAGGAGTGAACAGCATGGGTATCGCAGACCAGTTCAAGGACAAGGCGCAGGACCTCGCCGACCAGGCCAAGCAGGCCAAGCAGAAGGCCGGCCAGGGCAAGGACGAGGCCCAGCAGCGGGGCTCGAAGCCCCGCGACCGCGGCCAGGAGCACGGCTCCGACGCGTCGACCGGCCTCCGGGACCGGGCCCAGGACGCGAAGGACCAGGCGCGCGAGCGTTTTGACCGTTGACGGTCGCTGAGGTGTGACGCGTGCGCGCTGCGGTTCGCGCGTGCGCGCGCGTCGCGTCGGGAGGCGCACCCGGGTTTCCGGGTGCGCCTCCTTCTCGTTGTACGGAGCCGGTGCCGCTCGCTTGATCGATACCGGCGCTTCGGGCCCTGGCCGGGGTCGGTACGGAATCGCCGCCCTCGATGGTGGAGATCTGCGGCTGGCTCATCCCGGCCCGGCGCGCCAACCCGGTCTGGGAAAGTCCGAGCGCGGTGCGGCGGTCGTAGACAGCCTGGCCGAGGGTCAAGGAGTGTCCGGCTTCGACGTAGGCGGCGGACTCCTCTACTGTCTCGCCCAACAGCTTCCGGGGCCGGCGGGTCTTCCCTGCGGAGTGATTCACGGGCTCTCCCATGACTGCCGCGCGAGCAGCCGGCTCGGCGCTCTCGGCCTCGCCCGGCAGTGGGGCGTTTCCCTACCTCGGCGGCAGCGGTGGGCGCCGCAGGTTCGGGGCCGTGTCGTACGACGGGGGCGTCGACGCCGGGTGGGACGCCAGGAGGTCCAGGGCCACCCGCACCGCGTCGTCCAGGACCGCGTGGCGGCCCTCCGCCCAGTCCAGGGGGGTGCGCAGGGCCTCCAGGTCCGGTTCCACGCCGTGGTTCTCCACCGACCAGCCGTACGTGTCGAACCAGGCGGCGTTCATCGGGACCGTGATCACCGTGCCGTCGCCCAGGCGGTGGCGGCCGGTCATGCCGACCACCCCGCCCCACGTCCGCTGGCCCACCACCGGGCCCAGCTTCAGCAGCCGGAACGCGGCGGTGATCATGTCGCCGTCCGAGGAGGTCGCCTCGTCGGCCAGGGCGACGACCGGGCCCCTCGGCGCGTTGGAGGCGTAACTCACCGCCTGCGCGTTGCGCGTCAGGTCCCAGCCGAGGATCTTGCGGGTGAGCTTCTCCACGACCAGCTCGCTGATGTGCCCGCCCGCGTTGCCCCGTACGTCCACGATCAGCGCGGGCCGGGAGACCTCCAGGCGCAGGTCCCGGTTGAACTGGGCCCAGCCCGAGCCGCCCATGTCCGGGATGTGCAGGTAGCCGCACTTGCCGCCGCTCAACTCCCGTACGACGTCACGCCGTTTGGCCACCCAGTCCTGGTAGCGCAGTGGGCGTTCGTCCACCAGGGGCATGATCGCCACCCGCCGCGACGGGCCCCCGCCCGGCGGCGTGAACGTCAGCTCCACCGTCGTGCCCCCCGCCGCCGCCAGCAGCGGGAACGGGCCCGTCACCGGGTCCACCGGGCGGCCGTCCACATGGGTGAGGGCCGCGCCCTCCCGGATGCCCGTGCCGGCCAGGGGTGAACGCGCCTTGGAGTCGGAGGAGTCGCCGGGCAGGATGCGCTGGATCGTCCACGCGCCGTCCCGGCAGACCAGGTTGGCCCCGAGCAGGCCGATGGCCCGCTGGTAGTGCGGCGGGCCCTCGTTGCGGCGGGCGGGGGAGACGTACGCGTGCGAGGTGCCCAGCTCGCCCAGCACCTCGCGCAGCAGATCCGCGAACTCGTCGGGGGACGCGACCCGTTCGACCAGCGGGCGGTACTGGTCCAGCACCCCGTCCCAGTCGATGCCGCACATGTCCGGCTCCCAGAAGTACGAGCGGATGATCCGGCCCGCCTCCCCGTACGCCTGCCGCCACTGTGCCGCCGGGTCCACCTCGTGCAGGATGCGGCGCAGGTCCAGATAGACCGTGGAGTCGCCGTCGCCCGGCTCGGTCGCCGGCAGGGCGCGCAGCTCGCCGTCGTCCATCACGACCAGGCGCGAGCAGTCGCCGCTGACCGCGAACCAGTCGAGGTGGTCGACCAGTTCGGTCCTGCGGGCCTTCGCGATGTTGAAGTGCTCCAGGGTGGGCCGCCCCGACATGTCGGCCGGGTTCGCGAACGTCTCGCCGAGCGCCCCCGAGATCGGCCACCGCAGCCAGACCAGGCCGCCGCCGCTCACCGGGTGCAGGGCCGAGTACTTGGAGGCGGAGACCGGGAACGGCGTCACCCGGCTCTCCAGGCCCTCGAACTCGACCATCACCGTCGACGACCCCTCCGCCGCACCCCCGTCCGCCACGTCCACCGGGTCGAGCCCGCCCGCCGCCGGACGCCCGTCCGGGGAGAGCGCGAAGGGGGAGGGGGTCGCGGAGGAGAGCGGGACCAGGTAGGGGCGGCAGCCCAGCGGGAAGGAGAGGTCGCCGGTGTGGACGTCGTACACCGGGTCGAAGCCCCGCCAGGACAGGAACGCCAGATAGCGGCCGTCGTCCGTGAAGACCGGGTTCTCGTCCTCGAAGCGGCCGTTGGTGACGTCGACGATCACCGGGGCTCCGGGGCCGGAGATCCGGGCCAGCTTGATCTGCCGCAGCGAGCGGCCGACGCCCGGGTGGGACCAGGTCAGCCAGTCGCCGTCCGGGGAGAAGGCGAGGTCGCGGACCGGGCCGTTGACCGAGCGGATCAGCTCGGTGACGTCGGAGGGGGGCTGTGCGCCTGGGCCGACGGGGGAGGAGGCCGGTGCGCCGGTGGGCGTGGCCGCCGCCGTGGCGGGGTCGGGGGAGGCCGGTGCGCCGGTGGCGTCGGGGGGCTGCGCCCGTGTGCCGGTGCCGGTGCCCGTGTCCGTGTGCGTGTCCGTGTCGGGGAACTGTGCGCCCGTGTCCGTGTCCGTGTGCGCGTCGCGGGGCTGTGGGCCCGTGCCCGTGTGCAGGTCCGCGCGCGTCGAGCCGCTGGGGGCCGTTCCCGCGATGCCGGCGACCTCGCCCTCCCCCGTGTCCAGGAGCAGCAGCCGGCCGTCGTTGGAGGCGATGGCGAGCCGTTCGCCCGCCGGGTCGGAGATCATCTCCTGCACCCGGCCCAGCCGCCCCGAGGCGAGCCGGCGCGGGGCGCGGTCGCCGCTGGCGCGCGGCAGGTAGGCGATCTCCACCGCGTCCTCGCCGTCCGCGTCGGTGACGTACGCGACCCGGCCCCCGCTCCCGAGCATCTCCGGCAGCCGCACCCGCACCCCCGGGGTGTCGCTGATGGTGCGGGCGGGGCCGTCGCGGTGGGTGAGCCAGTAGAGGCTGCCGCGTACGGTGACGGCGCTGGCCCGGCCCGTCTCGTCGACCGAGAGCGAGTCGACGTTGCTGGCGGCGGGCACCTGGTGGCTGCGCCGGCCGGTGCGCGGCCCCCCGAGGCGTACCTCCAGCTTGCGCGGGACCGCGTCCGGCGACTCCAGGTCCTCGACCAGCCAGAGGTCGCCGCCGCACTGGTAGACGACCCGGCGGCCGTCGCTGGAGGCGTTGCGGGCGTAGAAGGCGTCGTGGTCGGTGTGGCGGCGCAGATCGGCGCCATCGGCCCGGCAGGAGTAGACGTTGCCGACGCCCTCGTGGTCGGAGAGGAACGCGATGCGGCGGCCGACGAACATCGGTGAGGCGAGGTGGCCGTCGATGTCCGGGAGCAGGCGCTCGCCGTGCAGCCAGAGGCGGCCCATGGCCCCGCCCCGGTAGCGCTTCCAGGCGGCCGGCTCGTGCGGGGGCGTGCCGGTGAGCAGCAGGGTGCGGCGCTCGCCGTCGAGGTCGGCGACCGCGATGTCGGAGACCGGGCCCCAGGGGAGCCTGCCGCCGGGGCTGCCGTCCGTGGGGACGCTGTAGGCCCAGGAGAAGTACGAGAACGGCTGGTTGTGCGAGGAGACGGCGAGGATCTGGGAGGCGTCGGCCGGATCGGGGCTCCAGCCGCAGACCCGGGCGTCGGTCGAGCCCCAGTGGGTGAGCCGGCGGGCCGGGCCGCCGGCGACCGGGGCGAGGTGGATCTCGGGGTCCAGGGTCCGCCAGGTCGTGTAGGCGATGGAGGCGCCGTCCGGCGAGAAGCGCGGATGGCTGACCCGGGTCCGGTCGACGGTCACCCGCCAGGCCCGCCCGGGCCGGTGGCCTGCCGGGACGAGAGGGGCGACCCAGAGGTCGTCCTCGGCCGCGAAGCAGAGCATGTCCTGGTGGAGATGGGGAAACCGGAGATACGCGACGTCGTCACTCACCCCTCAATGCTTTCCGCGCGACGGGCCCGGGGCAAGTTGTGGTGCAGCGCACAAGCGAAACGATTTCGTTTCGCTGGGCGGGAGGGGTACGGTTCAGGTGTACGAAACAGTTTCGTTCGACGGTGGTTCCGTTCGACGGTGAACGGAACACCGGACCGGTGGGTCGAGCGCGAAGGGGGCCGGCACATGGCACGCACCAGGCTGACCCCCGAGCGTGAGGGCGAGCTCTACGAGGCCGTCCTCGACCTGCTCCGTGAGGTCGGCTACGACGCCCTGACCATGGACGCCATCGCCGCCCGCACCCGGTCGAGCAAGGCCACGCTCTACCGCCAGTGGGGCTCCAAGCCCGAGCTGGTCGCCAAGGCGCTGCGGCACAACAAGCCGGGGAGCCTCGCCGAGATCGACACCGGTTCGCTGCGCGGGGACTTCCACGCCGCGCTGAGCCGGGCCGACGACTGCCAGATGGAGAAGGACGCCGCGCTGATGCGGGGTCTGAGCCATGCCGTCCACGAGTACCCCGAGCTGCTCCAGGCCCTGCGCGAGCTCTTGATCGAACCGGAGATGACCGGTCTCGACGAGCTGCTCCAACGGGCGGTGGCGCGGGGCGAACTGCGCGCGGACAACCCGGCGCTGAAGTACATCCCGCACATGCTGGTCGGCGCGCTGGCCGCCCGGCAGCTGATCGAGGACCGCCCGGTCGACCAGGCGTTCCTCATCGACTACGTGGACTCCGTGGTTCTCCCCGCCCTCGGAGTCTGACGACCCCGTCCCCGCCCCGTACGGCCCTCTCCCCGACGTGCCACCCACCTGACAACGCCGCTCTCGTCGTCGGGCCGGAACTTCACGCCCACATCCACTCATACGACCTGACCGGGAGTACGCCTCCGTGGCCACTTTCCTCTACAAGCTCGGACGGCTCGCCTTCCGGCGCCGCCGCTATGTCGCCCTGATCTGGGTGGCACTGCTGGCGCTCGCCGGATTCGGCGCGGCCTCCGCGTCCACCGCCACCTCCAGTTCCTTCTCCATTCCCGGTACGGAGGCGCAGCGCGCCTTCGACCTGCTGGAACAGCGCTTCCCCGGCGCGAGCGCCGACGGGGCCACCGCCCGTGTCGTCTTCAAGGCCCCCGAGGGCGAGAAGGTGACCGACGCGGCCAACAAGGGCGAGATCACCGGCATCGTCAAGGAGCTGGCCTCCGGCTCCGACCAGATAGCCCAGGTCGCCGACCCGTTCGAGGCCAAGGCCGTGAGCCAGGACGGTTCGACGGCGTACATCTCGGTCGCGTACAAGGTCAACTCCATGGAGCTGACCGACGCCACCCGCGACGCCCTGGAGGACGCGGGCAAGGACGCGCAGAACAGCGGCATGAAGGTGGAGATCGGCGGCGACGCCCTCCAGGTCATGCCGCACACCGGGACCGCCGAGATCATCGGGGTCGCCATCGCGGCCGTCGTCCTGGTCATCACCTTCGGATCGCTGATCGCCGCCGGGCTGCCGCTGGTCACCGCCCTCATCGGCGTCGGCATCGGGGTCTCGCTCATCACGGCCCTGGCCAGCGTGCTGGACCTGGGCTCCACCACCCCGATCCTCGCCTCGATGATCGGCCTCGCGGTCGGCATCGACTACGCCCTCTTCATCGTCTCCCGCTACCGCGCCGAACTGGCGGACGGCCGCGAGCGCGAGGAGGCGGCAGGGCGGGCTGTCGGCACCGCCGGGTCGGCCGTCGTCTTCGCCGGTCTGACCGTGGTCATCGCCCTGGTGGGCCTCGCCGTCGTCAACATCCCGATGCTGACGAAGATGGGCTTCGCCGCCGCCGGTACGGTCGCGATCGCCGTGGTCATCGCCCTCACGCTCGTCCCGGCCCTGCTGGGCTTCGCCGGCAAGCGGGTCATGGGCCGCAGGGCGCGCAAGGCCGCCGAGGCGGAGAACCGTCCCGACGCCAAGCCGAACATGGGCACCCGCTGGGCGCGGTTCGTGCTGCGCAGGCCGGTGTGGGTGATGCTGGTCGGCATCCTCGGCCTCGGCGTCATCGCCGTACCGGCGGCGTCCCTGGAGATGGGCCTGCCCGACGACGGCGCGCAGCCGAAGTCGACCACGCAGCGTCAGGCGTACGACATGCTCTCGGACGGCTTCGGCCCCGGCTTCAACGGCCCGCTGATGGTCGTCATGGACGGCAAGGGCAGCTCCGACCCGAAGGCCGCGGCCGAGCAGGTTTCCAAGGAGATCGAGTCGATCGGCGTCGTCGCCGTCACCCCGGCCCAGTTCAACAAGGCCGGTGACACCGCGACGATCACGGTCATCCCGAAGGACCGGCCGTCCTCCCACGCCACGGAGGAGGTCGTCCACGACATCCGCGACGCGGGTGCGGACATCAAGGCGGACACCGGGGCCGAGGTCCTGGTCACCGGCGCCACCGCGATGAACATCGACTTCTCGCAGAAGATGAACGACGCGCTGCTGCCCTACCTGGCCCTCGTCGTCGGCCTCGCGTTCCTGCTGCTGATGCTGGTCTTCCGCTCGATCCTCGTCCCGCTCAAGGCGGCCCTCGGCTTCCTGCTCTCGGTGGTCGCGGCTCTCGGCGCGGTCGTCGCGGTGTTCCAGTGGGGCTGGCTCGGCTCGGTCTTCGGCGTCGAGCAGACCGGCCCGATCATGAGCATGATGCCGATCTTCATGGTCGGCGTGGTCTTCGGCCTCGCGATGGACTACGAGGTCTTCCTCGTCACCCGGATGCGCGAGGCGTACGTCCACGGCGAGAGCCCGGGCCAGGCCATCGTGACCGGCTTCAAGCACGGCGCACGGGTGGTCACGGCGGCGGCCGTGATCATGATGGCGGTGTTCGCCGGCTTCATCGGCTCCACCGAGCAGATGGTCAAGATGATCGGCTTCTCGCTCGCCGTCGCCGTCCTGTTCGACGCCTTCGTGGTGCGGATGGCGATCGTGCCCGCCGTACTGGCCCTGCTGGGCAAGCGGGCCTGGTGGCTGCCGCGCTGGCTGGACCGGGCGCTGCCCAACGTGGACGTGGAGGGCGAGAAGCTGCAGAAGCAGCTGACGGACGAGACCGCCGGCTCCGATGGCGGTGACGGGGGCGAGCGCGAGCTCGTACGCGTCTGAGTCGTCGTCCGGACCGCACCGTGAAGGACTCCGTCGAGCCGTTCGAGTCCTCTGGACCCCGGGGCCGCGTCTGAGCGGAGCGCGGCCCCGGAAGCGCCGGTTGCCTGTGGGGACGGGGGGCCGGGGCGCGGAGATGGCCCCCGTGCGAGTGCACGGGGGCCATCTCTGTGTGCGGGGGCTGCTCTGCGTACAGGTGCCGCTCCGTGTGCGGGGGCTGCTCTGCGTACAGGTGCTGTTCCGCGTACGGATGCTGCTCCGTGTACGGATGCCGCTCTGCGTACGGGTGTCGCCTCAGCCGCGGGCCGGTTGCGCGCCCCGTTCGGGCTGGGCGTCTTGTTTCGGGCGGGTGGTGCGGGACGGAGGCCGTGCCTCCGGCGTCCCGTCCGGGGGTGCGGTCGCCGGGGCCTGCGCGCGGGTGCGGGCGAGGAAGCGGATCAGGGTCCGTATCTCGAACTGGAACACCTCGACGCCGTCCGTCGAGTGCAGCTCCACGATCACCTGCGTACGGCCGCACGGCCAGACGCGGACGGCCCCGCGTTCGATCGGGGTGCGCAGGCCGCGCTCCAGGAGGTCGCGGCCGAAGGCCCAGTCGGTGCCGCCGGGCAGCGTGATGTGGACGGTGCGCGGATCGTCGGCCGCGTCGTAGCGCAGGTCGACGGGGACGGGACGGGTCAGAGGGCCATCGGTGATGAGCCGGGCGCGGGCATGTACTTCGATCACAGGGGACATGGGCCGGCTCCTCCTATATGTATCGCTCTGCCCTCTAATGTCCCATATTTCACGGAACTGGCACGGTGAGCGTGCGCTCAGGTGACAGCAGGTGAGCCCCTGGACCCCGCAAGGCGCAGGTGCCGGGCTGCTGCTCTTGCGCATGGTTCGCAAGAGGGCACTATTATTGATGGGTTCATGACCCCGCCCGCAGAGCCGCGTCCACGCGGACGCGGACACCGTGCGGTACCGCAGGAAGCGGAGCCTTTCCCATGCATGTACCCGATGGTTTCATCGATGCACCCGTCTCCGTGGCCGCCGGGGTGGTCGCCGCCGGCGCGGTCGCCGTCAGCCTTCGCGGCGCGCACCGCGAACTGGACGAGCGCACCGCCCCGCTCGCCGGGCTCGTCGCCGCCTTCATCTTCGCCGTGCAGATGCTGAACTTCCCGGTCGCCGCCGGTACCAGCGGCCATCTCATGGGCGGGGCGCTGGCCGCGATCCTCGTCGGTCCGTACACGGGGGTGCTCTGCCTGGCAGTGGTGCTGCTGATGCAGGGCATCTTCTTCGCGGACGGCGGCCTCACCGCGCTCGGTGTCAACATCACGGTCATGGGCGTGGTCACCGTCGTCGTCGCGTACGGGCTGTTCCGGCTGCTGACCGGCGTCCTGCCCCGCACCCGCCGCTCGGCCACCGCCTCCGCGTTCGTCGCCGCCCTGGTCTCCGTACCCGCGTCGGCCGCCGCGTTCACGCTGCTCTACTGGATCGGGGGCACCACGGACATCCCGATCGGCAAGGTGTTCACGGCTATGGTCGGCGTACACGTCCTGATCGGCATCGGTGAGGCGGCCATCACCGCGCTCACGGTCGGCGCCGTCCTCGCCGTACGCCCCGACCTCGTCCACGGCGTCCAGGGCCTCGCCGCCCCCCTCAAGCTCCGGGTCGACGGCGAACTGGTCGACGCCCCGGCCGCCACGCGCGAACCGGAGCCCGCTTCCGCCCCCACCAGGTCCACGCGCGGGTTCTGGATCACCGGCCTGGTCTCGGCCTTCCTCCTCGCCGGGTTCGTCTCCTTCTACGCCTCCGCCAACCCTGACGGCCTGGAGCGGGTCGCCGCCGACCAGGGCATCGACGAGAAGGCGGAGGAACACGGCGCGGCCGACTCCCCGCTCGCGGACTACGGGGTCGGCGACATCGCGAACGCCCGGCTCTCCGGCGGCCTCGCCGGGGTGATCGGGGTCAGCGCCACCGTCGTCGTGGGCACGGGGATCTTCTGGGTGGTGCGCCGCCGCAAGGAGGAGTCCGCCACCGAGGCGTCCCGTGACCACGAGAACGTCTGACGAGGCGTCCCGTGACCACGAGCACGTCTGACCGGGCAGTGGTCCTCCAGGCCGAGCGGTCCGACGCAGAAGCCGAGCGGACCGGCGGAGAAGCCGAGCGGTCCGGCGGAGAAGAGGTCTGACCATGGCAGCGGGCCACGCCCACAAGCTCTACCGGCACGGACACTCGCCGGTCCACCGGCTGCCCCCGCACTGCAAGCTGGCCGCCGTCTTCGGCTTCGTGCTCGTGGTCGTCTCCACCCCGCGCGAGGCGATGTGGGCCTTCGGCCTGTACGCGGCACTCCTCGCCGCCGTCGCGGCCGCGGCCCGCATCCCGGCCCTCTTCCTCCTCAAGCGGCTGGTCATCGAGGTGCCGTTCGTCGCGTTCGCGCTGCTCATGCCGTTCGTGGTGCCGGGCGAGCAGACAGTGGTGCTCGGCGTCTCCGTCAGCGTCCCCGGCCTCTGGGGCGCGTGGAACGTCCTGGCCAAGGCCACCCTCGGCGTCGCCGCCTCGGTGCTCCTGGCCTCCACCACCGAACTGCGCGCGGTGCTGCTCGGCCTCCAACGCCTGAAGCTGCCCCCGCTGCTCGTCCAGATCGCCTCGTTCATGATCCGGTACGGGGACGTCATCACCGACGAGATGCGGCGCATGTCGATCGCCCGCCGCTCCCGGGGGTTCGAGGCGCGCGGCGTACGTCAGTGGGGTGTCCTGGCCACCTCGATGGGCGCCCTGTTCATCCGCTCGTACGAGCGTGGCGAGCGTGTCCACCTGGCCATGGTCAGCCGGGGCTACGCGGGCACGATGCCGGTGATCGACGAGGTGACGGCGTCGCGGGCCCAATGGGCGTACGCGGCGGCCCTCCCCGTACTCGCGCTCGCGGTCTGTCTGCTGGGATGGACCCTGTGACCCCTTCCCCGATGGATGCCGACACCGCCCCGTCGCTCGACGTCAGCGGCCTCGCCTACGCCTACCCGGACGGCCACCAGGCCCTCTTCGGGGTGAACCTGACCGTGGGGCGCGGCGAGCGCGTCGCGGTCCTCGGGCCCAACGGCGCGGGCAAGACCACCCTCGTCCTGCACCTCAACGGCATCCTGGAGGCGGGTTCCGGCACGGTCCACGTCGCCGGACTCCCGGTGGCCAAGCGGAACCTGGCGGAGATCCGCCGCCGCGTGGGCATCGTCTTCCAGGACCCGGACGACCAGCTGTTCATGCCCACGGTCCGCGAGGACGTCGCGTTCGGCCCGGCCGCGTCGGGCCTGCGCGGGCCGGAGCTGGAGGAGCGGGTCGTGCGCGCGCTGAAGCAGGTCGGGATGCAGGAGTACGCGGCCCGCCCGCCGCACCACCTCTCCTTCGGCCAGCGCCGCCGCGTCGCCGTGGCCACCGTCCTCGCGATGGAGCCGGAGATCCTCGTCCTCGACGAGCCGTCCTCCAACCTGGACCCGGCCTCCCGCCGCGAACTGGCCGACATCCTGCGGTCGTTGGACGTCACGGTGCTGATGGTCACGCACGACCTGCCGTACGCGCTGGAGCTGTGCCCGCGCGCGGTGATCCTCAGCGACGGTGTGATCGCCGCGGACGGACGTACGCAGGACCTGCTGTGCGACGAGGAGTTGATGCGGTCGCACCGGCTGGAGCTGCCGTTCGGCTTCGACCCGCGTTCGGTCACCGTTCCGTCGCCGTGAACAGGCGGCCGTCGCTGGGGCCGGGTGCCTGTTCCGTCGCCGTGAACAGGCGGCCGTCGCTGGGACCGGGTGCCTGTTCCGTCGCCGTGCACCGGGCCGCCGTTCCATCGGCGTAAACAGATCGTGACAGCCTGAAGGGACCGGCGACCCGGCCCCCGCGCCGCCCGCGCGGCCGTGCACCATGGGGGGATGAGCGGGAGCGCGGGACTGAGCACGGCGGCGGGTACGGGAGCGGGCGCGTCCACACGTACGGACACGGGAGCGGGCGCGTCCACGGAAATCGGGATGGGCGTGGACGTACGGGGCACGGTGGCGCCCGGGTTCGAGCCGGTCGCGGACGCCTTCGTCCGTAACTTCGAACAGCGCGGCGAGCGTGGCGCGGCCGTCGCCGTCTACCACGACGGGCGCAAGGTCGTGGACCTGTGGGCCGGTACGAGAGACGTGGACGGCGCCGAACCGTGGGCCGTCGACACCGTCCAGATCGTGCGCTCGGCGGGCAAGGGCATCGCCGCCGCCGTACCCCTGCTGCTCCATCAGCGCGGGCAGGTGGACCTGGACGCGCCGGTCTCCACGTACTGGCCGGAGTTCACGGCGAACGGCAAGGAACGCGTCCTGGTCCGGGACCTGTTGGCCCACCGCGCCGGGGTCCCCGCCCTGGACCGCCCCCTCACCCCCGCCGAGGCCGCGGACGGGGTCCGTGGGCCGGCGGCGGTCGCGGCCCAGCGCCCGGAGTGGGAGCCGGGCACGGACCACGGGTACCACGCCCAGACCTACAGCTGGCTCGTCGGCGAACTGGTCCGCCGCGCCACCGGCCGCACCATCGGCCGCTGGATCGCGGAGGAGATCGCGCGCCCGCTCGGCCTGGACTTCTGGTTCGGGCTCCCGGCGGACGAGGCCCACCGCATCGGCCGGATCGGCCCGGTGGAGCCCCCGCCGCCCGCCGCCGCCTCCGGCTCCCTGCGGGTACGCCCCAAGCGCTCGGTCGTCGACGCCTACCGCGACCCCGACTCCCTCACCCGGCGGGCGTTCGGCGCGATCGACCCGTTCCCCGACGAGAACGACGCCGCCTACCGTACGGCGGAACTCCCGGCCTCCAACGGCATCGCGACGGCCCGGGGCCTGGCGCACTGTTACGCGGCGATGATCGGCCCGGTCGACGGCCACCGCCGCCTGTTCGCCCCCGCGACCCTCACCCTGGCCCGCACGGAGGAGTCGGCGGGCCCGGACCGGGTCCTGGTCGTCAACACCCGCTTCGGCCTGGGCTACATGCTGCACGGCCCGGCAGCGCCGCTGCTGGGCCCGGGTTCGTTCGGCCACCCGGGCCGGGGCGGTTCGCTCGGCTTCGCGGACCCGGAGTCGGGCATCGCGCTGGGCTATGTCACCAACGGCCTCCAGAAAGGAGTGACCGCCGACCCCCGTGCCCAGGCGCTGGTCAGGGCAGTACGGTCGGCGCTATGACACGAGCCCGCTTTGATGGTTACAGCGTCCTGATCACCGCCGCCGGCCAGGGAATCGGCGCGGCGACGGCCCACCGCCTGGCGGCGGAAGGGGCGGCCGTCCTCGTCACCGACCTGGCCGCGAAGCGCGCCTTCGACACGGCGGCGGCGATCCGCGAGGCGGGCGGCACCGCCGACTCCCTGGCCTGCGACGTGGCGGACCGGACGGCGGTGGAGGCGGCGGTGGCGTACGCGGTCGAGACCTTCGGCCGCCTGGACGTCCTGGTCAACAACGCCTACGCGGCGGGCGAGGACGCGAAGCTCTTCGAGGACGAGAGCGACGAGATCTGGGAACGCGACCTCGACATCACCCTCTCGGGCCCGTTCCGCTGCTCCCGCGCCGCCCTGCCGCACCTGGTGGCCTCGGGCCGGGGCGCGATCGTCACCATCGGCTCGGTCAACGGCGAGCAGGACTTCGGCGGCCACGCGTACAGCGCCGCCAAGGCGGGCCTGAGCAGCCTGACCCGTACGCTGGCGGGCCACGCGGGCCCGCGCGGCGTACGGGTCAACCTGGTGTCCCCGGGCACGATCCGCACCGACGCCTGGTCGGGCCGCGACGCGGAGCTGGAACGCGCGTCGGCGCTCTACCCGTTGGGCCGGATCGGCACGCCCGAGGACATCGCGTCCGCCGTCGCCTTCCTGGCCTCGTCCGACGCGTCGTGGATCACGGGGACGACGTTGCGGGTGGACGGGGGGATCCTGGCGGTGAACACGGGGTTCCGGCAGGCGATGGCACAGCCGTGAATCCCCTGGCCGAGCGTCGCGCAGGGGCCCTGCCCTGCCCGCATGGTCATCACCCGCGAGCACTCACGAGCGCCCCATGTACGCCTGCGCGGTCACTCCACCCCGTGGCCGGCCGCCCGGCTCCCAGCGGTCCGGGCCGTCCGTCCCGAACGGGCCCCGGTGAGCAGGTGCAGTACGAGGCCGAGCGCGGCCACCCCCGTCGCCGCCCACGGCAGCGTCCTGGCCGGGACCCCTCCGGCCAGGGCGAGGCCGCCGAGGGCCGAGCCGGCCGCGCTGCCCAGGTAGAGGGCCGAGTTGTTCAGGGCCAGGGCGACCGTCCCCGTACCGGTGCCGTCGCCCAGGGCGAGGAGCCGTTGCTGCTGGGGCACCTGAAGGGCCCAGCCGGAGGCTCCCCAGAGGACGAGGGCGGGGAAGGCCGCCGCGCCGAGCAGGGGCAAGGACCCCTCGGCGAGCACCAGGCCCGCCATCACGGCCGTCACGAGGGCCGTGGCTTTCCCCGTACGGTCCAGCAGCGGGCCCGCCACGACGCTGCCCAGGACGCCGCCGATGCCCCAGGCCCAGAGATAGGGAGTGGTCGCGTTCTCGTGCACGCCGCCCGTCGAGGCCAGGACGGGGGCGAGATAGGTGTAGAGGCCGAGGCTCGCCACCGCCGCCAGGAACGAGACGCCGACGACCGGGGCGACCCGGCGATCGGTCAGCGCGCCGAACCTGGCGCGCAGCGGCACCTGCGGCTCCGCCGGAATCCTCGGCAGCCGCACGGCGAGGCCCGCCAGGGCGATCACGCCGAGACCGGTCACCAGCCACATGGTGACCCGCCACCCCGCGTGCCCGGCCGCCAGTACGCCGAGGGGCACCCCCAGTGCCGTGCCGGCGCTCATGCCGCCCATGACCAGGGCGAGGGCCTGGCCCTGCTGCCCCTTGGCCGCGAGCGCGGACGCGGCGGCGGTGGCCAGAGCCGAATAGACGCCCGCACCGACGCCGGCCACGGCCCGGGAGCCGAGGAGTACGGCGATCGAGGGGCTGAGCGCGGTCAGGGCGTTGCCGAGGGTGAACACGCCGAGCGAGGCGATGAGCAGGAGGCGCGGGGACACCCCGGACAGCAGCCCGGCGACGAGCGGGGCGCTCAGCGCGTAGGCGAGGGTGAAGACGGTGACCATCTGCCCGGCCAGCGACACCGTGGTGGCGAGGTCGTCGGCCACGGCGGGCAGCAGCCCGGCCATCACATAGGCGTCGAGGCCCAGGGTGAACGCCCCCAGCATCAGCAACCAGATTCTGCGCACAGTGCGCCAACTCCCTTGTCCGGTGGGTTTCCGCGTGAGTCCGAACGTCGTCCGACCGCTCTCCGATCGCTGTCACGACTCGCTGCCGAGGCGGGTTGTCACGACGGCGGACGCAGGGAAACGTAGGCAGGCTCCGTTCCTCCGGGGAAATGCCGTGAGTAGTGCGTTTATGCTCGGGCGGCATGGATCTGTCCCGTGTCGAGCTCCGTCACCTGCGCGGCTTCCTCGCCGTCGCCGAAGAGCTGAACTTCACCCACGCCGCCGCCCGGCTGCGGATCGGTCAGCCCGCCCTCACCCGTACCGTGCGCACCCTCGAAGAGACCCTCGGCGTCCCGCTGCTCGCCCGGACCACCCGCACCGTGGAACTCACCGCCACCGGAAGGCGGTTGTACGACGAGCTCCCCCCGCTCCTCGCCCGGCTGGAGACCGCCCTGTGCGGCACGGGGCAGGACGCCCTGCTGCGGCTCGGGTTCACCTCCCAGCTCCCGGCCGCCTGTGCCGCCCTGACCACGGCCTTCGAGCGGTCCACCGGCGCGGGCGTCCGGCTGGTGCGCAAGGACGCCCCGCTGGCCGGGCTCGCCGCGGGGGCCTGTGACATCGCGGTGGTACGCGGCGAGATGCCCGACGACGAATCCGTACGCAGCCGAGTTCTGCTGCACGAGCCGCGTACGGCCGTCGTCGCCCGCGACAGCGTGCTGTTCTCCGGACGCCGGGTCGTGGACTGGGCCGAACTGGCCGATCTGCCCCTGGTCGTGAACACGGTCACCGGAACCACCCGCCCCGACCTGTGGCCGGCCGACCGGCGACCCGAACTCGCCTGTACCGCCGACAACTTCGACGAGTGGCTGGAGGCGGTGGCGGCCGGTCACGGCGTGGGCATCGCCCCGGAGCCCGTCATGCACCGCCACCAGCATCCCGGCCTGCGTCGTCTCCGGCTCAAGAACGCCCCCGACATTCCCGTCCACCTGGTGATGCCGGCCCGGCACGGACACCCGCTCGCCGTGCGCTACTTCGCCGCCGCCGCCGTCCCTGCTGGTCGCCAGCCCGCTGACCGCTGACCGCTGACCACTGACCACTGACCGCCGGCCACTGACCGCCGGCCACTGACCGCCGGTCGCTGACCGCCGGCCGTGGTCGGCGGAGTGGTCGTCGCCCGAGGGGGGCTCCCGGGGCGGGAAACCCTCAACTCGTGTGCAGCATCAGCCCGATGCCCACCACCATCAGCCCCGCCGCCGCGATCCTCGGCGCCCCGAAGCGCTCCTTGAAGAACAGTGCGCCGATCGCCGCGCCCACGATGATCGACGACTCCCGCAGCGCCGCGATCGGGGCGAGCGGGGCCCTGGTCTGGGCCCAGAGCACCAGCCCGTACGCGACCACCGAGAGGGCCGCGCCGAGCAGACCGCGTACGACGAACGGCTTGAGCTGGGAGGCCAGTTCGGCGCGGCGGCGGTAGTACGCGTACGCCGGGATCGCCAGGCCCTCCAGGATCATCAGCCACGCCACGTAACCGAGCGGTGTGCCGGAGGCGCGGACCCCGACGCCGTCGACCGTCGTGTACCCGGCGATGGCCAGGCCCGTGCCGAGGGCCGCTGCGATCGCGGGCCAGTGCGGGCGGGTCCCGGAACCCCGGATGCCCCAGAGCGCCAGCCCGACCAGTCCCGCCGAGGCGACCGCGACCCCCGCCGTCGCCCACGCGTCCGGACGCTCGCCGACGAAGACCGCCGCCAGGACCGTCACCACCAGCGGGGCCGTGCCCCGGGCGATCGGGTACATCTGGCCGAAGTCGCCGAGCGTGAACGACCGCATCAGCAGCAGCATGTACGCCACGTGGAGCGCGGCCGAGACCAGGAGGTACGGCCACGCCCCCGCCGCCGGGAGCGGAACGAACGGGGCCATCGCCGCGCCGATCAGCAGGCCGCCGCCGGAGATCAGCGTGAAGGAGAGGAGCTGATCCTTGATGGCGTGGGCGATGGCGTTCCAACTGGCGTGCGTTATCGCGGCTGTGAGGACCGCCAGCGCGACCAGCGGGGTCACGTGGCGGGCCCGCGCACATCCGCGACGGCCGCGCCCGCGCGGGTGACCGGTGTGTCCGGGGCCGCCGCGCCCGCGTGGGCGGGGGCGGCGGGTATGGCGGGACGGGCGGCGGGGGCCTCGGATGTGCTCATGGCTGCACGCTAGCGGTCGTTGTAGGGGGCACGCGAGGGGGTTCCGGGGGCTGGGCGCCGCGCCCCCTCCCGTGCGCCTGCGCGCCCTTTCGCCAGGTCATCCGGCCAATCCGGGGGCGGTCTCTGGCCGGAATCGGCTGGTGCCGATCACGGTTCCCGCTCCTCGGGCCACAGTGATAGGGCGATATATGCAGGAAAGTGCGACAAGGGGGAAATAATGTTGCGCATCCATTTCACCTCCCAGGACCTGGAGTACGTCCGCATCGCCCGGAGCCCTGACCCGCTCTGGGAGATCATGTGCAGCGTCTGCCGGCTCCAGACCGACGAGGGCCGGATCGCGTTCGGCCCGTGGCGGCGCGCGGTGACGCCTCTGCTGCGAGGCGGGGGCGAGGGCCGCCCCGGGGCCGACCGGGCCGTCGCGCTCGCGCTGCGCGGCCTGATGCCGTGCGGCCCGTACATCCCCGACTTCCTGACCCCGGCGGTGGACGGCGGCAACACCGATCTGCGGCAGGGCGTGGACCGGGTGCTGTCGACGCCCCGGAGCCGCCTGCGCCGGGAGTTCACGCTGCTCACGGAGTCGGGGGCGGGGTCCCGGGCACGGGTGCCGGGCCCCCGGGTGCGGCCGTTCGCGGCGGAGCAGCTCGCGCGGGGCGACGCGGGGGCGCTGCGGGCGCTCGGGGGGCTGCTGACGGCGTACGACGCGGCGTTCGTCGCCCCGTACCGGCCCTGGATCGACGCGGCGGTGGCCTCGGACGTCGCCTGGCGCTCCCGCGAACTCGCGGCGGGCGGCACCCGGGCGCTGCTGGAGACGTTCCGCCCGATGGCCCGGTGGAGCCCGCCCGTGCTGGAGGTGACGTACCCGGTCGAGCGGGACCTCCACCTGGCGGGGCGCGGCCTGCTGCTGGTGCCGTCGTACTTCTGCTGGCGCAAGCCGGTCACGCTGTTCGACGGGGCGCTGCTGCCGGTGCTGGTCTACCCGGTGGAGAAGCCGGTCCTGCCGCCGGCGACCACCTCCGGCTCCTCGCTCGCCCGGCTGCTGGGGCCGACGCGCGCCGCGCTCCTGTACGAAGTGGCGGCACGCGGCTGCGCCACGACCTCCGAACTGGCCCTCGCGGCGGGCTGTTCGCTCCCCAACACCAGCCAGCAACTGGCGATCCTGCGCGAGGCGGGCCTCGCCGCCTGCCGCAAGGAGGGCCGGTGCGTGCTCCACCACCCCACGCCGCTGGGGCGGCGACTGCTGGAGACGGCGACCGGGGCCGGCGCGTCGCGGGGACCCCTGCCGACGCCTCGGCCCGTGACGGTCTCACCTTGAGGAACGCGCGGGGGGACCCCCGAGGACCCCGTGACGGTTTCACCCTGATGAAAGGGTGCGGCGCGAGCGGCCGGCCCCCTGCCACGCTTCTGCCATCCGGACGGCCGGCCCGCGGAGGGAACGCCGCGGGACGGCCGCCCGGGCGACCGGAATCACCCGTCCCACAGGGGAGCGCCGGGTCCAGGGGCCCGACGCAGGGAGGAGAAGACATGCGCAGTTTCGTACGAGCGGCAATGACGCTCATGTTCACGGCGGGGGCCGTGCTGGCGACGGGAGCGGGGGCGCAGGCCGGCGCGTCCGACACCCAGGACGCCCAGGACACCTACGCGGGATGCCGGTCCGGGTATGTGTGCATCTACCCGGGCGCGTCCTGGAACGGCAACCGGCCCGAGGCGACGTACTACCGGTACGGCGTCTACAACCTCAACAACCAGACCGGCACCCACCGGGTGTTCAACAACCAGACCGGCGGGGCGTCCGTGCAGCTGTGCACGGGGTACGACGGGGTCGGCTGCGGCGAGAAGATGCCGACCTGGACCTTCTGGGACGTGAACCTGACTCCGATCAACTCGATCAAGCTCGCGCCCTAGGGTCTTCACGAGAGGCCCTGGCCGGCCCGCGGCTTCAACTCACGTGACCCGGGGCGGGGGTGCATCCACCCTCGCCCCGGCGACGGGGGCGGCGGCGGGTGCGGTGGCACGGGGCGTTGGGCTCGGACGTCCACAGGGCATCCCATGGCGTCCCAGGGCGTCCATCGGCGTCGCGTGCCGTCATCGGCCACTGGGCGGGCGGCGCACCGACTCCTCGGCCGGTGCCCCGCCCCCGCCCCGTGCGCTGTCGGCTCCGGTCTCAGCCGCCCGTGCGCAGCACTTCCGCGACCACCGGTCCCGCCGCGTCGCCGCCGTGGCCGCCTTCCTGGACGACCGCAGCCGCGGCGAGGTCGTTGTTGAAGCCGGTGAACCAGCTGTTCGACGTCTGCCCGTCGACCTCCGCCGAACCGGTCTTGGCGCCCTTGTCGCCGACGACCTCCCCCATGGGCTTGGTGCCGGTGCCGGAGGGGCTGGTCGCGGTGTAGCGCATCATCTGCCGCAGTTGCTCGGCCACACCGGCCGGCAGCGGCTTCGCGGTGGCGAACGGGCGGTTGTCCACCTCGCGGGCGATCAGGTACGGCTGCTTGAAGGCGCCGTTCTTCACGGTGGCGGTGACCGAGGCCATGTTCAGGGGGCTCATCAGCACCTTGCCCTGCCCGATGTACGAGGCCGCGGTCTCGGCCCCCGAGGACTCCGGGATGCTGCCGTCGAAGGAGGGCACACCGGTCTGCCAGTCGTCCTGGCCGAGGCCGAAGTAGGTGCGGGCCTCCTGGCCCAGAGCCGATCCGGCCCGGTCGCCGAGCGGTTTGACCGGCTTGATGAAGGTGCTGTTGCAGGACCGCGCGAACGCTTCGCGCAGCGTGGCGTTCTCGATGGAGAAGTCCTTGAGGTTGTGGAAGGTCACCCCCTCCCACGGCACCGTGGACGGGCACTCCACCGGCGCGTTGATGCTCCCGAGGTTGTTCTGGATGATCATCGCCGCTGTCACGATCTTCATCGTGGACCCGGGGGCCAACTGGCCGCTCATGGCGGCGTTGTAGCCATCGGCGCGGTTGTTGGCGATGGCCCGGATCGCGCCCGTGGACGGCTGGATGGCGACCACCGAGGACTCGCCGTACTTCTTCACCGCCCGCTCGGCCGCCGCCTGCGTGTTCGCGTCGAGCGTCGTCCGCAGCTTGCCGGGCTTCCCCTTGGCGAGGGTCAGCAGGGTGGTGTCCGGCTGCTTCTCGTCGGCGGGCTCGATCCAGGTCTCGATACCGGGCGAACCGCCCGCGGTCTCACCGTACTTCTGGCGCAGGGTGTCCAGGATCGGCCCCAGCGAGGGGTACTTCTCCTTGGTGAGCACGGTTCCGTCGTGGCCGAGGGCCTCGATCGCCGCCGTCGAGGACTCGCCCGTCCTCAGCGTCGCGCCGGCGGTCAGCTTCGGGTGGACGACGGTGGGTTCCCAGTCGACCAGCGCCTTCCCGGTCGTCAGCCCGCGCACCACGGTGAGCTCCGAGGCGTACGACAGGGGCTTCGCCTTCCCCTCGTACGACACGGTGGCCTCGACCGTGTACGGCACCTTCGTGCCGACCGCCGCCCTCGGCGTGATCTTCACCTTCCCGATGTGGGCGTCCTCGCCGTACGAGGCGAGCACGGGTTTCGCGTCGGCCTCGTTGTTGGTGAGCTGGGCCGCGCCCGCCGCGTCCCCGGACGTCCAGGCGTCGAAGAAGCCCTTCGAGGTCTCGGCTATCTCCTCCGCGCTCGGCGGCCCCGTTCTCACCTCGGGCGTCGACTTCTGGGAGGCCACGTCGTCGCCCCCGTCGCTTCCGAGCACTCCGTACGCCCCGTAGCCGATTCCGCCGGCCACCAGGATGAACACTCCGCCGACCACGGCGACCTTCGCTCCACTGCGCATCTGTGCAGTCCCCCTCCCCAGGAGCACCCCTCGAACATGTTCAAGGGGCAACTGTGAGGAAGACTAAGATGATTTCGCGAGCCGCGAGAGTGTTGTTACCGGACCGGAACGCTTGGCTGGAAAGCGCTCTCTCCAGATGGCGGATACGTGGGGGATTGCCCCATGGGCGTACGGGAGTGGCCACACCGGGTCCGTGAGTCACACCGGCTCCGGCAGGTCCATGAGCGCGAGCCGGGCCGGGTCGGTCACGGCGGTGATCTCGGTGATGCGTCCGGCGGACACGGTGAAGGCGAGGAGGGACAGCGGGGTGCCGTCCCCGCTCCAGGAGATGACTCCGGGGAGGCCGTCGACGGTCACCGCATGCCCTCGTGCCGCGCTGCCGGCCACCCGCGCGCGGGTGGCGACCTCGGTCGCTCCGAGCGTGACGAACGTGCCGTTCGGCGTGTGGACGGTGAACTTCACCTCGGGGTGCAGAACCTGCAGCAGTTGCTCGAACCGGCCCTCGCGCGCCGCGGCCAGGAAAGCCCGGACCACCTCGCGTCGTGGTCGTACGGCGTTCGCCGGCCGCTGGGCGGTCCGTACCTTCCGGCGGGCGCGGCTGGCCAGCATCTTGGTCGCGTCGGCGGACCTGCCGAGAAGGGCGCCGATCTCCGCGAACGGCACGGCGAACACGTCGTGCAGCACGAACGCCAGCCGCTCGTCCGGGCGCAGCGCGTCGAGGACCGTCAGGAGCGCGAGGCCGACGGAGTCCCCGAGCGCCACGAGCTCCTCCGGAGCGGACGTGTCGTCGAGCATCACGGTGAGCTCGGGCAGCCGGTCGTCCAGGGGGACTCCCGGGCGGGCCCGGCCCGACCGCAGGACGTCGAGGCTGATACGGCCGACCACGGTGGTCAGCCAGCCGCCCAGGTTGTCGATGGCGTCGGCGTCCTGACGGGACAGGCGCAGCCACGCCTCCTGGACCACGTCCTCCGCGTCGGCGTGCGATCCGAGCACCCGGTGGGCGACGGCCAGGAGCCGGTCGCGGTGGGACTCGAAGGCATCGGCGATCGGGTCCGCCGGATGGGTGTCGGGCATGTCGTTACCTCCCTGGAAGCCGCTTCGTCATAGGGGTGACGGGCGCGAGCCCGGCAACGTAACCCGATCAAGGCCGATGAGGGCCCGTTCAGGCCCGGCCAAGACCCTATGAAGGAGAGCACTCCCGCATGGAGAACCGGCTCAGGAACAAGAACAAGAACACGAGCAACGCCGATGTGTGGACCGCGGTCCAGCACCTTCAGAAGGCGATCGCCGCCGGGGGCGTCGACCCGAAACTCCTCGCGCTGGTCCATCTGCGGGCCAGCCAGATCAACGGCTGCTCGGCGTGCGTCCACGCCGGTGCGGCCGGCGGCAGGAAGGCCGGCGAGACCGACGAGCGGCTGCACAACGTGGCGGCGTGGCGCGACGCGCCGTTCTACACCGACGCGGAGCGCGCTGCGCTGGCGCTCGCCGAGGCGGCCACCCGGTTGCAGGACGGTGCGGAGGGCGTCACCGACGAGGTCTGGGAGGAGGCCAACGCCCATTTCACCGAGGAGGAGATAGGCGCGATCAACCTGGAGATCGCGTTGACCAACTTCTTCAACCGGATCAACCGCACCATCAGGGAACCGGCCGGCCGGACCTGGGGCTGAGCCCGTCGTGGAGACCGAGAAGCCCGTTCGGTGAGGGTTTGCCGGCCCGGTCCGGACCAGATTCTCGATCTGATGCGTGAACGTGGTGTCGCCGGGCACTAGGACGAACGCAACGAAGTCCTGGCGGCCGAAATTGCCGGGACGTACCGGTGGGGTGCATGAGGACGTTGTGAACTGAGGGCGTGCACACGCCTAACCGGACTTGACGATGGGAACTGGCATGATTCTTCTTGGTCTTCTTCTGCTCATAGTCGGCCTGCTCATCAGCATTCCGCTGCTGACGACGATCGGCGGCATTCTTATCGTGGTGGGCGCCGTTCTGTGGATCCTGGGCGCGACCGGGCGTCAGGTCGGCGGGCGAAAGCACTTCTTCTAACCTTCCGAGCCCGGTGGCTTACGTGCGGGTGGGCCGCGACGATATTTCGTCGCGGCCCACCCGCACGTCGTCCGCCGTCCATTCCGCTTCCTACACCCACGTGTCCAGCCACATCCGGTCCCGCCACAGGTCGTCCGGGATCGAGGCCCCCGTGTACAGGGGATAGAAGTAGATGAAGTTCCAGATGATCAGCAGCACCAGCACCCCCGCCGCGATCGCGCCCACGGTGCGGCGGCGTTCGCCGTTCGGGTCGTCGGCGGTCAGGCCCAGCTCCGCCCGGGCCCCCGTGCCCGCCGCCGGGCCCAGGATCGCGCCGAGCATCATCGTGACGGCCAGGCAGAGGAACGGGACGAACACCACCGCGTAGAAGAGGAAGATCGTGCGCTCCTGGTAGAAGAACCAGGGCGCCCAGCCCGCCGCCACCCCGCACGCGATCGCGCCGGCCCGCCAGTCGCGGCGGAAGAGCCAGCGCCACACCACGTACGCCAGGGCGAAGCACGCCGCCCACCACAGCAGCGGGGTGCCGATGGCGAGGACCTCGCTGGCGCACTTGCCGCTCGCCGACTCCTTGCAGCCGGTCTGCTCCTCGTAGAAGTACGAGACGGGGCGGCCCAGCACGAGCCAGCTCCACGGGTTCGACTCGTACGTGTGGCCCGAGGTCAGGCCGACGTGGAAGTCGTACACCTGGGTCTCGTAGTGCCACAGGCTCCGCAGCCAGTCCGGCAGCCAGCCCCAGCGGGAGCCCTTGCCCTCGGTCGCCGCCCAATCGCGGTAGTAGCCCTTGTCGGTGACGATCCAGCCGGTCCACGAGATCACGTACGTCACGATCGCGACCGGCACCGTCGCGAAGAACGCGGGCGTCAAGTCCCGGCGCAGCACCGCCGCGTACGGTCGCACCGCGCCCGCCGTACGCCGTGCGCCGACGTCCCACAGGACCGTCATCAGGCCGAACGCGGCCAGGATGTACAGGCCGTTCCACTTCGTGGCGAAGGCCAGGCCCAGCATCACGCCCGCCGCGATCCGCCACGGCCGCCACCCCAGGCGCAGGCTCTTCGCGATCCGGTCGTCCGGGCGCAGCACCCCCTCCGCGTCCACCGGCAGCGCGTCGGCCAGCCGGCGGCGGGCATGGTCCCGGTCCACCACCAGGCACCCGAACGCGGCCAGCACGAAGAACATCACGATCAGGTCGAGCAGCGCGGTCCGGCTCATCACGAAGTGCAGCCCGTCCACCGCGAGCAGCAGGCCCGCCAGACAGCCCAGGAACGTCGAGCGGAACAGCCGCCGCCCGATCCGGCACAGCAGGAGCACCGAGACGGTGCCGAGCACCGCCACCATGAAGCGCCAGCCGAACGGCGTGAAGCCGAACATGTGCTCGCCGAGCCCGATGATCCACTTCCCGACCGGCGGGTGCACCACATACCCCGGGTCGGTCGGGATCGGCACCGACGAGGGGTCCTTGAGGATCAGCTTGTCGACGTCCTTGGGCCAGGACCCCTCGTACCCCTGGTTGACCAGCGCCCACGCGTCCTTCGCGTAGTACGTCTCGTCGAATATCACCGCGTGCGGCTGGTCCAGCTTCCAGAACCGCAGCAGCCCCGCGACCAGCGTCACCAGCAGCGGACCGCCCCAGCCGGACCACCGCACCAGCCGGTCCGCGACGTGCGGCGGCACCGCGAACACGGACCACACCTGCCGTCCCGGCCGGGTGTACGGCGGGTCCAGCCGGTCGCGGAGCGGCGTCTCGGGCCGGGGAACATGGCCGAAACGGCGCAGCCGTCGTTGCCAGGCGGTCGGCTGTTCGCCGAGCGGGTCCCCGGCTTCCAGGCCCCGCCGGGTCTCGGGTGCGGTACTCGTCACCGCGCCATCGTAGGGAACGCATCTGTGCGAAGGGCGCTGCCCGTGCTGCGAGGATGGCGGATGTGACTGGAACGACTGGAACGCTCGTGCTCGCAGGGACCCCCATCGGCGACGTGGCGGACGCCCCGCCACGCCTGGCCGCCGAACTGGAGCGGGCCGACGTCGTCGCCGCCGAGGACACCCGGCGGCTGCGCCGGCTCACCCAGGCGCTCGGCATCCACACCTCGGGGCGTGTCGTCTCGTACTTCGAGGGCAACGAGTCCGCCCGTACGCCGGAGCTGGTGGAAGCCCTGACCGGCGGCGCCCGGGTGCTCCTCGTCACGGACGCGGGGATGCCGTCCGTCTCCGACCCCGGCTACCGGCTCGTCGCCGCCGCCGTGGAGAAGGACATCCGCGTCACCGCCGTACCCGGACCCAGCGCCGTGCTGACCGCCCTCGCCCTCTCCGGGCTGCCGGTGGACCGGTTCTGCTTCGAGGGGTTTCTGCCGCGCAAGGCCGGTGAACGGCTCTCCAAGCTCCGCGAGAACGCCGACGAGCGCCGCACGATGGTCTTCTTCGAGGCCCCGCACCGGCTGGACGACACGCTCGCCGCGATGGCCGAGGTCTTCGGGGCCGAGCGCCGCGCCGCCGTGTGCCGGGAGCTGACCAAGACGTACGAGGAGGTCAAGCGCGGTCCGCTGGGCGAGCTGGCCGTGTGGGCGGCGGACGGCGTACGCGGTGAGATCACCGTCGTCGTGGAGGGCGCCACCGACTCCGGCGACGAGGGGCTGGACGCGGAGGAGCTGGTGCGGCGGGTGCGGGTGCGCGAGGAGGCGGGGGAGCGGCGCAAGGAGGCCATCGCCGCCGTCGCCGCCGCCGCCGGGCTGCCCAAGCGGGAGGTGTTCGACGCGGTGGTCGCGGCGAAGAACGCGGAGAAGGCCCCGCCGAAGCCGTAGGCGCAGCCGTAGCCCTGGCCGTAGGGACAGGCGTACGCCCGTGCCGTAGGGATAGGCGTACGCCCGCGCACTGCCGTAGATGTACGCCCGCGTGTTAAGGCGTTTCCGTCAGCAGTCCGTACGCCGTCGCCACGAACGTGTCCTTCAGGTGCACCCGCCGCGTGGCCGTCGCCGCCACCGCGAGGCCCGTCTCCGGGCGGAAGCCGAGGAACGCCTGCTGGCCAAGGGTCGCTCCGGCGTGGAAGAGCACCGGACCGTACGGGGACGAGTGCTGGAACCACGTCAGAGTGTGGGTGTGCGCGTGCCGCCACCCGCGTCGCAGCAACGGCCGCCGGACCTCCGCCAGCGCGGCCGTCAGCGTCGGGTCCAGGGGGGAGTCCGAAGCCCCGGCCGCCCCGAGGTGCGCCTCCAGGAACGTCAGCAGGTCCAGCGGGGTCGAGCGGACCGCGCCCGCCGCGGTGAAGCCCCCCGTGTCCATCGCCGGCAGCGGGGTCCCGTCGCGGCGGTGGCCGGTCGCGGCGGAGCCCTCCGGGCCCGGGCGCAGCAGCGTGGCCGCCAGGCCCAGCGGGGCCAGCACCTGCTGGTGCAGCAGGACCTCCCACGGGGTCCCGGTGGCGGCGGCGAGGGTGTGGCCGAGGACGGAGACCGCGAAGTTCGAGTAGTGCCAGCGGGCGCCGGGGCGGTGGCGCGGGCGGGCCCGGAGGAAGGCCCGGACCACCCGGTCCGCCGGGTAGCTCCCGTACGGGTCCGTCGACCAGCGGGGCACCGCCTGCGGGTAGAAGTCGGCGGGCAGGCCCGGCAGCCCCGAGGTGTGGGTGAGCAGATGGCGCAGCGTGATCCGCCGCACCGAGGGGTGCACGGGGAGGCCGGGGGCCAGCAGGTCCGCCGCTCGGTCCTCGTACCGCACCCGGCCCTGCGCCACCAGCCGGGCCAGCAGCAGCCCCGCGAACGGCTTCGACGCCGAGCCCAGTTCGTAGCGCAGCAGCTCGCGGGCGACCGGGGCGGGGGCCGGGGCCGCACTGCCGCCGGGGGCGGCCGGGGCCGGGACCGGGTCCGCGCTGCCGCCCGTGTGGACCGTGCGGACTCCGCCCCGGCTGACCGCGAGCACCAGGTCGGGGGCGTCCACCGCCCGGGACGCCTCGGCGAGAAGGCGAGCGGTGGCCGATGAGGCGCCGGAGGCCGCCACGGGCGCCGCCGTCACATCCGTCATGCCGGGGCCGGGGCGGCGCTCAGGTCGGACAGGGCGCGGGACATCGCCAGCGCGGACGCGAACGCGGCGACCAGCGTCGGGTGGTAGACCAGGTCGAACACCGACTCCTCGTCCCCCTCCGGCATCCCGCCCATCACCGGCATCGCCCCGTCCGGCTGCTGCGCCTGCGCGAACCCCTGCCAGGCCGCCGCGTCCAGCGTCGGGGAGGGCAGACAGGCGTCCACGACCAGCAGTTCGCCCAGCAGGTCCCAGCGCTTCAGGTCGAGCCAGTCGTCCAGCCAGGCCGGCAGCCACAGCTCCAGGTACTCCGCGATGTCGGCGGGCAGCCCGGCCGGCCTCTCGCCCCAGTCGGTGAGGTGGAAGACCGTGTGCGTGATGTCGTAGCCGATATGGCCCTCGGCCGTCCACGGCTCGGGCCGCCGCGCCAGCCAGGTGTGCGCCAGCGCCGCCGTCTCCGGAACGCTCGGCTCCACCCCGAACCGCCGCTCGATCGCGCTCAGCCCCAGCCGCCGCACCGGCAGCACCTCCAGCGCCGCCCAGCTGGCCAGCCGGTGGTTGAGCCGGATCGCCGTCTCCAGGTCCGGCTGCCGGTAGCCCAGCTCCCGGAACGGTACGTAGACCTCCAGCGGCACCGGCGAGAGCGGCTCGCGGCGCTGGCCGTCCAGCAGCCGGGCCCCGGAGCCGAGCAGGTCGTGCCAGGCGTGGTCCAGCAGCTTGTGGGCGAGCGCGGACTGCTGGGAGCCGGCCACGCCCTCCCGGAAGATGACCTTCCCGATCAGCGCCAGCTCGCCCAGGGGCTTGAACCGGTCCAGGTAGCCCGCCTCCGGGGGCGGGTCGGCCTCCAGCCGGAACCCCTCCCGGTGCTCGTACAGCCAGCCCAGGGCCTTCGCCCCGACATCGTGGATCTGCTGGATGCCGCTGCCGCTGCCGGTGTTGTCGCTGCTCATGCGGTGTGCCCTTCCCGGCCGGGAGTCGTCGTGTCCGTCCGCCGCAGCGACCTCAGGGACAGGGCCGCGGCGAAGGCCGTCACGAGCGTGGAGTGGTAGCAGTCGATGAACGCGTACGGGTCCCCGGGCGTGGGGTCCTGCACCGGTACGCCCGTCTCCGGCACGCAGCCGCTCGCATGCTGTACGTCGGCGAGCACCGGCCACACCGCGTCCATCAGCTCCAGCGGGGCCGGCCCCGGCAGCGAGGCGGCGACCGCGAGCAGTTCGCCCGTCAGGTCCCACTGGCTGCTCTCCAGACAGCCGTCCGCCCACGCGGGCAGCCAGGTCCGCAGATAGGCGTCGATCTTCTCCGGCACCCGGTCGGGCATCCGGCCCCAGTCGGTGAGGTGGAAGACGGTGTGGGTCAGCGAGTAGCCGGACGGGCCCTCGAACGTCCACGGCTCCGACAGCCCGCCCAGCCAGGTCCGGGACAGGACCGCACCGGCGTCCGTGTGCGGAACCACGCCCACCCGCCGCTCGGAGTTGACCAGGCCGAGCTGCCGGTTGGCGTGCTGCTCGGTGTGGGCCCAGGAGCGGGTCGCGGTGAGCGGGCGGGCCAGGGCCTCGAAGCCTTCGTGGCGCAGCCCGTACCCGGCGAAGGCGGCGTAGATCTCGTACGGGTACGCGGCGAACGGCTCGGTGCGCAGCAGCTCCAGGAGCAGTTCACCCCGTGAGACCTCGTCCCAGGCGTACGTGACGAGGTCGCCGGCCAACTCGTGTTCCGGGGTGCCGGGGGCGGTGGACAGGCGGACCGTGGAGCAGAGCTGGGCCAGCTCGCCCAGGGGTTTGAGCGTGCCGTTGACCTGGGTGCGGGCGTCCAGGACGTCGTCCGGGAGCGCGAAGGCCGCACGGTGCGCGTCGGTCCAGGCCAGGGTCCCGCGCAGGACGTGCGGGAGGACGTCGAGCGCCGCGCCGGGGGAGGCGTGCCGCCGGGGCTCCCCGGGGGCCTGCTCCGGGCGGCCCGGGCTGTCCGCCCGCGCCCCCGGGTCCGGGCGGCTGCCCTGGGGGTCCTGCGTGGCGGTCGCCGTCATCGCGCCCTCGCCTCGGCCATCAGGCGGGCCGCCCGCACGTGGAGGGCCACCCGGGGGTCGTGGCCGCCCATCAGCTCGACGAAGTCCAGGCCGCGTTCCAGGCCCAGGGTCGCCGGTTCGCCGCCGATCGCCGCGAGCCAGCGGCCCGCGCCCGCCGCCTGGAGCCAGTCGCGCCGGCGCACCGCACGGACGAAGCCGCGCGAGAGGTCGACCGCCCGCGTCACCGCGACCCGCCGCACGGCCGAGGGGGCGGCCGGCACGGCGAGGGGGGCCAGGACCGAGAGCTGGTGCGTGAAGGACTGCCAGGGCGCGGCCTCCAGCCAGTCGGCGTCGGGCTCCGCGAACGTCCCGGAGGGCTCCGCGAACGCCCCGGAGGTCCCCGGGGCCGGGGACGCCATCCGGTGCAGGGTGGAGATCATGTGCCAGTGGCTCCAGGCCGTGGCGGCCGGGGCGTCGGGCTTCGGGGGGAATTCCCGTACCGCCCGGTCGAGCACGGCGACGTCACCCGGATGCGGATGGCGCTCGTACAGGACACTCGGCAGCAGCAGGTCCGCGCCGATGACGCGCACGGCCGCGATTCCGGTCCGGTTCTCCTCGTCGATTCCTGCCGCGCCGCACACCGTGGCGAGGTGGTCCCCGCTCCGAAGAGCGAGGACCACCTCTGCTGCCAGGTCATGCACGGCACCCGCTAGGGGGGACGAAGCATGTGTCTGGTCCATGTTCCGACGACTAGCCCTTCTTCGGGCGGGGGGTCGGAGGCGAGAGCAGCAGCGCGCCGCCGCCCGCGATGAGCGCGAGGAAGGCGCACTCGCGGGAGTCGCGGTAGATGCCTTCGGCTTCGCCGGGGTTGAGGGCCGCGTCGAGGTCGAGCTCGATGTCGGTAGCGGTGGTGTCGGTCTTGTACATGGGTGCTCCCCATCCTGTGGGAAATCGGGTTTGGTGTACGTGCAATTCGATTGACGTACGTTCCGAGTGAAAGGGAGAAAAGAGGGTCCCGCAAATCGGGATGCGACAGCGGGGGAAATTACGCATTCAATTGAATGGTGAATTCATAGGCCGGAAGAGTGAGGAAAGGGCGGTAATCCGGGCCGATCGGGGGGGTCGCGAGGGGGTGGTGCGCGGGCGCATTCACGCCGGACGGGGAGCGCGTTCGGGGGCGCTCGGTGCTTTGCCGGTCACCTGCTGTCTGCTCCGCCGGTCACGGACTGTCCTGGCGCGGGCCATGCGGCGGCAAAGGGCGGCAAAAGGACTCCAAGAACGCACCAATATCGGCTCTGAGCTGGTGCGTCTCCCGGCCCGCAGGTGTCCACTGGAAGGGCAGGGCCACTCCCTCCGATCCTTCGGGCGGGGCGGCCATCCCCCGGTGCCGACCGGCGGACGACGAGGAGCAGGCATGAGCGAGATCGCAGCGGCCACAGTCCACGAGGCGTACGCCTTCGCCTGCATGAAGTGCGGGTACGGCTGGGAGCAGTCCTACGAGATACAGCACCACGTCGGCCTCGACGGACACGAGTTCGTCGTCTACACGGCCGACGGCGAGCGCGTGCCGTCCCCGCTCTCCACCCCCACCTGCGGCAACTGCGGCGGCCACGTGGTGCGCATCATGCGGGCCGGGCGGGTGGCCGGTGTCCAGCAGCTGCTCCACCGCCAGGCGGGCTCCACCAAGGCGGCGAAGCCGGCGGCCGAACCGGTCGCGGCCGGTACGAGCACCCCGGCGACCCCGGCCGGCCACGCCGCCCCGGAACGCCACTGGCGACTGTCGGACCTCTTCCACCGCCGGTGACGCGCGGGTGTCACCGGTGGCGCGGGGCCCGGAACCGCCGGTGATCCGCCAGTGACACCGGCCTCGGAACCGCCGGTGATCCGCCTGCGGACCGGGCTCGACGTCGCCGGGTGTGCGCCTCCCGGGTGAGGGCCCGGCGCCGGCGGCCGCGCGCCTCCCCGCGTGAGGGCCCGGGCCTCGTACGCCGGTGGCCCGGGCCCTCGTAGAGTCGTCCGCATGAGCCGTACCGAAGCCCCGCCGCTGCCCGAACCCCTCCGGGTCCCGGTCGCCGACTCCCACACCCACCTGGACATGCAGGACGCCACCGTCGAGGAGGCCCTCGCGCGGGCCGCCGCGGTCAACGTGACGGCGGTCGTCCAGGTGGGCTGCGACGTGGCCGGCTCCCGCTGGGCCGCCGAGACCGCCGCCGCCCACCCGGCCGTGCACGCCTCGGTCGCCCTGCACCCGAACGAGGCCCCGCGCATCGTCCACGGCGACCCGGACGGCACCGCGCGGCAGGGGGCCCGGGAGCCCGGCGGGAAGGCCGCGCTGGACGAGGCGCTGGCGGAGATCGACGCGCTGGCCGCCCTCGACCACGTACGCGGGGTCGGGGAGAGCGGCCTGGACTTCTTCCGTACGGGCCCCGAGGGCATCGCCGCCCAGGAGGAGTCGTTCCGGGCCCACATCGAGATCGCCAAGCGGCACGGCAAGGCCCTGGTCATCCACGACCGCGACGCCCACGCCGACGTCCTGCGGATCCTGCGCGACGCGGGCGCGCCCGAGCGGACCGTGTTCCACTGCTACTCCGGCGACGCGGAGATGGCCCGGATCTGCGCGCGGGCCGGGTACTTCATGTCCTTCGCGGGCAACGTGACCTTCAAGAACGCCCAGCCGCTGCGCGACGCCCTCGCCGTCGCCCCGACCGAGCTGGTCCTCGTCGAGACGGACGCCCCCTTCCTCACCCCCGTCCCCTACCGCGGACGGCCCAACGCCCCCTATCTCGTCCCGGTCACGCTCCGCGCCATGGCCCAGGTGAAGGGGCTGGACGAGGACACGCTGGCCGCCGCGATCTACGACAACACGGCACGGGCGTTCGACTTCTGAGCCCCGGCCCGAGCGCCACCCGCGACTTTCTGTAGCCGTGTCGCTTTGGAGAGTCACCGGAGCTCCGCTATCGTCCCCGGCGCACACGGGGGCGGTGGGCGGAACTTCGGGAGCGGCGTGAGTACTTCGCAGGGCAGTCACCGGGCGGCGCGCGGCGGACGGCGTACGGCACTGGCCCCGCCGCCCCCTGTCGCGCCGGCGGCGATGGCTCTCCCCGGCGCGTTCCACGAGCAGCCGACCGTGGCGGACGGCATCTGCGTGGACACCGGGGCCGCCCCCGCTGTCCATGTCCCGACGATGGTCGACGTCCCGCTCCCGCTCGTCGTCGACCGGCAGGCCCCCACCCGCGCCGACGCCCGGCGGGCCGCCAAGCGCCGCCGCCGCACGTTCACGAGACCCCTGCGCGCCGCGAACCCGCCCACCCCGAACCCGCCCGCCGGGAAACCCGAGACCCTGCGGCGTCTCGTCCCGCAGGCCCTGGTGGTCGCCTTCCTGGCCGGCGGGACCACCGCGTTCGTCGCCCACGACAAGGCGGTCCGGCTGAGCGTCGACGGCGGCACGCCCCGCACCCTGCACACCTTCGCCGACGACGTCACCGAGCTCCTGGCGGACGAGGGCGTCACGGTCGGCGCGCACGACCACGTCTCCCCGGGCCCCGGCTCCGAACTGGACCACGGCGACGAGGTCGTCGTCCGCTACGGGCGGCCCGTCACCTTCACCCTCGACGGCCACCACCGCCGGGTCTGGACGACCGCCGACACGGTGGACGAGGCCCTGCGCCGGCTCGGGGTCCGCGCCGAGGGGGCGTACCTCTCCGCCTCCCGCTCGACCCGGATCGCCCGCACCGGCCTCACCCTCACCGTCCGCACCGAACGCACCGTGACCTTCATGGCGGACGGCCAGGAACGCACCCTGCGCACCAACGCCGCCACCGTCCACGAAGCCCTCGCCCAGGCCGGCATCACCCTGCACGGCCAGGACACCACCTCCGTCGCCCCCGGAACCTTCCCGCGCGACGGCCAGACGATCTCCGTCATGCGGATCACCGACACCCGCGAGGTGCGCGAGGAGAGCGTCCCGTACGCCGTCGAACGCAGCGAGGACCCCGAGCTGTTCCGGGGCGCCGAGGTGGTCGACCGGGCGGGCCGCAACGGCGTGCGCCGGGTCACGTACGCGGTGCGGACCGTCAACGGCGTACGCCAGCGGCCCCGCAGGACCGGCGAGGAGCTGGTCCACCCGCCGGTCAGCCGCGTCGTGCGCACCGGCACCCGGCAGCGCCCCGCCTCGGTCGCCGGGACGGACGGGCTGGACTGGGGCGCGCTCGCCGCCTGCGAGTCCGGCGGGCGGCCGGGCGCGGTGGACGCGAGCGGTACGTACGGGGGGCTGTACCAGTTCGACGTCCAGACCTGGCGGTCCCTCGGCGGCGGCGGGCGGCCCCAGGACGCGCCCGCCGCCGAGCAGACGCACCGGGCGAAGAAGCTCTACGTACAGCGGGGGGCGAGTCCGTGGCCGCACTGCGGCCGTAGGCTTACCGGGTGAGCAGCACAGAGCCCGACGCCCTCCTGGGGCCCGCAGACATCCGCGACCTGGCAGCGAAACTGGGCGTACGCCCGACCAAGCAGCGCGGTCAGAACTTCGTCATCGACGCCAACACGGTCCGCAGGATCGTGCGCACCGCGCAGGTGCGTCCCGACGACGTCGTCGTCGAGGTCGGCCCCGGGCTCGGCTCGCTGACCCTGGCCCTGCTGGAGGCGGCGGACCGGGTGATCGCGGTCGAGATCGACGACGTGCTCGCGGCCGCGCTGCCCGCCACGGTCCAGGCCCGGATGCCGGAGCGCGCCGACCGGTTCGCCCTGGTCCACTCCGACGCGATGCTGGTCACCGAGCTGCCGGGCCCCGCGCCCACCGCGCTCGTCGCGAACCTCCCGTACAACGTGGCCGTGCCCGTCCTGCTCACCATGCTGGAGCGCTTCCCGAGCATCGAGCGGACCCTCGTCATGGTCCAGGCCGAGGTCGCCGACCGGCTGGCCGCCCGCCCGGGCAACAAGGTCTACGGCGTGCCCTCGGTGAAGGCCAACTGGTACGCGGACGTCAAGCGCGCCGGCTCCATCGGCCGTACGGTCTTCTGGCCCGCCCCGAACGTCGACTCCGGGCTCGTCTCGCTCGTCCGGCGCACCACCCCGGTCCCCACCACCGCGACCCGCGCCGAGGTCTTCGCGGTCGTGGACGCGGCCTTCGCCCAGCGCCGCAAGACGCTGCGCGCGGCGCTGTCCGGCTGGGCCGGTTCCGCGCCCGCCGCCGAGGCCGCGCTCGTCGCCGCCGGGGTCTCGCCGCAGGCGCGCGGGGAGGCGCTGACGGTGGAGGAGTTCGCGGCGATCGCGGAGCACAAGCCGGAGGTGTCGGGATGAGCGCCGCACAAGCCGGAGGCGGCCCTGTGAGCCCTTCGAGCACGGCCGTCACCGTCCGCGTCCCGGCCAAGGTGAACGTGCAGCTCGCCGTGGGGGCCGCCCGCCCGGACGGCTTCCACGACCTGGCCAACGTCTTCCTCGCGGTCGGCCTGTACGACGAGGTCACCGCCACCCCCGCCGACGAGCTGCGCATCACCTGCTCGGGCCCGGACGCGGACCAGGTGCCCCTGGACCGGACGAATCTCGCGGCCCGCGCCGCCCTCGCCCTGGCCGAGCGGCACGGGATCGAGCCCGCCGTCCACCTCCACATCGCCAAGGACATCCCGGTCGCGGGCGGCATGGCGGGCGGCAGCGCGGACGGGGCCGCCGCCCTGGTCGCCTGCGACGCCCTGTGGGGGACCGGCGCGAGCCGCGACGAGCTGCTGGCCATCTGCGCGGAGCTGGGCAGCGATGTGCCGTTCAGCCTGGTCGGCGGGGCCGCGCTCGGCACCGGACGCGGCGAGAAGCTGACCCCGATCGAGGTGGGCGGGGACTTCCACTGGGTGTTCGCGGTGGCGGACGGGGGACTGTCCACGCCCGCGGTGTACGGGGAGTTCGACCGGCTCACCGCAGGTGCCGAGGTCCCCGAACCGACCGCCTCGCCCGCGCTGCTGGCCGCCCTGCGCTCCGGCGACTCCGGCGCACTCGCGGCCGCCCTGAGCAACGACCTCCAGCCCGCCGCGCTCTCCCTGCGCCCCTCCCTCGCGGACACGCTGGCGGCGGGTGCCGAGGCGGGGGCGCTGGCCGCCCTGGTCTCCGGGTCGGGGCCGACCACGGCGTTCCTGATGGCGGACGAGGAGGCGGCCGAGAAGGCGGCGGCCGCACTGCTGGCGTCGGGCGCCTGCCGCAACGCGCGGGTGGCGTCGGCTCCGGCGGCGGGGGCGCGGGTGGTGGCGTCGTCCTGACGTCGTGAGCGGCGTCGTCCCGACGTCGTGAGTCCGTGGGGCGCGTGCGTGGCGACGGGCGCGTGCGTGGCGAGGGTGTGAGCCGCTGAGGCAGCGGATCAGCGGTCCGTCGCGGGCGGGGTGTGGGCCGGGTCGTTCTTCTGGTGCAGGTAGCCGTGGAAGCTGGTCGTGCAGTCGCTGAAGTCCGCCGCGAGCCTGACGGTGACCTTGGCGGCGGCCGGGAGCGGTGCGTCGGGCCGGGGACTGGTGGCGCAGATGTACCAGGAGCCGTGGTCCCGGGGCAGGGTGACGTCCTTGTGCTGGGCGGCGGTCGTCAGACGCGCGGGGGAGATGCCCCGGCGGGCGAACTCCTGCCGCGCCTCCTCATAGGTCTTGCCGTGCAGGGCCGGCATCACCGGATCGGGCGCGGCGGTCACGCCGCCCGAGGGCGGGGGAGTGGGCGCGGCGGTCTCGGTGGCGGTGACGGTCGGGGAGGCCGTGGGGGCGGCCGAAGCGGTGGCTGTCGGCGTGGCCGTGGCCGTCGCCGTGGTGGCGGGCGGGGGCGTCGGGGCGCTGTCGTCGGTCGGGGCGCCGCCCGAGCATCCGGCCAGGGCGAGCGCGCTGAGAAGGGCGACGGGGGCGAGGTGGCGAGGGATCCGCACGGTGGGGGGCCTCCGGTTCTCGGGTGACGGCGAGCGGCCCGGGCCTGACGGCGGCGCGACCACATGTGCCGTCTCCCCCGGGGAGCGGCTTTTACGCTTGTTCCGCGCGTCAAGCGTGGACCTGTCCACGTCCACCGCGCAGTACGACAAGGCCGGTTGGGGCCTGTTCCGCCGCCAGGCCGTATCACCGCCCGGCCTCCCGGAGGCCCTCCCCGCCACCCGCGTACTCAGGCGGCGATGTGAGTACCCGCGCTCTGCCGCCGCACCCGCGCCCGCTGCGAACGTATGACCATGGGATCACCAGTTCGCGTACTCGCCGACGCCACTCCCGCCACCCGGGACCGTTACGTCGACCTCCTCCGGGTCGCCTCGCTCGGCGCGGTCGTGCTCGGCCACTGGCTGATGGCGGCCGTCAGCCCGGACGGGGTCGGCAACCTGCTCGCCGTCGTCCCGGCGCTCCAGCCGCTGACGTGGCTGCTCCAGGTGATGCCGGTGTTCTTCTTCGTCGGCGGGTTCTCCCACGCCCTGTCCTACCGTTCCCTGCTCCGCAAGCGCCCCGAGGGCTCGGCGGAGTCGGTCTACTCCGCGTTCCTGCGGGCCCGGCTCCAGCGGCTGCTGCGCCCCACCACGGTCTTCGTGCTGGTCTGGGGTGCGGCCGCCCTCGCCATCCAACTGCTCGGCGGGGGAGGCGGGTTGACCGGCGTCACCCTGCGCCTGGTGACCCAGCCGCTCTGGTTCATCGGGATCTACCTGGCCATGGTGGCGTTCACCCCGCCGCTGCTGAGGCTGCACGAGCGCTACGGCTGGGGCGCGTTCGCCGGGCTGGCGGGCGCGGCGGCGGCCGTGGACGTCCTCCGGTTCGCGGCCGGAGTCCCGTACGTCGAGTTCCTCAACTTCGCCTTCGTCTGGCTCGCGGTCCACCAGCTCGGCTTCCTCCGCGCGGACGGCCGCCTCGACGCCGGGGACTTCGGGGGCGGCCTCCGCTCCCACCGCCCCGCGCCGCTCGCCGGGGCCGGTCCCCGCGTACTCGCCCTCCACCGCCCCGCGCTGCTCGCCGGGGCCGGTCTGGTCTCCGCCGTGGCGCTGGTGGCGTTCGGCCCGTACCCGCTGTCCATGGTCGGGATGCCCGGCGAGAAGGTCAGCAACATGGCCCCGCCCACCCTCGCCCTGCTCTGCCACGGCCTCTGGCTCGTCGGCGCGGTCGAGCTGCTCCGCGCCCCCGCCGCCCGCCTCCTCGCCCGCCCCCGCGCCTGGCGCGCGGTGGTGGCCGCCAACGGGGTGGCGATGACCGCGTTCCTCTGGCACCTCACGGCGATGCTCGGGGTGTACGGGGCGATGCTCGCCCTGGACGTCCCGCTCCCCGAACCCGCGACCGCCGCCTGGTGGGCCCAGACCCCGCTGCGGCTCGCCGTCGCCGCCGTCCTCACCGCCGCACTCGTCGCGGCCTTCCGCACCTTCGAACGCCCGGCCACCCCCTCCACGACCGCCCCCGGCACGGGCTCGGGACCGCTCGCCGCCCTCGGCGTGACGCTCTGCCTGCTCGGCGTGCTCGGCCTGTCCATGGTCGGCTTCGCCGGCCTGCTGGAGGGCCGCACGGCCCTGCTGATCGCCGTCCCCGTCTCGGCCCCGGCGGCCGTCGCGATGACCCTGTGCGGCTGGCTGCTGGTGGAGCGGGCGGGGCGGGGGGCCGTACGCGGCGGGGAGCCGGGTCAGCGACCGTAGTGGTAACGGCAGGCGGCGACGCGGACTTCGTCATCGACCACCTTGTAGATGAGCCGGTGCTCGTCGGTGACGCGGCGTGACCAGTACCCCTGGAAGCCGTGCTTCAGGGGTTCCGGCTTGCCCAGCCCCTCGTTTCCGTTGCGGGCGATGTCCTGGAGCAGCGTGTTGGTCCTCTTGAGGATCTTGCGGTCCTGGTTCTGCCACCAGACGTAGTCGTCCCAGGACGACTGGTCCCACACGAACTTCACTCCGCGAGCTCCCGCACCGTGCCGCCGCCGCTCTCCAGGCGGTCGATGGACGCCAGCAGGCGACGGGCGTTCTCCGGGCTCCGGAGCTGATACGCGGTCTCCTTGAGGGACTCGTACTCGTCGAGCGCCACTATCACCACGGGCTCGTGCCCGGCCCGCGTGATCACGACCTCCTCACGGTCGTCCACGACCGCGCTCAGGGTCTCGGCGTAGTTGGCGCGGGACTCGGTGTAGGTCATCGTCCGCATGATCGCCTCCAAGGTGTGTACATCATCCTGTACGTACAGGAAAGTGTACAGACCTCGGGGAGGTGGGCCAAGGGGAGTCGCACGGTGCCGCCGCCTTCCTCGGGCGGCGGCACAGAACCGGGGTCGGTCCTCGTCGAGGACCGACCCCCGTCAGCCGAGCTTCAGGGTCCTCTTCGCCAGCTCGAACGCCGGGAGCATCTCGTCGTGCTCCTGGGTGTCCATCCCGCCCAGCTCCACCACCACGGGGCCCTTCGGCGTCATGACGGCGAGAGCCCGTGCCTTCCTCGACTCGTCCAGCAGTTCGCTGTGCGTGGTGTACTCGACCTCGGTGGCCGCGAGCGCACCGGCCTTCACCTGCGTGTACGTGGCCTTGCTCGTCTTCGGCTCGGCCGCCACGAATTTCTTCAGCACCGCGTGCGGGTCGCCGGCCGACGCCTTGCCCTGCCACACCCAGAGGAAGCCGATGTTCCCCGCCGGTTTGGCGTCGATCTCGCAGACCATCGTCACGGGGCCCCGCTTCGTCAGCTCGGCCAGCTCGGCGAATTCGGGGGGCAGCTCCTTCGTCGAGACCGCCTTCGGCTTCCAGTGCGCGGCGAGATCGAAGGTCACCGGCAGCTCGCACGCCGAACCCGCGCCCCCGAGCCGCCCGCCCTTCTTCGCCACCTTCACGGCCCCGGACTTCCCCGCCCCGTCCCCTTCCGCCCCGGCCTCGTCCGCCGTCTTCGCGGGTGCGGCGGGCGTGCTGCCGGCCGCCTGTCCCCCCGGGCGCTCGTCCCCGGCCGGCGAACAGCCGGTCACCGCCACCGCCAGCGCCACCAGGACCGCCGGCATCAGGCCCCGTACCGTTCCCCACGCCGTTCCACGCGTCGATCTCATGAAGTCCCCCGCCCCGGACGTCTTCCGTCCCCGTCAGATCCGGGGCCGCTCCCCATGATCGATCGCGGCACGTTATCGCACCCCGCGCGGCGACTACCCTGGTACGTCGAGCGGTCCTCGCCGCAGGGACCCCCGGGACAGGAGTGAAATGGCCGTCAATCTGGTCAATGTCGAGCAGGTCAGCAAGGTGTACGGCACCCGTGCCCTGCTCGACGGCGTATCCCTCGGGGTGTCCGAGGGCGACCGGATCGGTGTCGTGGGCCGCAACGGCGACGGCAAGACGACCCTCATCCGGATGCTCGCCAGGCTGGAGGACGCGGACACCGGCCGCGTCACCCACAACGGCGGGCTGCGCCTCGGCGTCCTCACCCAGCACGATTCGCTCGACCCGCAGAAGACCATCCGCCAGGAGGTCATCGGCGATCTCGCGGACCACGAGTGGGCGGGCAGCGCCAAGATCCGCGACGTGCTCACCGGACTCTTCGGCGGCCTCGCCCTCCCCGGCTTCGAGCACGGGCTCGACACCGTCATCGCCCCGCTCTCCGGCGGCGAGCGCCGCCGTATCGCGCTGGCGAAGCTCCTCATCGACGAACAGGACCTGATCGTCCTCGACGAGCCCACCAACCACCTCGACGTCGAAGGCATCTCCTGGCTCGCCGGACATCTGCGCACCCGCCGCTCGGCGCTCGTCTGCGTCACCCACGACCGGTGGTTCCTCGACCAGGTCTGCACCCGCATGTGGGACGTCCAGCGCGGCACGGTCCACGAGTACGAGGGCGGCTACAGCGACTACGTCTTCGCCCGCGCCGAGCGGGAGCGGATCGCCGCGACCGAGGAGTCCAAGCGGCAGAACCTGATGCGCAAGGAGCTGGCCTGGCTGCGCCGCGGGGCCCCCGCCCGCACCTCCAAGCCGCGCTACCGCATCGAGGCCGCCAACGAGCTCATCGCGGACGTGCCGCCCCCGCGCGACACCAGCGAGCTGATGAAGTTCGCCAACGCCCGTCTCGGCAAGACCGTCTTCGACCTGGAGGACGTGACCGTCCAGGCCGGGCCCAAGACCCTGCTCACCCACCTCACCTGGCAGCTCGGCCCCGGCGACCGCGTCGGCCTGGTCGGCGTCAACGGCGCGGGCAAGACCTCCCTGCTGCGCGCCCTCGCGGAGGCCGCCCGCACGCAGGGCGACGAGCAGCCCGCCGCCGGGAAGATCGTCGTCGGCAAGACCGTCAAGCTCGCCTACCTCTCCCAGGAGGTCACCGAGCTCAACCCGAACCTGCGCGTCCTGGAGGCCGTCCAGCAGGTCCGCGACCGGGTCGACCTCGGCAAGGGCCGCGAGATGACGGCGGGCCAGCTCTGCGAGCAGTTCGGCTTCACCAAGGAGAAGCAGTGGACGCCGGTCGGGGACCTCTCCGGCGGTGAGCGCCGCCGGCTCCAGATCCTGCGGCTGCTGATGGACGAGCCCAACGTCCTCTTCCTCGACGAGCCCACCAACGACCTGGACATCGAGACCCTCACCCAGCTGGAGGACCTCCTCGACAGCTGGCCCGGATCGATGATCGTGATCTCCCACGACCGGTTCTTCATCGAGCGCACCACGGACCGCGTGATGGCCCTCCTCGGAGACCGCGCCCTGCGCATGCTGCCGCGCGGCATCGACGAGTACCTGGAGCGCAGGCAGCGCATGGAGGAGGAGGCCACCCCCTCGGCCGCCCCCGCCGCCTCGCGCCCGGCCTCCGCCGCCCCGGCGGCCCCGGCCGTCTCCGCGCAGGAGGCCCGCGCCGCCAAGAAGGAGCTCCAGAAGGTCGAGCGGCAGCTCGACAAGCTCTCGACCCGGGAGACCGCGCTGCACAAGCAGATCGCGGACAACGCCACCGACTTCGAGAAGGTCGCGGGGCTCGACGCCGAGTTGCGCCAACTCGTCACCGAGCGCGACGAGCTGGAGATGCGCTGGCTGGAGCTGGCCGAGGACGCCTGAGGGGACACGAAGGACCGGGCGGCCGTCTGACGGGGGGGGCCGGGCCGGGCCAAGGGGGCTGGTGGGGCGGGTGGTACAAAGAAACCCCGCTCAGGGCTGATATGAACCCTGCGGAACGGGACGTATGACGTAGGACCGTACGAGGGGGACACGTACCGATGTCGCAGCCGCCCGGCCCATACGGCCCGCCCGGTCAGCAGCCGTCGCAGGGGGGACCGGCCGACGACCCGGGAGTCTTCGGGGCGCCGTTCGAGCCGCGGCCCGGCGTGTACGGACAGCCGCCCGCCGGTCCGTACGGGCAGCCCACCGCCTCCTACGGCTACCCGCAGCCCCCTGCCCCGTACGGTCACCCGCACCCTCAGCCGCAGCCCACCGGCCCCGGCGGCCACGGCAGCCCCAACGGCCCCACCGGTCCCAACGGCCCCCGGCGGCGCTCCCGGGGCCGTACCGCCGGCCTCATCGCCGCTGTCCTCGCCGGGGTTCTCGTCATCGGCGCCGGGGTCTGGTTCGCCGTGGGCGACGGCGCCGGCGGCGAGCAGCCCCTCGCCCGGGAGAGCACCGGCGCGAGCACCGCTCCGAAGCGGCCCAGCGCCCCGCCCGGCCGGACCATCACCCCCGCCCCGAAGCCGGCCGACCTCAACGCCAAGCGCAGGGACGGCGAGAGCAGGGTCCTGTGGGTGCAGGAGAACACCGTGGACCTGCCCGGCAGGGGGGCCACCCAGTACGGCCCCTGGTTCGCCGGGGACATCGTGGCCAAGGCCATGTACCGCACGGTGTCGGGCTACTCGGCCGCTGACGGGACCCAGAAGTGGAGCGTCGCCGTCAGGACCAGGGTCTGTGCGGCGCCCACCCTGCCCAGCCCGGACGGGAAGATCGTCGTGGGGCTGGAGAGCGGCACGACGGGCGAGGGGGAGTGCGACCGGCTCCAGATGGTCGACCTGAGGACCGGCAAGGCGGGCTGGAGCACCCAGTTCAAGCGGGAGGGGGTCTGGGACAAGCTCTCCGACCTCACCCTGGCCGTGAACGGCGACGTCCTGACGGTGGGCCGGACCGGCAGCGCCGACGCCTACCGGATCAGCGACGGCAAGCACCTGTGGGACAAGGTTCCGGGCAACTGCCAGCCGTACGGCTTCACGAGCGGCTCCGTCCCCCTCGCCGCCACGAGCTGCGACACCGCGGCGGACGACCACGCCGTCCAGCACGTGCGGCGCATCGACCCGGCCACCGGCAGGGAACTGTGGGCCTACCCGGTCAAGAAGGGCTTCAAGGTCGACCAGTTCTACTCGACCGACCCGCCGGTGGTCTCCCTCCGCAAGGGCAAGGAGAGGTGGGGGATCGTCATCCTCAACACGGACGGCTCCTACCGCTCCCAGCTGGTCGGCAACGCGGGCGAGAACTACGCGCCCCGCTGCGGCAAGGAGATGCGGCCGCAGAACCCCAACCTCGACAACTGCCTGGGCGTCGCCGCCGACACGACCACCTTCTACATGGCCGCCGACGGGGGCGAAGCCGGCGGCGTGGTCGCCTTCGACCTCGCCACCGGCAAGTCCCGCTGGCGGGTCGACGCCCCCGCCGGGCAGCACCCGCTGCCGTTGCGGACCGAGGGCGGCAGGGTGCTGGTGTACCTGGAGGCGACGCGGGCGAACGGGTCCGGCCGGGGCGGCGGCATCTACGCCCTGACGCCCGCCGGCGGCGCCCTCCAGCCGGTCCTGCGCCACCCGGACTCCGCGAGCGGGGTCGAGGGACCCTTCCGCGAAGCGACGATCACCTACTCCGGCGGGCGTGCGGTGCTCATGCAGGAGTACGTCAGCGGCGGCGACGACAAGCAGGAGAAGGCGATCGTGGCCATGCTCGCCTTCGGTGACTGACCGTCACCTCCGGTCGGTCGTAACGAGGGCATCACGACGCGGTTCTCCCTTGGGAACAGGGGCTGGACCGATCCGGTGTTCGATGACGTGCGGGTGGTACAAAGAAGCCCCGCCGACTGTCGTAACACCGCGGGATCCATGCCCGATTCGCTCCTTTCCGAGGGGAATTGAACCCTCTTTCGGAATCGCGGGGGAGACCGGACCGGGCACAGGACCGCACGAAGGGGGACGCGCTGATGAGCCAGCCGCCCAGCCAGCAACCGCCGCAGGGAGGCTTCGGGGCTCCGCAGGAGCCCTCGCAGGGGACTCCTCAGCCGCCTCCGGGCCCGCCGCCGGCCCCGGCCCAGCCGCCGCAGCCGCCCGCCGGACCGCCCGCCCAGCCCCCGCAGCCGCCGGCCGGCCCGCCGCAGACCCCGCCGCCGGGCGGCCCCGGTTACGGCTACCCGCAGACGCCCCCCGGCGGGCCCGGTTACGGCTATCCCCAGGCACCCGGCCAGGCTCCTGGCCAGGCACCCGGCCAGCCCTCGGGGCCGTACGGTCAGCAGCCCCCCGGCCAGGCCCCCGGCCCGTACGGTCAGCAGGCCGGCCCCTACGGCCAGCAGCCCCCGGCGGGCGGATACGGCCAGCAGGCCCCGGGCGGATACGGCCAGCAGGCCGGTGCGTACGGACAGCAGCAGCCCGGTGCGTACGGACAGCAGCCGCAGCCCGGTTACGGCTACCCGCAGCAGCAGTACCCCGGCGCCCCCGCCCCGGGCGGACCGGGCGGCTCCGGCGGCCCCTTCAAGGGGAAGACCGGCGTCATCGCCGCGGCGGCCCTCGCCGTCGTCCTGGTCGTCGGCACGGGCGTCTACTTCGCGGTGAGCGGCGACGGCGACGAGAAGAAGCCGACCGCCAGTTCCAGCAACGACACCAGCGCCGACCCCAAGGCGCCCAGCGAGTCGCCCACGGTCGACGAGGGCGACGGCACCGGCGACGGCCGGGAGACGGACGACGACCTCAACGCCGGGCGCAAGCCGGGCGAGGCCAAGGTCGCCTGGATGCAGAAGAACGACGTCGACGTGCCGAGCCTCGGCTCGCCCCTCCAGGGGCCCTGGTTCGTCGGCGACACCATGGTCACGGGCCTGTACCGAGGCATCTCCGGCTACTCGGTCGCCGATGGCAAGCAGAAGTGGACCCTGAAGCTTCCCGCCGACATCTGCTCCACCCCCGCCACGGCGACCGCGGACGGGAAGATCGTCATCGGCATCCTGGACGGCACCACCGACCGGGCCAACTGCACCCAGCTCCAGATGATCGACCTCAACACCGGCAAGGCCGGCTGGAAGACGACGGTCAAGAAGAACGGCACCTGGGACATCCTCTCCGACATCAACCTGGCGATCAGCGGGGACACGGTCGCCGTGGGGCGGACCGGCAACGCCAACGCCTACCGGATCAGCGACGGCAAGGAGCTCTTCGGCACCCCCGAGGGCAACTGCAAGCCCTTCGGGTTCGCCGGCGGCGCGAAGCTGATCGCCGCGGCCAACTGCCGCAACGACGACGTCGACAACCCGCAGCACGAGGTCCAGGAGGTCGACCCGACGACCGGCAGGGTCAAGTGGTCGTTCAAGCCGCCGCGCGGCTGGGAGGTCGAGAAGGTCTACTCGGCCAGCCCGGTCGTCGTCTCGCTCCAGAACCGCGAGAAGAAGACGTGGTCGATCGCCGCGCTCACCGACAACGGCAAGCTCCGCTCCCAGTTGATCCCCGACAAGAGCGACAAGGTCAGCGCCGACTGCGGCAGGGGCTTCGCCCTCTTCAACCGCACCCTCGAAGGCTGCTCCGGCTTCGCCGTCGACGCCGACACCTTCTACCTGCCCACCGAGCCGGACGCCAGCGGCTCCGACCGGACGAACAAGGTCGTGGCCTTCGACCTGAACACCGGCAAGCCCAAGTGGAAGGCCGACGCCCCGGCCGAGCGCACCGTGCGCCCGCTGCGCATGGAGGGCGGCAACGTGCTGCTGTACCTGGAGCCGCGGTACGACAAGGCCGGCGGCATCCTCACGCTCCCGGCGACGGGCGGCAAGCCCACCGTCCTGCTCCAGCACCCGGAAGGCACCAAGCAGATCGAGGACGGCTTCTCCAACGGCGCGATCCGCTACGAGGGCGACCGCTCCTTCGTCCTCACCAAGCGGGTCAGCGGGGGCAACGACAAGCAGGAGATGGAGCAGGCGACGGCGCTGGTGTTCAGCAAGTGACGCTCCACGACGGCATCCGAAGGCACCCGGCCCCTCCCGGCCGGACGCGACCCCACCCCCACTCGTCACCCGAGGTACGTACGCGATGACCCAGCCGCCCCAGCCACCCCAGCAGCCCCCCAACGAGCCGCCGAGCGACCAGCCGCCGGGCAACCAGCCCCCCAGCGGTCCGCCTTCGGGCCCGCCCTCCGGACCTCCGAGCGGACCGCCTGCCGGACCGCCTTCGGGACCGCCCGCCGGGCCCCCGAGCGGACCGCCCGCCGGGCCTCCGTCCGGGCCGCCCTCCGGTGGGTTCGGCGCGCCGCAGGACCCGCCGCCCGGCGGTTACGGCGCGCCGACGCCGCCGCCCGCCGACCCCTTCGCGAAGCAGCCGCCCGCGGCCCCGCCCGCCGGGGGCTACGGCAGCCCGCCCACCCCGCCCGCGGGCGGTTACGGCAGCCCGCCGCCCCCGCCGGGCGGCTACCCGACCCCGCCGGCCCCGCAGCCCAACGGGTACGGCTACCCGCAGCCCCCTCAGGCCCCGCAGCCCGGATACGGCTACCCGCAGCAGGGGCCGCCCGCTCAGCACGGCCAGATCGGCCAGCCCGGGACGCCGCAGCAGGGTTACGGCCAGGGGTACGGCTACCCGACCCAGCCGATGCAGCCGCAGTACGGGGCCGGGGCGCCGCAGCCCGGCGGCAGCGGCAAGAAGTTCAACACCCAGATGCAGATCATCGTCGCCGCGGCCGTCGCCGTGGTGCTGATCATCGGCGCGGGTGTCATCTACGCCTCCAGCCAGGACGACGGCGGCAACACCGGGGCCTCCTCCTCGGGTTCCACCGGCGGCGAGGGCAAGGGCGGCAAGGAGGGCCAGGGCGGCGAGGGCAAGGGCGGTGAGGGCGGCGGTCTGGCCGGCGGCACCGAGAAGGCCCCCGCCAACACCAAGTCCAGGGTCGCCTTCCAGCTCCCGCAGCCGGTGGTCAAGGACGTCACCTCGGTCAAGGGCTCCTGGATCACCGACAAGGCGTACGTGAAGAGCGGCGTCAACGAGGTCGTCGCGTACGACCTGGACAAGGGCGCCAAGCTCTGGTCCGTGCCGGTGTCCGGCGAGGTCTGCGGCGCGTCCCGGCACATGACCAAGGACTTCAAGACCGCGATCCTCTTCAAGGAGGGCAAGCCGACCAAGGAGAAGAAGTACCCCACCTGCAACCAGGTCGGCGTGGTCGACCTGAGCGCCGGCAAGCTCCTGTGGAGCAAGTCCATCACCGCCGCCTCCGGCGGTGACACACCCGTCCGGTTCGACGAGGTGACCGTCAGCGGGACCACGGTCGCCGCGGGCGGCCTCCAGGGCGGCGCGGCCTTCAAGCTGGACAACGGCGCCGAGCTCTGGAAGCCGAAGGTCGGCGCGGACCGCTGCTACGACATGGGGTACGGCGGCGGCGAGGCCCTCGCCGTGGTCCGCAAGTGCGGTGCGTACGACAGCCCGCAGCTCTCCATCCAGGCGCTGAACCCGACGACCGGCGCACCGCTGTCCTCGTACCGGATGCCGGCCGGCGTCGAGTACGCCTCCATCGTCTCGACCAAGCCGCTGGTGGTCGCGGCCAACGTCGGCGAGACCGCCACCGACGGCAGCGGCATCTCCGACTTCTTCTCGATCGACGCGAAGACGGGCAAGCTGACCGTGCGGATCTCGGCCGACGCGGAGAAGTACGGGGCGCGGTGCGCCTCCACCTCCGTCGAGCAGTGCCGGTTCGCGGTCGTCGGCAACAACCGGCTCTACCTGCCGACCGAGGAGCACGAGGGGACCAGCGACTACGGCGACACCAACGAGGTCGTCGCCTTCGACCTGACCACCGGCAAGCTCGTCGGCGGCCGGGCGGACGCGGGCGAACGCTACGCCATGTACCCGCTCCGGATGGACGGCACGAACATCATCGCGTACAAGTACCCCCCGTACGACAAGGGCGGCCAGGTCGTCTCCATCGACGGCGAGACGTTCAAGGAGACGCTGCTGCTGGAGAACCCGGGCGACCGGGCGGTGCGGGACGCGGAGACCCGGTTCACCACCACCCACTCCGAGCTGCTCTACGGCAACGGGCGTTTCTTCCTCGCCCAGCAGCTGATCAGCGAGCGCAGTTCGAGCCTGCCGGACGAGAAGTACTACCTTGCGGTGGGCTTCCGCACCGACTGATCACCGCAGCTTCACCAGCTGTTCCGAACAGCCCTGCCGATCGATCACCGACCGGCAGGGCTGATCGTTTTCTTCCGGTCAAGTAGCCCTGAATGACGCAGAATTCGACATTCTGGGGGGCTTCTCCCCCGTAAGGGGCCCACGGCGTCGAACAAGCGTGTAGCTTGCCGGGGCAGGAGGCCGGGGGGCGGTGTCCGGGGCGTACTGGGGGGCTTGTTCGATGAGCGTGCGGCTCATGGTGGTCGATGATCACCGCCTGCTCGCCGAGGCACTCGCCTCGGCGCTGAAGCTGCGCGGGCACCGGGTGCTCGCGGCGGCCGCCCCGACGTCCGGGGCGGCGGAGCTGGTGGTCAGCAGGGCCCCGGAGGTCTGCCTCTTCGGTACGGCGTCGCCCGCCGCGCCGGGGGTCTTCGACCCGATCACGCGCATCGGCCAGGAGCGCCCGCAGGTGGCGGTGGTGGTGCTCGGCCCGGTGCCGAGCCCGCGCGGGATAGCCGCCGCGTTCGCGGCCGGGGCCGCGGGGTACGTCCGGCACGACGAGCGCATCGAGGGCGTGGAGCGGGCGATGCTGAAGGCGCGGGCGGGGGAGAGCGCCGTCGCCCCGCAACTGCTGCGGGCCGCCTTCGCCGAACTCCTCAACCCGGCGGCCCAGCCCGACGACGAGGGCCGCCGCCTGCTCCGGATGCTCACCCCGCGCGAGGCCGAGGTACTGGTCCGGGTCGCCGAGGGCGAGGACACCCGGCTGATCGCGGCCGGCATGCGGATCGCGCCGAGCACCGCCCGTACGCACGTCCAGCGGGTCCTGATGAAGCTGGGCGTCGGCTCCCGGCTGGAGGCGGCCGCCCTCGCGGCCCGTACGGGACTGCTGGACCGGGCTTCGAGCGGCGCCGCGGGGCACCTGGCTCACGGCGCGGCGGGCCACCCCGCGAACGGCGCGGCGAACGGCGTGACGGGCGGCGGCAGCGGCGGCGTCACTCGCTCCTGATCAGCCCGACGGTGCCCGCCAGGCCCTCGTCGCCGTACCCCTGGTCCACCCTCTGACGCATCACGTCGATGAAGGGGACGAGCAGCCGGGGGTCGACGGACTGCTCCCGGGCCGTGGCCACGAAGGTCTCGTTGGCCGTCGCCATCATGGCGAGGTTGGAGACGACGCCCTCCTCGTAGTCGCCGCTCTCCAGTTGGGCCGCGAGATCCTGCGCGGACCCGGACATGATGCCGAGCCACTCCGCGAGCAGGCCGGCGAACCGGGCCCGGTCGAGGTCCTTCTCGGGCTCCACCAGGGCGAAGGCGTGGGTGATGCCCGCGAACATGCCGGTCATCGCGCTGAGCAGGGCGATGTCGTGCAGGGCGGCGTGACCGGCGTCCTCGCCGACGAACGTCACGCCGGCGGGAACCTCCAGCGTCTCGCGGTGCTGTTCGAGCAGCGCCCGGTCACCGCTGTAGAAGACATAGCCGCCGGTCTCCGGAATGCCGATCATCGGGGGAACGGCCATGATCCCGCCGTCCAGGAAGCGGGCCCCGCGCTCCGAGGCCCAGGCGGCACGCCGCCGCCCCTCGGCGGGCGTGTTGGTGGTCAGGTTGACCACGTCCTTGCCGCGCAGGTCGACGCCCTCCAGGGTCTCGCTCACGGAGGCGTCGTCCAGCAGACACAGGACGACGGGACCGCTCGCCGCCGCGACGGCCTCGGCCGGGGTGGCCACGGCCCGCGCCCCCTCGGCCGTCAGCGGGCCGGCCTTCTCCGGGGTCCGGTTCCACACGGTCAGCGGATGCCCGGCGGCCAGCCAGGCGCGGCCGAGCGCGATGCCCATGTCGCCGAGGCCGAGGAGGGTGACGGGGGTCTTGGCGGAGCTGTCGGTGGTGCTGGTGTCACTGGTGCTGTCGGTGCTGTCGGTGCTGTTGGCGTTCATGCCGATCAGGCTCGTGCACGCCCGCACCATGATCAAGTACGCACTCTTTTGTAGGTGGTCACCTCAAGGTAAGCAAGGGGGCGCAGGGGGCCGGGCGGCCCCCTGCGGGAACGTCACGGGAACGGCGTGCGGAAAGCGGATCAGCCCGCGTCGGCCTTCGGTCCCGCTGCCGCCCCCGGCTCCGGTTCCGGCTCGGGGGCGGCGGGGGCCTCGGCCGGGCGGAGCTTCATCCAGACCAGGAAGAACAGGCCGAGCGCCAGCATCGCGAGGCCGGTCCACAGGTTGATGTGGACGCCCTCGGCCTTCTTCAGGTCGGCGTCGGACGGGCTGATCCCGGCGATGGTGACGATCACCCCGTAGACCACGAACAGGCCGCCGATGATCCGCCGGATGTCGAAGAGACGGGCCGCGGTCGCGGACTTGCGCTCCAGTTCGGAGACTTCCTTGTGCAGGTCGGACATGGTGAGTTCCTCCGATCAGAACGAGTAGGGGACGTAGCACAGTGCGGCGAGCACGATCGCGCCCCAGCCGAGCAGCGCGGGCTTGCGGTACCAGGCCCGGTCGGCCTCCTCCAGCGCCTCGTCGGGGCTCGGGGACTCGGTCCCGTACACCAGACCTGCCAGCTCCGCGTCGGGCTTGGGCGCGGTGAAGAGCGTGACGACGACCATGACGACGGCCCCGGCGACGAAGCCGACGATCGCGGAGACGAAGTTGGCCCCCTGGTCGGACGGGATGTCGATGACCCCGCCCTTGTAGATCCAGAAGTAGTTGACCATCGCGGCGCCGGTGCCCGCGATCAGCCCCCAGACACCGGACTTCATGGAAGCGCGCTTCCAGAACATTCCGATGATGAAGACGACGAACATGGGCACGTTGAAGAACGAGAACAGCGTCTGCAGGTAGCTCATGATGTTCGAGAAGCTCGCCGCGATGAACGCTGTGCCGATCGAGGCCAGCACCCCGATCGCCGTGATCAGACGCCCGAACTTCAGGTAGTACGCGTCCGGCTTGTCCCGCACCACGTACCGCTGCCAGATGTCCGTCGTGAACACCGTGTTGAACGACGACACGTTGGCCGCCATGCCCGCCATGAACGCGGCGAGCAGACCGGTCACCGCGATGCCGAGCACCCCGTTGGGCAGCAGTTCCTGCATCAGCAGCGGGATCGCGTCGTTGTACGTGAGGTCCGAGTCCGGGGTGCCGATCTGCGGCACGATCACGGCGGCGACCAGGCCCGGGATCATCACCGCGAAGACGATGAAGATCTTCGGGAACGCGGCGATCAGCGGGGTGCGCTTGGCGGCGGAGAGGTTCTTCGCGGACAGGGCGCGCTGCACCTCGGCGAAGTTCGTCGTCCAGTAGCCGAAGGACAGCACGAAGCCGAGACCGAGGATGATCGTCAGCCAGTTGGCGCCCAGCGGGTTGGCGTCACCGATGCCGGTGCCGCCCCAGGCGGTCATGAAGTCGCCGCCGTGCTGCTTGGTCAGCGAGTCGCTCATGGCGTCCCAGCCGCCGACCCGCTTGAGGCCCAGCACGGTGATCGGGATCAGCGCGGCGAGGATGACGAAGAACTGGAGCACCTCGTTGTAGATCGCCGAGGACAGGCCGCCGATGGTGATGTAGACCAGCACGAACAGGCCCGCGACGACGATCGCGACCCACTGCGGCCAGCCCAGCAGCGCCTCCACGACGATCGACAGGGCGTAGAGGTTGACGCCCGCGATCAGGATCGCCGCGAAGGCGAAGAGTATCGAGCTCAGCAGGTGCGCGGACTTGTCGAACCGCTGGAGCAGGAACTCCGGTACGGAACGCACCTTGGACCGGTAGTAGAACGGCATCATCACCAGGCCGAGGAAGACCATGGCGGGGATGGCGCCGATCCAGTACCAGTGGACCACCGCCACGCCGTACTGCGCGCCGGTCGCCGCCATGCCGAGGATCTCGGTGGCGCCGAGATTCGCCGCGACGAAGGCGAGACCGGTCACCCAGGCGGGCAGGGATCGTCCGGAGAGGAAGAAATCGAGGCTCGTCCGCACGCTGGCACGGGCCGCGAAGCCGATGCCGAGTACGACGACGAAGTAGATCGCCAGGATGGCGTAGTCGAGCCCGTTCGTGGGGAGCCGAAGCCCTTCGGCCAGTGTCTGCATGTGGGGGTACTCGCTTCGTTGCGCGAACTGAACCCGAGGGAACTTACGCCCCTGCGTTCGTTAAATGAACAGTTCCGTTGGGGTTCTTTGTTCGATCGTGATCGAGTGCGAGGGAATGTCCAGATATGACACCTCCGGGAGGCGGCCCGCCGAGTCGGATGGCTGGCCCGTTGACGAAGGTGTTCGGTTGTGATTTGTTATGTGCGGTTATGTTGGGAGGAGCGGGTGGAGGACCCTGGTGAAGAAGACGGTTTCGCGTCTCGCGGACGGCCGTGAGCTGATCTATTACGACTCCGACGACGGAGCCGTCCGCGACGCCGTCGACCTGCGCCCGTTGGACACCGTGTCGACCTCGTCGGAGATCCGCCGCGACCCGCTGCTCGGTGACGCGGTCGCCGTCGCCTCGCACCGCCAGGCCCGCACCTACCACCCCCCGGCCGACGCCTGCCCGCTCTGCCCCAGCCGGGACGGCCGCCTCAGCGAGATCCCCGACGACCACTACGACGTCGCCGTCTTCGAGAACCGCTTCCCCTCCCTCGCCGGGGACTCCGGACGCTGCGAGGTCGTCTGCTTCACCTCCGACCACGACGCGTCCTTCGCCGGCCTCACCGAGGAGCAGGCCGCACTGGTCCTCGCCGCCTGGACCGACCGCACCGCCGCCCTGGCCGCACTCGACCAGGTCACCCAGGTCTTCTGCTTCGAGAACCGGGGCGCGGAGATCGGCGTCACCCTCGGCCACCCGCACGGCCAGATCTACGGCTACCCCTTCGTCACCCCCCGCACCGAGCTGATGCTCGCCTCGGCCGCCCGCCACCGCGCGGAGACCGGCTCCAACCTCTTCGACGACGTGGTCGCCCGCGAGGAGAAGGACGGCGTCCGCGTCGTCCTCGCCGCCGACCACTGGATCGCCTACGTCCCGTACGCCGCCCACTGGCCCTACGAGGTGCACCTCCACCCCCGCCGCCGCGTCCCGGACCTGCGGGAGCTGGACGAGGCCGCGCGGGCGGAGTTCCCACAGGTCTATCTGGAACTCTTGAAGCGCTTCGACCGGATCTTCGGACCCGGCGAGCCGCCGACCCCGTACATCTCCGCCTGGCACCAGGCGCCGTTCGGGGTCCCCGGCCGGGAGGACTTCGCGCTGCATCTGGAGCTTTTCACCATTCGCCGGACCTCCGGCAAGCTGAAGTTCCTCGCGGGCTCCGAATCCGGTATGAGCGTCTTCATCAACGATGTGCCGCCGGAGGCCGCGGCCCAGCGACTGCGAGAGGTAGCGAGCGAGTGAGCAACCCCGAGAGCGTGAGCGAGCCCGAGCGAGTGAGCAAGCCCGAGAGCGTGAGCGAGCCCGAGCGAGTGAGCGGCCCCGAGACCGCCGGCAACCCCCGGAACGCCGGCGGACCCCGGAAGAAGTACCTGGTCACCGGCGGTGCCGGATACGTCGGCAGCGTGGTCGCCCAGCACCTGCTGGAGGCCGGGCACGCCGTGACCGTGCTGGACGACCTCTCCACCGGCTTCCGCGAGGGCGTCCCGGCCGGCGCGGTCTTCGTCGAGGGCCGCATCCAGGACGCCGCCCGCCACCTGGACCCCTCCTTCGACGGCGTCCTCCACTTCGCCGCGTACTCCCAGGTCGGCGAATCCGTCACCGACCCCGAGAAGTACTGGGTCAACAACGTCGGCGGCACGATCGCCCTCCTCGCCGCGATGCGCGAACACGGCGTGCGCACCCTCGTCTTCTCCTCCACCGCCGCCACCTACGGCGAACCGGTCTCCAGCCCCATCACCGAGACCGCCCCCACCGCCCCCACCAGCCCCTACGGCGCTTCCAAGCTCGCCGTCGACCACATGATCAGCGGCGAGGCGACCGCCCACGGCCTGGCCGCCGTCTCGCTGCGCTACTTCAACGTGGCGGGTGCGTACGGCAGTTGCGGCGAACGCCACACGCCCGAGTCCCACCTCATCCCGCTCGTCCTCCAAGTGGCCCTGGGCAAACGGGAGTCGATCTCCGTCTACGGCGACGACTACCCCACCCCGGACGGCACCTGCGTCCGCGACTACATCCATGTCGCCGACCTCGCCGAGGCCCACCTCCTCGCCCTGGACGCCGCCGCCCCCGGCGAGCACCTCATCTGCAACCTCGGCAACGGCAACGGCTTCTCCGTACGCGAAGTCGTCGAGACCGTCCGCAAGGTCACCGGCCACCCGGTCCCCGAGACCCCGTCCCCGCGCCGAGCTGGCGACCCGGCCGTCCTCGTCGCCTCCGCCGCCACCGCCACCGAACGCCTGGGCTGGCAGCCGACCCGCGCCGACCTGGCCGGAATCGTCGCGGACGCCTGGGAGTTCGCCCGCCGACAGGAGTCCAGCACCCCATGACCGAGACCGCCGAACAGGCCGTGACCGCCGGGCAGGCCGGGGCCCCCGGCTCCGCTGACTCCGCCGGACAGGCCGGGACCGCCGGACGGGCCTGGGCCTCCAACTCCGCCGGGACCGACCCCGCCGGACAGGCCGGGGCCGACCCCGCCGTCACCTTCACCGAGCTGTACGGGAGCGAGCCCGCGGGCATCTGGGCCGCACCCGGACGAGTGAACCTCATCGGGGAGTACACCGACTTCAACGACGGCTTCGTCATGCCGCTCGCCCTCCCGCACACCGCCCGCGCCGCCGTGTCGCCCCGCAAGGACGGCACCCTGCGCCTGTACTCCTCCGACGTGCCAGGCGGCGTCGTCTCCCTGCGCGTCGACGAGCTGGCCCCGCACTCCGGCCACGGCTGGGCCGCCTACCCGGCCGGTGTCGTGTGGGCGCTGCGCGAGGCCGGGCACCTTGTCACCGGCGCGGACATCGCCCTGACCTCCACCGTCCCCACCGGCGCGGGGCTCTCCTCCTCCGCCGCCCTCGAAGTCGTCACCGCGCTCGCCCTCAACGACCTCTTCCAACTCGGCCTGAGCGGACCCGAACTCGCCGTCGTCGGCCGCCGCGCCGAGAACGACTTCGTCGGCGTGCCCTGCGGGATCATGGACCAGATGGCCTCGGCCTGCTGCACCGAGGGCCACGCCCTGCACCTGGACACCCGCGACCTCACCGTGCGCCAGGTCCCCTTCGACCTGGCCGCCCAGGGCCTGACGCTCCTGGTCGTGGACACCCGGGTCAAGCACGCGCTGGGCGACGGGGCGTACGCGGAACGGAGGGCCGGCTGCGAGGAGGGCGCCCGGCTCCTGGGGATACCCACCCTGCGCGACCTCCCGTACGAGAGGCTCGGCGCGGCCCTGGCCACCCTCGCGGACGCCGGGGCCGACGAGTCCGTCATCCGTTACGTGACCCATGTCGTCGGCGACAACCGCCGGGTCGAGCAGGTCATCGCGCTGCTCGACGCGGGCGACGCAAGGGCGGCGGGCCCGGTCCTGAACGAGGGCCACCGCTCGCTCCGCGACGATCTGCGGGTCTCCTGCGTCGAGTTGGACCTCGCGGTCGCGGCAGCGGGGGAGGCCGGGGCGCTCGGGGCGCGGATGACCGGGGGCGGCTTCGGCGGCTCCGCGATCGTGCTGGTGGAGGAAGCGGCGGCGGGCGCGGTGGCCGAGGCCGTCACGAAGGCGTTCGCCGGGGCGGGACACGCGGCCCCTGGCGTCTTCGCCGCCGCACCCTCGGCCGGCGCCCGCCGCCTGCGCTGAACTGCCCTACGCGCAAAGGTCGTTCAGAGCTGCTTAGCGAGGATGAACTCGGTGACGCCGGGCGGGTAGTCCTCGACCCGGCCGATCTCCTCGTACCCCTGCTTCCGGTAGAAGTCCGGGGCCTGGAAGTCCCAGGTCTCCAGCCGGGAGCGGGTGCAGTCCCGCTCCGTGCGGGCCACCCGCTCGGCCTCGGCGAGCAGTTGGGACCCGAGGCCGCGGGAGCGGTGGCGGGTGTCGACCCAGAGCAGTTCGACATGGAGCCAGTACGCCCAGGTCCGCCCGGTCAGCCCGCCGGTGACGCCGCCTTGCTCGTCCAACGCCCAGACCTCCAGCGGGACTTCGTTCTCGGCGGAGGTGGAGAGCAGTGCGCGCAGCCCGGCCGATGTCGCCCTGTTGTCGTCGCGTAGACGCCCGCTCAGCAGAATTCGACGTTCTTTGTCCACTTCTGTCACAAGACGAAACATGAACCCCACCCTAAACGCCTCGCACGGTCAGTTCCGTGAATCGCCTCCCCCCTCCGGCCCCCGCCCGTACGCTGATCCCAGCGCCGGTGGGGGCCGGTGCTGAATCAGGGGGCGAGAGAGTCGGGTACGGCGGCCCGGGGCAGGGTGGCAGGCGGTGCATACGACGGCGGTCGGAGCACCACGGGCCACCCGGAAGGCTCCGGACGCCGTACCCGCAGTTGTCCGTTCCCGCTGATGGGGGTGTCTGTGGCTCGAATCCGGGTTCTGGTGGTCGACGACCATCGTATCTTCGCCGAGTCGCTCGCGGCGGCCCTCGCGGCCGAACCGGACGTGGACGTGGCGGCGGCGGGCAGCGGCCCGGCCGCACTGCGCGCCCTGGAGCGCGCGGCCGCCGAGGGTCGTGCGTACGACGTGATCCTGGTCGACGCCGAACTGGGTGCCCAGTCCCACGGCGGCGTACACGCGGTGGGCGGCCAGCCCCCCGGCGGTGTGCACGCTACGAGCGGCCAGTCCCACGGCGGCGTGCACGCGGTGGGCGGCGGTGTCCAGGCCGGGGGCGGCGTCCCGACGACGAACGGCGTCCCGACGACGAACGGCGTCCAGCCCCCGACGGTCGGCGGCGTCCAGCCCCCGGCGGTCGGCGGGCTCCCGGCGGTCCCCGCGCCCCGGCAGGAGGGCGCGGGTCTCGTCGACGGCATCTCGCTGGTCGCCGGGGTCCGCGCGACCCGGCCCGCCGTCCGCTCGGTGGTGCTCGCGGAGCGGGACGACCCGCGCTCCGCCGCCCGGGCGCTCCAGGCGGGGGCGTCGGGATGGGTCGCCAAGGACTGCTCGCTGCAACGGCTGCTCACGGTGGTACGGGGGGTGCTGCGGGACGAGACGCATCTCCCGCCGGCCCTGCTGACGGGCGTCCTGCGGGAGTTGACCGCCGCCCGCAAGCACCGCACCGAGAGCGAGCAGCTGGTGGAGTCCCTGACACCCCGCGAACGCGAGGTGCTGCGCTGCATGGTGGCCGGGCTCGGCAGGAAGGCGGTCGCGGAGCGGCTGTTCCTCTCCCCGCACACGGTGCGCACGCATATGCAGAACGTCCTGGGCAAGCTCGGGGTGCACTCGACGCTCGCCGCCGTGGCGCTGGCCCGGCGGGCCGGGGTGGGCCCGGCGGAGCCCGTAACGGCTGTGCTACCCGGGGATGTTGTCGAACGGGGCAGTCAACTGGCGTAGCAGGCCCGCCAGTTCGCCGCGCTGGTGGCGGGAGAGCTCACCGAGGATGGCCCGCTCCTGGGCGAGCAGCCCGGCCAGCGACTGGTCGGCCTTGTCGCGCCCCTCGGCGGTCAGCCGGACGAGGACGCCGCGCCGGTCGCTGGGGTCGGGCAGCCGCTCGACCAGGTTCTTCTTGGTGAGGCGGTCGATGCGGTTGGTCATCGTGCCGGAGGTGACCAGGGTCTGGGTGAGCAGTTGCCCGGGGGAGAGCTGATACGGGGGGCCGGCCCGGCGGAGCGAGGTCAGCACGTCGAACTCCCACGGCTCCAAGTGGTGCTCGGCGAACGCTATCCGGCGGGCCCGGTCGAGGTGGCGTGCCAGACGGGAGACGCGACTGAGCACCTCGAGTGGTTCCACGTCGAGGTCGGGGCGCTCTCGGCGCCATGCTGCGACCAGTCGGTCGACCTCGTCCTCCATGTGGATCAGTGTAGAGGGTCTGTCGACGTGAAGTCTCTTGAATTCAAGTGTCTTGACATCAAGAGATTGTGGGCGTGATCCTGATCCCCATGACGCCCGTGACCGAACCCACCTGGGATCCGCGGCAGTACCTGCGCCACGCGGACCACCGCACCCGCCCTTTCCGCGACCTCCTGGCCCGGATCGACGACCTCCCCGACGCCGACGCCGACGCCAGCGCCGACACCGATGCCCCCGGTCTCCCCGACGCCCCCGGCCGCCCCGGCCCCCGTATCGCCGACCTCGGCTGCGGCGCAGGCAACGTCACCGTCCTCCTCGCGGACCGCTGGCCCACCGCCCGTATCACCGGCTACGACACCTCCCCGCAGATGCTCGCCGAGGCCGCCGCCCACGCCCGGCCGCCCCTGCTCGACTTCGCGGAGGCCGACGCCGCCACCTGGACGCCCCCCGAGACGTACGGCCTGATCGTCTCCACCTCCGCGCTCCAGTGGATCCCCGGCCACGCCGACTGCTTCCCCCGCTGGCTCGACGCCCTCGCCCCCGGCGGCGCCCTCGCCTTCCAGGTCCCCGGCAACTTCACCGCCCCCAGCCACACGCTCCTGGCCGACCTCCGCGCCTCCGACCGCTGGCGCGCCCGCCTCCACGGGACCGGCGACCGCACCGCCTCCGTCCTGGAGCCGACCGACTACCTCACCCGCCTCCGCGACCTGGGCTGCACGGCGGACGTCTGGGAGACCACCTACCTCCAGACCCTCCAGGGCGAGGACGCCGTCCTCGACTGGGTCAAGGGCACCGCTCTGCGCCCCGTCCTCACCGCCCTGGCCGACGACCCCGAGGCCCGCGACGCGTTCGTCGCCGAATACCGCGACCTGCTCCGCGAGGCGTATCCGCCGGGCCCGTACGGCACGGTCTTCCCGTTCCGCCGCATCTTCGCGGTCGCCCGCAAGGAGAAGTGACGACCGCTCCTACAGCTCCTTGAGCGCGTCCGCCGAGATGTCGAGGTCCACCGGGAACGGCACCCCCGTCTTCAGCCGGTCGTGGTGGATGCCGGTCAGCGCGTACGCCTTCGTCACCGGGTCCAGCTCGTAGACCCGCACCACCGGGTGCTGGTCGGTGCCCGTCATCTCCACCAGCCAGAAGTGCGGGATGCCGGCGGTCGCGTACTTGTGGGGCTTGGTCTCACGGTCGCGGGCCTCGGAGTCGGGGGAGACGACCTCGACGGCGAGGAGGACGTCGGCGGCCTTGAAATGCGTCTGTTCAAGGCCGGTGGTGGCCGAAGACTTGACGATGGACACATCGGGTTCTGGACCGTTGCGCTGGTCCAGAACCACCGTCATCGCACGCTCCACCTTCACATCGGCCGGAGCGATACTGCGCAGGGCATTCACCAACAGGTCGATCGTCTTTTGGTGAAAACGTCGCTGCGGACTCACGAAAACCAGGCTCCCGTCGATCAGCTCTGTGTGCGGCGGGAGATCGGGCAGCGTGAACAGATCGTCCACGGTGTATCCGTCCTGCGGGGGCACCGGCCAGCGGGAGCTGTGCGCGGTGGTCGGCTCGGCGGTCATGGTTCCTCCCATGGACGAATCCTCTGCCCTCCCGACCACACTACGGCGGGAAATCCGCACACATCATCACAACGGGTGACGGCGTGCGGAAGGGTTACGCGGTCAGCTCTTCCGGTGCCCTATCAGCCGCGGTTTCGCCTCCAGGTTCTCCAGCCCGTGCCAGCACAGGTTCACCAGGTGCGCCGCGACCTCCGCCTTCTTCGGCTTGCGGACGTCCAGCCACCACTGGCCCGTCAGCGCCACCATCCCCACCAGCGCCTGCGCGTACAGCGGGGCCAGCTTCGGGTCGAAGCCGCGGGCCTTGAACTCCAGGCCCAGGATGTCCTCCACCTGCGTGGCGATATCGCTGATCAGCGACGCGAACGTGCCCGTCGACTGCGCCACCGGCGAATCCCGCACCAGGATCCGGAACCCGTCCGTGTACGACTCGATGTAGTCGAGCAGCGCGAACGCCGCCTGCTCCAGCAGCTCACGCGGATGGCCCGCCGTCAGCGCCCCCGTCACCATGTCCAGCAACTGGCGCATCTCACGGTCCACCACGACCGCGTACAGGCCCTCCTTGCCGCCGAAGTGCTCGTACACCACCGGCTTGGACACCCCGGCGCGGGCCGCGATCTCCTCCACCGACGTGCCCTCGAAACCCTTGTCGGCGAACAGGGCGCGGCCGATGTCCAAGAGCTGCTCGCGGCGCTCCTTGCCGGTCATCCGGACCCGCCGGGTCCGCCGGGACGGGGAAGGTCTGCTCTTCTCGCTGCTCGTGCTGGGATCGGTCGCCACGTCGTCAATCATGCCGCGTCGGCCGGTACGGACGTGCGCCGGGCATCGATACGGTCCGCATCCGGCCACCGCACGTCGTACGCCCAGCCCAGCTGCTCGAACCAGCGGATCAGCCGGGCGCTGGAGTCGATCTGCCCCTTCATCACGCCGTGCCGCGCGCTCGTCGGGTCCGCGTGGTGCAGGTTGTGCCACGACTCGCCGCACGACAGCACCGCCAGCCACCACACGTTGCCCGAACGGTCACGGGACTTGAACGGGCGCTTGCCGACCGCGTGGCAGATCGAGTTGATCGACCACGTCACGTGGTGCAGCAGCGCCACCCGTACCAGCGAACCCCAGAAGAACGCCGTCGCCGCACCCCACCACGACATCGTCACCAGACCGCCCACCAGCGGCGGAATCGCCAGCGAGACGATCGTGAAGGAGAGGAAGTGGCGCGAGATGCCCCGGATCGCCGGGTCCTTGATCAGATCGGGGGCGTACTTCTGCTGCGGCGTCTGCTCCTCGTCGAACATCCATGCGATGTGCGCCCACCACAGCCCCTTCATCAGGGCCGGCAGGCTCTCCCCGAACCGCCACGGCGAATGCGGATCGCCCTCCGCGTCCGAGAACCGGTGGTGCTTGCGGTGATCGGCCACCCACCGCACGAGGGGCCCCTCCACCGCCAGCGAACCCATCACAGCCAGCGCGATCCGCAACGGACGCTTCGCCTTGAACGAACCGTGCGTGAAATACCGGTGGAAACCGATCGTGATGCCGTGGCAGCCGATGAAGTACATCGCCACCATCAGCCCCATGTCGAGCCAGCTCACCCCCCAGCCCCACGCCAGCGGAACCGCCGCCACCAGGGCCACGAACGGCACCACGATGAACGCCAGCAGCGCGAACTGCTCGATCGACCTCTTCTTGTCCCCGCCGAGCGTGGCGGGCGGCAGGCCGGAGGCGGCGGCCGGAGTGGATGGGTCGCTCGCGTCGATCACATCGGACGTGGACGGCGTGGACGGCATAGGGGAATCCCCCGGAGGGTGAGGAAGCTGTACTCGGACGGCCGTGGCTACGGTTCCGTAACCTACGGCTTGGTAAGTATGACAGTGACGGGCCCCACAACACGAGAAGCCGGTCCAGCCCGTCACCCGCGGTACCCCACGCCCTTGGCGGGGTAGGGCACCCCGTGCCGACGGAGTTCGTCTACCCCTGCCAGGGCAGCGGACACGCCGGAGGCGACGACACCTATCCTGGAAGGGTCGGACAGCGCGGTCCGCACCCGCTCGTCGGGGCGTGGCGACAGCACCGCTGCCTGCCGCAGGGCCCCTGACCCCGCCCACGCGTCCTCCCACCGCCACCGTCACCGGGAGGAAACGCCGAAGCGACGCACCTCCTCATTCACTGCAAGGAGCCGCACACTGTGAGCAGTGCCGACCAGACCCCCGCCGCCAGCCCCGAGCTGCGCGCCGACATCCGCCGCCTCGGCGACCTCCTCGGCGAAACCCTCGTACGCCAGGAAGGCCAGGAACTCCTCGACCTCGTCGAGCGGGTACGCGCCCTGACCCGCACGGACGGCGAAGCGGCGGCCGAACTCCTCGGCGACACCGACCTGGAGACCGCCGCACAGCTCGTCCGCGCCTTCTCCACCTACTTCCACCTCGCCAACGTCACCGAGCAGGTCCACCGCGCCCACGAGATGCGCGACCGCCGCGCCGCCGAAGGCGGACTCCTGGCCCGCACCGCCGACCGGCTCAAGGACGCCGACCCCGAGCACCTGCGCGCCACCGTCAAGAACCTGAACGTACGGCCCGTCTTCACCGCACACCCCACCGAAGCCGCCCGCCGCTCGGTCCTCAACAAGCTCCGCCGCATCGCCGAGCTCCTGGAGACCCCGGTCATCGAGGCCGACCGCCGCCGCCACGACCTCCGGCTCGCCGAGAACATCGACCTCATCTGGCAGACCGACGAACTCCGCGTCGTCCGCCCGGAGCCCGCCGACGAGGCCCGCAACGCCATCTACTACCTGGACGAACTCCACGCCAACGCCGTGGGCGACGTCCTCGAGGACCTGGCCGCCGAACTGGAGCGCGTCGGCGTCGAACTCCCCGCCGGCACCCGCCCCCTCACCTTCGGCACCTGGATCGGCGGCGACCGCGACGGCAACCCCAACGTGACCCCCGCCGTCACCTGGGACGTCCTGATCCTCCAGCACGAACACGGCATCACCGACGCACTCGAACTCATCGACTACCTGCGCGGCCTGCTCTCCAACTCCATCCGCTACACCGGAGCCACCGACGAGCTCCTCACCTCCCTCCAGGCCGACCTGGAGCGCCTCCCCGAGATCAGCCCCCGCTACAAGCGGCTGAACGCCGAGGAGCCCTACCGCCTCAAGGCCACCTGCATCCGCCAGAAGCTCGTCAACACCCGCGAGCGCCTCGCCAAGGGCACCCCCCACCGCCCCGGCTGCGACTACCTCGGCACCTCCGAGCTCATCGCCGACCTGGCCCTCATCCAGACCTCCCTGCGCGAACACCGCGGCGGCCTCTTCGCGGACGGCCGCATGGACCGCACCATCCGCACGCTCGCCGCCTTCGGCCTCCAGCTCGCCACCATGGACGTACGCGAACACGCCGACGCCCACCACCACGCGCTCGGCCAGCTCTTCGACCGCCTCGGCGAGGAGTCCTGGCGCTACGCCGACATGCCCCGCGACTACCGGCAGAAGCTCCTCGCCAAGGAACTCCGCTCCCGCCGGCCCCTCGCGCCCACCCCCGCCCCGCTCGACGCGGACGGCGAGAAGACCCTCGGCGTCTTCCACACCATCAAGGAAGCCTTCGAACGCTTCGGCCCCGAAGTCATCGAGTCCTACATCATCTCCATGTGCCAGGGCGCCGACGACGTCTTCGCCGCCGCCGTCCTCGCCCGCGAGGCCGGACTCCTCGACCTCCACGCCGGCTGGGCCAAGATCGGCATCGTCCCGCTCCTGGAGACCACCGACGAGCTCAAGGCCGCCGACGTCATCCTCGACGCCATGCTCGCCGACCCCTCCTACCGCCGCCTCGTGTCCCTGCGCGGCGACGTCCAGGAGGTCATGCTCGGCTACAGCGACTCCTCCAAGTTCGGCGGCATCACCACCTCCCAGTGGGAGATCCACCGCGCCCAGCGCCGACTGCGCGACGTCGCCCACCGCTACGGCGTACGCCTGCGCCTCTTCCACGGCCGCGGCGGCACCGTCGGCCGCGGCGGCGGCCCCTCCCACGACGCGATCCTCGCCCAGCCCTGGGGCACGCTGGAGGGCGAGATCAAGGTGACCGAACAGGGCGAGGTCATCTCCGACAAGTACCTCATCCCCGCCCTCGCCCGCGAGAACCTGGAACTGACCGTCGCGGCCACCCTCCAGGCATCCGCCCTGCACACCGCGCCCCGCCAGTCCGACGAAGCCCTCGCCCGCTGGGACGCGGCCATGGACACCGTCTCCGACGCCGCCCACAGCGCCTACCGCAAGCTCGTCGAGGACCCCGACCTCCCCTCCTACTTCCTCGCCTCCACCCCCGTGGACCAGCTCGCCGACCTGCACCTGGGCTCGCGGCCCTCCCGCCGCCCCGGCTCGGGCGTCTCCCTCGACGGCCTGCGGGCCATCCCGTGGGTCTTCGGCTGGACCCAGTCACGGCAGATCGTGCCCGGCTGGTACGGCGTCGGCTCCGGCCTCAAGGCTCTGCGCGAAGCCGGACTCGACACCGTCCTCGACGAGATGCACGAGCACTGGCACTTCTTCCGCAACTTCCTCTCCAACGTGGAGATGACGCTCGCCAAGACCGACCTGCGCATCGCCCGGCACTACGTCGACACGCTCGTCCCCGACGAGCTCAAGCACGTCTTCGACGCCATCGAGGCCGAGCACGCGCTCACCGTCAGGGAAGTCCTCAAGGTCACCGGCTCCACCGAACTGCTCGGCACCAGCCCGGCGCTCCAGCAGACCTTCGCCATCCGCGACGCCTACCTCGACCCGATCAGCTACCTCCAGGTCTCACTGCTCGCCCGCCAGCGCCAAGCCGCCGAAAGCGGCGAAGAGCCCGACCCGCTCCTCGCCCGCGCCCTGCTGCTCACCGTCAACGGCGTCGCGGCGGGCCTGCGCAACACGGGCTGAGTACCGCGTAAAGGAAAGCAACACCGGCCGAGTGTCGCGTAAGGAGAGCAACACCGGCTGAGTGCCGCGTAAGGAGAGCAACACCGGCCGAGTGCCGCGTAGGGGAAAGCAACACCGGCCGAGTACCGCGTAAGGAAAGGGGCGGCCCTGCTACAGCGCGACGAACGTCGCCACCAGCAGGGTCGCCCCCGCCGTTCCGACCCCCCACGCCGTACGCGTCATCCGCAGCCCGCCGCCGATCACGAACCCGGCCAGCACCATCGCCCCGCCGAGCGGCATCCAGGCATGCAGAAAGCCCGGCGCCCCGGTGCGCACCACCGCATCGGTACCGGGCTTCACCACCACCGGAATCCGGTCGCCCTTCTCCGCCGCGACCGACCGCTCCACCGTCACCCGCGCCCGAGCCGGCGAAGCGGCGTCCGGCTCGTACCGGCCGGTGCAGGTCTCCCGACCGCACTCCGTCACCGTCAGCGTGCCGTGCTCGCGCCCCTTGGCCAGCACGACATGGTGCGCGGTGGCCCACGACGACCACACCCCCGCGACCAGCAGCACCAGGGCCACCAGCCCCATCACCGTCCGGCGGCCCACGAGCGCCGCACGCTGGGAAGAGCTCCGCTTCATGGGGGCAGATCCTTGGCCAGAGCACAGCCCCCGGTCAACCTGTGGCCGGAAAACACCCCACCAGGGGCAGGAATGTCAGGAGTTGTACGCGCTCTGCGCCCGCTCCAACCCCTCCGCCAGCAGACACTCCACCGCATCCGCCGCCCGGTCCACCAGGAACGCCAGCTCCTTGCGCTCCACCGAACCGAAATCCTTCAGCACGAAATCCGCGACCTGCATCCGCCCGGGCGGCCGCCCGATCCCGAACCGCACCCGGTGATAGTCCGGACCCATCGCCTTCGTCATCGACTTCAGCCCGTTGTGCCCGTTGTCCCCGCCGCCCAGCTTCAGCCGCAGCATCCCGTAATCGATGTCCAGCTCGTCATGCACCGCCACCACATGATCAGTCGGCACCTTGTAGAAGTCCCGCAACGCCGTCACCGGGCCACCCGACAGATTCATGTACGACATCGGCTTCGCCAGAACCACCCGCCGGCTCCCCGGACCCGGCGGACCGATCCGCCCCTCCACCACCTGCGCCTGCGCCTTCTGCGCCCGCTTGAACTTCCCGCCGATCCGCTCGGCCAGCAGATCGGCCGTCATGAACCCGACGTTGTGCCGGTTCGCCGCGTACTCGGGGCCGGGATTGCCGAGGCCCACGATGAGCCAGGGGTCGGTGGCGTCGGACATCAGCGCTCGGTCTCCTCATATGCGGGGGCACAGGCCGTACGCGGGGCACGGATCGTCTGCGGGGCTCACAGCCGAAACGGGGCGGCGGCTCCCCCGGAAGGGAACCACCACCCCGTCAGTCAAGCAGGTGGAACGTCGTGCAAGCAGTGGAACGGGAACGGCGAGGATCAGACCTCGGCGGTCTCGGCCTCACCGGCGTCCGCGGCCGGCTCCTCGGCCTGCGCGGCGACGACCTGGATCACGATGGCGTCCTCGTCACCGGCGAGCACGGAGCCCTTCGGCAGCGGGATGTCCTTGGCGGCGATCGAGTCACCGGCGTCCAGGCCCGCGACGGAGACCGTCACGGACTCGGGGATGTGGGTGGCCTCGGCCTCGACGAGCAGCGTGTTCAGCACGAACTCCAGCAGGTTGGCGCCCGGCGCCAGGTCGCCCTCGGCGTGCACCGCGATCTCGACGTTGACCTTCTCGCCGCGCTTCACGGTCAGCAGGTCGACGTGCTCGATGGTGCCCTTGAGGGGGTGACGCTGCACGGCCTTCGGGATGACCAGCGTGTCCTTGCCGTCGATCTCCAGACCGATCAGCACGTTGGCCGTACGCAGCGCGAGCTGCAGCTCGTGACCCGGCAGCGTGATGTGGACCGACTCGGCGCCGTGGCCGTAGATGACCGCGGGGACCTGGTTGGCACGACGGGTACGGCGGGCAGCGCCCTTGCCGAACTCGGTACGGACCTCAGCGGCGAGCTTGATCTCAGCCATGGTTGCACTCCTCGTCAGGTGACGGAACCGTCGACATACGGAACACGAACGGTCACCCGGCCCACGACTGGGCTGCTACGAAGAGCGCGTCGATAACGGACCGCCGTACACAGGGGTACGGCCTCCCTCGCCGAGCAACTCGCTGAGTCTACCCGGCGGGGAGGCCGTACCCCAAAGTGGATCAACGCAGGGCCATGGGGCCCGCTGTCAGCACTGCCGTCAGCCCTGCTCCTCGAAGAGGCTCGTCACCGAACCGTCCTCGAACACCTCACGCACCGCACGCGCGATCGTCGGCGCGATCGACAGCACCGTGATCTTGTCCAGCTCCAGCTCACCCGGGGTCGGCAGCGTGTCCGTGAACACGAACTCGCTCACCTTCGAGTTCTTCAGCCGGTCCGCCGCCGGACCCGACAGCACACCGTGCGTCGCCGTCACGATGACGTCCTCCGCACCGTGCGCGAACAGCGCGTCCGCGGCGGCGCAGATCGTGCCACCCGTGTCGATCATGTCGTCGACCAGCACGCACACCCGGCCCTCGACGTTGCCCACGACCTCGTGGACGGAGACCTGGTTCGGCACGTCCTTGTCACGGCGCTTGTGCACGATCGCCAGCGGCGCGTCCAGCCGGTCGCACCAGCGGTCGGCGACCCGCACCCGGCCCGCGTCGGGCGACACGATCGTCAGCTTGGAACGGTCGACCTTCGCGCCCACGTAGTCCGCCAGGATCGGCAGCGCGAACAGGTGGTCCACCGGGCCGTCGAAGAAGCCCTGGATCTGGTCCGTGTGCAGATCGACGGTGAGGATCCGGTCCGCACCCGCCGTCTTCATCAGGTCCGCGATCAGCCGCGCCGAGATCGGCTCACGGCCACGGTGCTTCTTGTCCTGACGGGCGTACCCGTAGAACGGCACGATCACCGTGATGGAGCGGGCCGACGCGCGCTTCAGCGCGTCCAGCATGATCAACTGCTCCATGATCCACTTGTTGATCGGAGCCGTGTGGCTCTGGATCAGGAAGCAGTCCGCGCCACGTGCCGACTCCTGGAACCGCACATAGATCTCACCGTTGGCGAAATCGAAAGCCTTCGTCGGCACGAGACCGACACCCAGCTGATGTGCGACCTCCTCGGCCAGCTCGGGGTGGGCGCGGCCGGAGAAGAGCATCAGTTTCTTCTCGCCGGTCGTCTTGATCCCGGTCACAGCACAGTCTCCTCAGACATGTATCTGGCGCTGCACGCAGAGGTCCCGATGTGCAACGAGCCAGCCGAAATGGGTGAGCATCTATCACGGTACGCCGTCACCGGCGCACCTGTTTCCGGTCAGCTTTCGCCCGCGGGCTCCTGCGGTGACGCCTGAGCAGCCTGAGCGGCGGCGCTCCCCGGACGCTTCCGGGCGACCCAGCCCTCGATATTCCGCTGCTGGCCCCGCGCCACGGCCAGCGAACCGGCCGGCACGTCCTTCGTGATGACCGACCCGGCGGCGGTGTAGACCCCGTCCCCGACCGTGACGGGCGCCACAAACATATTGTCCGCCCCCGTACGGCAGTGGGAGCCGATCGTCGTGTGGTGCTTGGCGACCCCGTCGTAGTTCACGAAAACGCTCGCCGCGCCGATGTTCGTGTGATCGCCGATCGTCGCGTCGCCGACGTAACTGAGATGCGGGACCTTCGTCCCCTCGCCGACCGTGGTGTTCTTCAACTCCACGTACGTACCGGCCTTCGCCTTCGCCCCCATCCGCGTCCCCGGCCGCAGATACGCGTACGGACCCACCGACGCCCCCGGGCCCACCTCCGCCGAGTCCGTCACCGCGTTGTCGACCCGCGCGCCCGCGTGCACGACCGTGTCCTTGAGCCGCGAGTTCGGCCCCACCTCGCTGTCCTCCGCGAGATGCGTCGTCCCCAGCAGCTGCGTGCCCGGGTGCACGAGAGCGTCACGCTCGTACGTCACCGTCGCGTCGATCAACGTGGACGCCGGGTCCACGATCGTCACGCCCGCGAGCATCGCCCGCTCCAACAGCCGCTCGTTCAGCAGCCGGCGCGCCTCGGCGAGCTGGAGCCGGTTGTTGATGCCGAGGATCTCCCGGTGGTCGCCCGCCACGGACGCCCCGACCCGGTGCCCCGCCTCGCGCAGGATGGACAGCACATCGGTGAGGTACTCCTCGCCCTGGCTGTTGTCGGTGCGCACCTTGCCGAGCGCGTCGGCCAGGAGCGACCCGTCGAACGCGAACACCCCGGAGTTGATCTCCGAGATCGCCCGCTGCTCGTCGGTGGCGTCCTTGTGCTCGACGATCTCGGTGACCGCGCCGGAGGCCGGGTCGCGCACGATGCGCCCGTAACCGGTGGAGTCCGGGACCTCGGCGGTCAGGACGGTGACCGCGTTGGCGTCGGCGGCGTGGGTGGCGGCGAGCGCGCCGAGCGTCTCGCCGGAGAGCAGCGGGGTGTCGCCGCAGACGACGATGACGGTGCCGTCGACGGACCCGCCGAGCTCTTCGAGCCCCATGCGGACGGCGTGCCCGGTCCCGTTCTGCTCGGCCTGGAAGGCGGTGCGGAGGGGGGCGTAACCGGCGTTCAGGTGGGCGGTGACCTGCTCACTGGCATGGCCGACGACCACGACGAGGTGCTGGGGGTCCAGCTCACGGGCGGCGGCGACGACATGTCCGACGAGCGAGCGCCCGGAGATCTCGTGCAGGACCTTGGGGGTCTTCGACTTCATACGGGTGCCCTCACCCGCTGCGAGGACGACGACGGCTGCCGGGCTGGTTGCGCTCACGGATGTGCCCTTCGGCTTCGGGTGGTGGTCATCCGCAGGATACCGGGGGTGTTTCGGCGCGAAACGGGGGCGGGCCCCGACCGGTGTGGTCGGGGCCCGCGTGCCGAAGCTCCCCCACCAGGATTTGAACCTGGACATACGAGACCAAAACTCGCAGTGCTGCCTGATTACACCATGGGGGACTAATGCCGACTAAACCGGACATCGTGCCGGTTCGCCGGCTCGGCACCCAACACTATGCCGTACCAAGCGCCTTCTACGCGACGATAGAGCTCCGCGCTCTTGGTCACGTAGATGACGAGGCAGCCGCGGTAGGCCGCGCCTGTGTTCTTGCGGTTGGTCTTAGGGGTGTGTTTCTTGAGTGTCGCCTTCATGAAGTCGGCGCGGGGTACCCCTGTCAGTTCGGACCAGAAACGTTCGGCTTCCACGACGTCTGCCGACTCGTGGATGCTGACGCGGAGGTGTAGAGACGTTCATGGGTGACGCCGAGTAGTTCGAGCCAACGCAGGTAGACCTTGATCACGTTGGGGTCGCTGTTGATGAAAAGCAGGCTCTCTCGCCGGCTGTATGACTTGTCCTTCATGCCCTCCGCCCAGTAGAGCGTGACCCCGGCGATGAACAGCTCCCGATCAGAGAGCTCGCCCATGGACTCGCGCGCGGCCCGTTTGGTCTCCAGCCTTTCCTGGTCCTGGCTGGCGCGCAGACCGGCCAGGCCCGCGTTCATCCGTGCGAGACGCTCCTCCTTCGTGTAGCGCGGCTCCGGCTTCGGCAGATCCCGTACCCAGAGGGAGATCGAACTCTTCGAGCACCCCAGCTCCACCTGGATCTGGTCGTAGGTCATGCCCTGGAGGCGCAGCTCCCGTGCCTTCCCCCGCAGGTCGTCCTTGGCGTTCGGGCGCTTTGTCCACTCGGGGGCGGGCTCGCCCTTGAGGAGGCGGTGGAGCATGTCGTTGTTGAAGACCTTCAGTCGGTCCCTGATCTGCCGAACGCTCAGCCCCTCCCGGCGCAGCGCCACCGCCTGGGCGCGTAAGCCCTCGAAGTCGGCGTACTTGCTTGTGGTTTCCGTCATACGGTGATGGTCGTCCGGAATGCGAACGTCCGGGTCGAAAGCGCGGTCGATTCGCCATTTCAGGCGATCGGCGTGTGTTTCGTACTCGTTCGAACGCGGAACGTGCTGTTGCCGGTCACCGGAAAATGGGATGCGTCCGCCCGTAGGCTGGATTCCATGACCGCAACGGGGGCAGACCGGGAAGCGGCGGGGTCGACCACCCGCGGCTACTGGTGGTGGGAGCGGCGGCGCAGTGTCGCCCTGGACGTGGGGCTGGCGCTGGTGTCGGCGCTGGAGTGTGGCCTGGAGGGGGTGGAGTTCGCCCGGAACACCGGGGTGCCGGTGCCGGTGGGTGTGGTGTTCGGGGTGCTGGCGGGTTCGGTGCTGCTGGTGCGTCGGCGGTGGCCGATCGCCGTGGTGCTGGTGACGATCGCGATGACGCCCGCCGAGATGGGCTTCCTGATGGCCCTGGTGGGCCTGTACACGCTGGCGGCGTCCGAGGTGCCGCGCCGAATCACCGTCGTACTGGCGGGGATGGCGCTGGTGGGGACGTTCATCGTCACCTATGTGCGACTGCGGCAGAGCGTGGCCGAGCAGGATGATTTCGGGCCGGGGGACTGGTACGTGCCCCTGCTGTCGGTGTTCATGGCGGTGGGCCTGACGGCTCCTTCCGTGTTGTTCGGCCTCTACATAGGGGCGCGGCGGCGGTTGATGGAGAGCCTGCGGGAGCGGGCGGATTCGCTGGAGCGTGAGTTGTCGCTGCTCGCGGACCGGGCCGAGGAGCGGGCCGAGTGGGCGCGTACGGAGGAGCGGACCCGGATCGCGCGGGAGATGCATGACGTGGTGGCCCACCGGGTGAGTCTGATGGTGGTGCATGCGGCGGCTTTGCAGGCGGTGGCTCCGAAGGACCCGGCGAAGGCGGTGCGGAACGCGGCGCTGGTGGGGGACATGGGGCGGCAGGCGTTGACGGAGCTGCGGGAGATGCTGGGGGTGTTGCGGAGCGGGGACGCGCTGGTGGCGCCCGCGGCTGCGGGCGGGGGTGCGGTTCCGTTGGCCTCGGTGGCGCAGGCGGCTGCGGCCGTCGCGGCCGCGGCGTCGGAGGACGGGCCCCGGCTGAGCGAGCTGGAGGCGTTGGTGGCGCAGTCGCGGCAGGCGGGGATGGTGGTGGAGCTGTCGGTGGACGGTGAGCTGCGCCCGTACGCGCCCGAGGTCGAGCAGACGGCGTTCCGGGTGGTTCAGGAGGCCCTGACGAACGTCCACAAGCATGCGGCGGGGGCGAAGACGTGGGTGCGGTTGGCGCACCGGGAGTCGGAGGTCGCGATGCAGGTGGAGAACGGTCCTTCGGACGCGGCGGTGGCGGATGCGGGGTTGCCGAGCGGGGGGAACGGGTTGGTGGGGATGCGGGAGCGGGTGTTGGGGCTGGGGGGTGTGTTCGTGTCCGGTCCTACGGACGCGGGTGGGTTCCGGGTGTCAGCGGTACTACCGGACGACCCGGACCCGTCCGGGACCTGAGGCGCCCCCGTCCACGAGCCTGCCCGGCCACCCCGGCCCGCCGGGGGCGTGAGGCGCGCCTGGCCCGCCTGCCCGGCCACCCTCAGCCCGTCGGCTGTTCAGGGCGGCCCGGCCACCCCAGCCCTTCCGGCGTTCACAGGGCGGGCCGGCCACCCCCAGCCCGTCCGCTGTTTAGGGCGGCCCGGCCACCCCAGCCCTTCCGCTGTTCACAGGGCGGGGCCCGGCCACCCCCAGCCCGTCCGGCGTTCACAGGGCGGGGCCCGGCCACCTCCAGCCCGTCCGGCGTTTGAGGACGGAACCCTGGCTGTGGGGAGCGGCGACCCCTCCGTGTCCGGGGACGTCATGGTGCTGGTGCGTCCCGAGCGACGGTTCCGTCCTCAAGCGCCGGACGGGCTGGGGTGGGTGTCGGGTTCGTCTTCAAGCGCCGGATGGGCTGGGGGTGGGTGTCGGGTTCGTCTTCAAGTGCCGGACGGGCTGGAGGTGGGCGACGAGTCCGTCCTCAAGTGTCGGACGGGCTGGAGGTGGGCGTCGGGTTCGTCCTCAAGTGTCGGACGGGCTGGAGAGGCGGACCGGGTTCGTCAGGGACGTGGAGGCGGGCCGGGTCAGCCGGGGCTGGACAGGCGGGACGGTTGCGTGCCCGTGATCAGGGTGGCCAGCGCCTCGTCGATGTCCTGGCCCAGGAACCAGTCGCCCGTGTGGTCGATGCTGTAGACCCGCCCCTCGGTGTCGATCGCGAGGACCGCCTGCTCCTCGCCCTCCGCCCCCAGCGGGGCGACTTCCGTCTCCAGGGCCCGCCCGAGGTCGCCGAGCGTCCGGGCGAGGTGCAGCCCGTGCAGCGGGTTGATGCGGACGGCCGCCGGCGCGATGTGCCGGCCCGGCGCGGACGCCGTGACGTGCAGGGCCCCGAACTCCGCCCATGCCTCGACCGCCGCCGGGAAGACCGCGTGCCGGTGCCCGGCGGGCGAGGTGTGGGCGCGCAGGGCGTCGGCCCACTCCTCGGCCTGCCGGATGTCCCAGCGCCCGGGCTGCCACCCCGCTTCGCGGAGGGCGGCGTCGATGGGGACGGGGAAGCGGGTGGAGCTGTGCTGCTGCGGGAGGTGCGGACGGTGGTCGTGCATCGGTGGGCGGTCAGCCCTTCTCGGCGGTGGTGGCGGCGCCGGCGGTGGTGAGGTCGACGGGGCGTACGCCGAAGTGGGAGAGGAGCGCGGCGCAGGAGCGGCAGGGCGGTGCGTAGCTGCCGTGGAGGGGGTCGCCGTCCTCGCGGATGCGGCGGGCGGTGATCCGGGAGTGCTTGAGGGCGCGGCGGGCTTCCCCGTTGGTCAGGGGTTTTCGCTGGGCGCGTCTGGAGCGGCCGCTCTCGGCGGCGGTGAGCTGGCGGGAGAGCAGTATGGCTTCGGGGCAGCGGCCGGTGAAGCGTTCCCGCTGGCCGCTGGTGAGGGTGTCGAGGAGGTCCTGTACGAGGGGGTGCAGTACGGGCGGCTGGTCGCCCTTGCCCGCGGTGCAGGTGAGTGTTTCCCCGCGTACGGACAGGGCGGCGGCCACGGCGGGGAGGATCCCGTCGCGGCGGTGGAGCAGTTGAGGTGTGCGGCTGGTCTCGGTGCTGCTCCAGTGGAGTCGCGGGTCCCCTGATGTTCCCGCTGTTCCCGCTGTGCCGGATGCGCCGGGCGGACCGGGCGTGCCGGACGTGCTGGACGTACCGGATGTGACTGTTTGTGCCGAGTGCATCGTGTTGTCGTCCCTCCCTGCAATCCCCCGAGTTGCGGGGACAGCCTGCCAAATGTGCCGGGTGGTGGGGAAGCTGGGGCGGCCAAACGCCTCTGCGTGTCGCCGGAAGGTGCGAGACCGTCGCTGATCCGTCACGTGAATGTGACCGTTGGTGACGGAACCGGCTGGACGGGGTTGGCCGTCGCCCCACCGCTTAGGCTGTGCGGAACCACCAGACGCAGCAGGGGGCAACCGCCATGACGACAGGTCGGCTCGGGCAGCAATCCGCGCCACCGAACGCGGCCTATGCCGGGCAGGTCGTGCACTTCCCGGACCCGGTCCGGGCGTCCCGCCACCCCAGAGGTGTGCGCGTGGGCGAGAACGGCCATCCGGATTTCTCGGCGTACGCGCGGGCGGCTGCGGAGATCGCCGATCCGCCGCAGGGCTTCGGCGTCGATGAGCTGAGGCTGACGGATTACGTGTCGGCGAACGCCGCGATGGCGGCGGTCGGTCATGAGCTGTGGGACACGATCGACGCGGTGGCGACGCCGCACGGCTGGACCTGGCACCACGTGTCGGGTGGCCGGCGGATGGAGCTGGTGCCGGTCGAGGTGAAGGCGCTGTTGCGTCATCACGGTGGTCTGGCGACGACCGAGGTGGATCAGGACCGGCGGGGCACGCGCCCGTTGCAGGAGACGCGTCCGGCGCATTTCCGGCTGCCGAAGGGCGCTGTCGCGGTGAGCGAGCAGCAGATCCAGGGCGTCGAGGAGGACCTCGGTTACCGGCTGCCGGGGGCGTACCGTTCCTTCCTCAAGGCGGCGGGCGGTTCGGCCCCCGTGGGCGCGGCGCTCGACGCGGAGCTGGGGCTGCTGGTGGACCAGCCGTTCTTCACGGTGCGTGACGAGGCCGGGGTGAACGATCTGGTGTACGTGAACAAGTGTCTGCGGGACCACTTCACCAAGGACTACCTGGGCGTCGCGTTCGTACAGGGCGGGATTCTGGCTCTGAAGGTGCGGGGGCAGGACGTGGGTTCGGTGTGGTTCTGCCCGTACGACGACGCCCGGGACCAGGACGGCTGGAGCGTGCAGGAGCGGGTCGAGCGGTTGCTGCTGCCCTGTGGTGCGGACTTCGACGTCTTCCTTCAGCGTCTGGCGGGCAATCCGCCGGAGCTGGAGACGGTGGCGAACCTGATGGTGGACGGCGGCTTCGCGCGCGCCGTCCCGGTGGAGGGGTGAGCGCGGTGGTGACCTTCGCGCAGGCGCAGGAGCGGGCGGACGAGTGGGTCAACGGTGACGTGCCCGCGTATCAGCACCGAGAGGTCCGGGTCCGCGAGTTCGAGCTCGGGTTCGTGGTGTGGGCCGAGGACCGGGCGGAGGGCCCGGTCTCGGACGGGGGCCGTCAGCGGCTGGTGATCGCCCGGGACAGCGGTGAGGCGACGCTGTGGCCGGGGCTGCCGGTGGGCGAGGTGATCCGGCGGTACGAGGAGGAGTACGGGGTCACCACGAGTGCGCCGGCCGCCGCGCCGGAGCCGCCGCAGCGGGTGGACCTGAACCAGACGTCGTTCCTGTTGAGCCCGCCGGAGTGGCTCCAGGAGGCGGCGGACAAGCTGGGGATCCCGGACCACCGGGTGGAGCGGAGCCGGCCGGAAGCGGCGGAGGCCCCCACGACCGGTGCCGCGTCCGCCCCCGCATCCACATCCGATGCCGATGCCGCTGAGGAGTCTTCGTCCTCGGGTACGGGCGCGGACGCGGGTACAGGCGCGACGTCATGGCCCGCTGCCGGTGGCAGCGCGGCTGGGGCCCCCGGGGCCTCCGGGGGGACACCTGTCGGAGCGACTCCGTGGGCGGGTACGGACACCAACTCCTCGGACTCCGACGACGGGGCCGTTCCGCTGCCGGCGACGGTGTTCGCGCCGCCGCTGTCCGGGACGGACGACGAGGAGGCCCCGCCGCCGGTGGTGTCGGCGGAGGCGCCCACCGCGCTGATGTCGGGGGGCAGCCAGTTGCCGCGTACGCAGGTGGCGCCGGCCCTCAGGCCGGACCAGGGCTCGCAGGACTCCCCGGACCCGCACAGCTCCCACGGCTCCCAGGCGTCCCCGCCCTCCCACGGCTCCCACGTTCCTCCGGGTGCCGGTGACATCGCGGACGCGGCGACCAGCAAGGCCGTGGTGCCGCCGCGTGGTGCGCGCGGGGGCGGTTCGGCGACCCCGCCGCCGCCCGGTGCGCCCGGGATTCCCGGCGTGCGCCCCGGTGCGACGCCGCCGCCCTCCGGGCCGGGTGCGCCCGGTGCTCCGGCCGGCGGGTACATCCCGACGCAGCTCGTCTCCCAGCTCGGCCCGCCCGGTCCGCCCGGCGCCACGCCCCCGCCCGGCGCTCCGCAGCCTCCCGGCCCTCCGGGGCCGCCGCCGGGCGCCACGCCGCCTCCGCCTCCCGGGGTGCACCACGCGGCGACGATGTTCGCGGACGGCAGCAGCATCGGCGCGGGCGTCCCGGCCCCGGGCGCGCCCCGCCCGCCGGGCCCTCCCGGCGTCCCGGGCGCTCCGCAGCCTCCCGGCCCTCCGGGGCCGCCGGGCGCCACGCCGCCTCCGCCCCCCGGGGTGCACCACGCCGAGACGATGTTCGCGAACTCCGGCCCGATCCCCGTCCCCGGCCCGCCCAACCCTCCGGGCCCGCCCGGTCCTCCGGGTCCCCCCGGTCCGCCCGGGGCTCCTCAGGGGGGCGGCGTCCCCGGTCACGTACCGCAGCCGCCTCCGCCCCCCGGTGCGCACACCCCGCCTCCGGCGGCGTACGGCTATCCGCAGCAGCCCAGCGGTCTGCCGACCGTGGGCCCGGGCTATCAGGCGGTGCTGCGGTTCCGCGCGCCGGACGGCAGTGAGCAGCAGCTGATCCGCCGTTCCGCGCCGGGCACCCCGCACCCCGAGTGGCAGATGCTGCACGAGCTGCGGGCGATGAACGTCTCCCCGCAGCAGGTGATCGAGCTGCACACGGAGCTGGAGTCCTGTGAGCTGCCGGGCGGGTACTGCGCGCGGATGATCCGGGAGACCTGGCCGCAGGTGCGGATCACCAGCGTCGCCCCGTACGGCGCCGATCACGCGAGCCGGCAGCAGGGCATGCAGCATCTGCTGACGCACCAGGGCGAGCTGCACCAGGTGGCGGACGGTCCGGCGCGGCCGGCCCCGGTGCGCGCTCCGCTGCCGCAGATGCCGCCCGCGCCGGTGCTGCCGCCGGAGGGGGTGGCCGAGGAGCTGGTGCAGGCGTTCGGTCCGCAGGGGATCCTGCGGTTCGATCAGCGGGCGGTGTCCCGGCAGGGCGTGCCCGAGGCGGTCGCGGTGACGCTGGTGTGGGCGGGGCTGCCCGCTGATTTCGGGCCGTTCTTCTGGGCGCAGCCGGGGCAGCCGGTGGTGCCGACGCTGGGTGAGCTGGCGGCGCAGCGGCAGGTGCGGGCCGCGCCGGACGCGGGGTCGTATCTGGTGATGGGTACGGACTTCGGGCGGGCGATCTGTGTCCAGTACGGGACGGCGAACATCGTGGCCGTGCCGGTGGAGGCGGGTCCCGGCGGGCAGTCGGCGGCTCCGCAGTTCGTGAACACGGGGCTGCCGGAGTTCGTGCGGTCGATGGCGTTGCTGGGCCGGATGTGGCGGCTGCGGTTCGGGCTGACGCCGGAGCAGGCGGGGCGTTGGACCGTCGATTTCCAGGCACAGTTGGCGGCGCTGGATCCGGCGGCGCTGGCGTCGCCGGAGAGCTGGTGGTCGGTGCTGCTGGAGCAGATGTGGGACGGCCTGCTCTGAGCCGGAGGCTTGGCTGATACGCGGGGTACGAGGCGCCCGGGCCGGGGACGGAACGGGTGCCTTGCCGCGTTCCGGGCTTGTGACGCCGGTCGCTTTCCGTCTGGAATCCGCCTGATCGATTCCGACTTCTGGCACCAATTACCGCATCCTTGGCGTATAGCGGGGCGATCCGCGTGCCCGCGTGTCTGCCTGCCCGGCTGTCGGAGAGAGGTTTCAGGGATGAGTGCTGGACCGGTGTCTGGGTACGACGTCGTCGGCGTGCGGGGGCGGGGTTACCGTCCGGAGCAGGTGGACCGGGCCACCGCCGCCCTGACGGCCGAGCGGGACGCGGCGCTCACCGAGCTGGTGCGGCTGGGGCGGCTGGCGGAAGAGCTGGCGGCGGAGGCGGCCCGGCTGGCGGAGACCGTGGCGGCGCTGCCCGAGCAGGATTACGCGGAGCTGGGGGAGCGGGCCCAGCAGATCCTGGGGCTGGCGCGGGAGCAGGCCGAGTCGTTGCGGGCGGACGCGGTGGCGGCGGGCCAGGAGCTGGCGGACGCGGCCGACGCCGAGGGCCGTTCCCTGGCGGACGCGGCGCGGGCGGCGGCGGACGCGGTGCGGGCTGCCGCGGTGGAGGCGGCGGAGGAGCGGGTCGCCGAGGCGGTGCGGGAGGCCGAGGGGGTGCTCGGCGCGGCCCGCAAGGAGGCCGGGGAGGTGCGCGGGGAGGCGGAGGCCGCGATGGCGCAGACCCGCAGCCGTACGACGAGTGTGCTGGCCCATCAGGACCAGGAGCACGCGGAGCGCCTGAAGGCGGCCGAGGCGGAGATCGCCGCCGCCGAAGCGGCGCTGGAGGCCCGCCACACGGCGCTGACCGAGCGCGCGGAGGCCCTGCTCGCGGAGGCGGCGCGCGGCCTGGCGGAGACCCGGGAGGCGGCCCGCCACGGCCAGGAGGACGCGGAGGCGCGGGCGGCGGAGGTGCTGTCCCGGGCCCGGGTCCGGGAGGAGCGGATCGTCCGGGAGACGGAGCGCGTGTTGCGGGAGCACGAGGAGGGCCGCGAGGAGGTCCAGGCCCACATGGCCCACGTCCGCAGCTCCCTGGCGGCGCTGACGGGGCGGGTGACGGCGGGGGCGGGGGAGGACTGAGAGGGCGGCTGCCGGGTCGGGGGAGGACTGAGGACCGAGGGGGCGGCGACTGCGGGCCCCCGAGGGAAAGCGGTCTGGTTTATCGCCGCGGAATTGGCCCGGGATACCGATCCGTTCGGTGCCTACGGTGGTGCCAGTTCCGCCGGGCGCACGCCCGGCGTGAGAATCCGGACACCCCGAGGAGTTCCGCATGCTGCGACGCCGTATCGGAGGACCTGCCGGTCCCCTTGCCAGTGCCCTGTCCCTGGGCACGCTGCCCTTCGGCACGACGGTCGACGAGGAGACGTCCTTCGCCATCCTGGACCGGTTCGTGGAGGCGGGCGGCAACCTCCTCGACACCGCCAACAACTACGCGTTCTGGGCGCCGGGCGGGACCGGCGACGAGAGCGAGGCCACCATCGGCCGGTGGCTGGCCGCCCGGGGACCGGGCCTGCGTGACCAGGTGCTGCTCTCCACCAAGACGGGCGCGCGGCCCACGGTGCCCGGTACCGGCCTGGAGACGGCGGAGGGCCTGTCGGGGCCGGTCATCCGGAAGGCGGCGGAGGACAGCCTGCGGCGCCTCGGCACGGACCGGGTCGACCTTTACTGGTCCCATATCGAGGACCGGACCGTCCCGTTGGAGGAGACGGTGGAGGCGTTCGACGCGCTGGTCAGGACGGGGAAGGCGGCTGTGCTCGGCTGCTCGAACCACGCCACCTGGCTGACCGAACGGGCCCGGAGCGTGGCCCGTTCGGCCGGGATGACCCCGTACACGTGCGTGCAGCAGCGCTACTCCTACCTCCAGCCGCGCTTCGACCTGGGCCTGCCGGAGACCGCCCATGTGCACGTCACGCAGGAGCTGCTGGACTATGTGCGGGGCGAGGCCGACATGACGCTCATGGCGTACTCGTCGCTGATCTCGGGCGCCTACACGCGGCCGGACAAGCCGCTGCCGGAGGCGTACGACCACCCGGGCAGCGTGCGGCGTCTCGCGGTGCTCGGTGAGGTGGCCGACGAGCTGGGGGCGAGCGTGAACCAGGTGGTGCTGGCCTGGCTGATGGCCGGTGACCGGCCGGTGATCCCGATCGTGGGGGCGAGCTCGGTGGAGCAGCTGGAGGAGATCCTGGGGGCGGTGGAGCTGGAGCTGCCGGGGGAGCTGAAGGAGCGCCTGGACACGGCGGCGCTCAGCCCGGCCGTCTGACCCGTGTGCCGTGCTCTGCGGCCTGTACGCGTTCGATGGCGTGGGCCAGACGCTGGACCGCGCCCGGCACGGCCTGGTCGGTGAGGTTCCCGTAGCCGATGACGAGGGTGGAGGCTGTCGGGGTACCCGTGGCGGCCGGGGCCGCGCGGTAGTCGTCCAGGCTCGCCAGGCGTACGTCCGCCTGTGCCGCCTCGTCCACCACCGCGCCCGCCGGGCAGTCCCTCAGGGGCAGCAGCAGGTGGAACCCGGCTGCCGCCCCGCTGACGGGCCGGCCGGGCAGCCGGGCTTCGAGTTCGCGGAGGAGGTGGTCGCGGCGGCGCTTGTAGCGCAGGCGGGAGGCCCGCAGATGGCGGTCGTACGAGCCGGAGGCGACGAAGCGGGTGAAGGCGTCCTGGTCGATGACGGGCGGCGGGGCGCCTCCGGTGGCCTTCGCGGTGAGGGCGTCGGTCCACCGTTCGGGAGCGGCGATCCAGCCCAGCCGCACGGCGGGGGAGAGCGTCTTGCTGAGCGAACCGAGCAGGGCGACGTGCTCCGGCGCGACCCCCTGCAAGGCTCCCACGGGATGGCGGTCGTAGCGGAACTCGGCGTCGTAGTCGTCCTCCATGACCAGGCCGTCCACCTCGCGGGCCCAGTCGGCGAGTTCGGCGCGGCGGGAGGGGGCGAGGACGACGCCGGTGGGGAACTGGTGGGCCGGCGCCACGATCACGGCCCGGACCCCGGCGGCCCGACGCAGGAGGTCGACGCGCAGCCCGTGCTCGTCCACCGGTACGGCCACGGGGGTCAGTCCGGCAGCGGCCACGGTGAGGCGGAGCTGCGTCCAGCCGGGGTCCTCGACCGCTATGTCGGTGTGCCCGGCGGCCCGCAGGCCCCGGCACAGCCGCATGACCGCGTCCAACGTGCCCGCGCAGACGACGAGTTGTCCGGACTCCACCCGGGCGCCGCGCCCGCGCGCGAGGTACGAGGCGAGCTGCCGGCGCAGCCGTGGCAGCCCCGCCGCGTCGGGGTAGCCCAGCTCGTCCCAGGTCAGCTCGGTGGTCGCCGCGCGCACCATGTCGGCCCAGCGCTTACGCGGGAACGCGCGGAGGTCGGGGACCCCCGGCAGCAGGTCGAACCGCGGTGTCCAGCGGCCCCTGTCCTCACGCGCGCCACCCCGTACGCCGGCGGGTCCGGCAGGAGCCCGCACCCGCGTGGCCGAGCCGCTGCGGGCCTCGAAGTAGCCCTCGGCGACGAGTTGGGCGTACGCCTCGGTCACCACCCACCGCGAGCACCGCAGATCCGCGGCGAGGACCCGGCTCGCGGGGAGGGTGCTGCCCGCGGCAAGACGTCCGCCGGTGACGGCGATGCGCAGCGCCCGGGCCAGCCGCGCGTGCAGCGGCCCCTCAGCGGGGGACTCCAGCTCCAGGAAGGTCCCCCAGGCGGGCCCGGTCCGTTCACGATCGGTCGTCATGTCTCGTCTCACGATCGGTCGTCATGTCTCGTCGAGTGTCGAGTGTCGAGTGTCGAGTATCGAGGGTCGAGTGGGCGGGTGTGCGGGTGTGCGGGTGTGCGAGGTGTGCGAGGTCCATGGAGCACTGGCGGATCATCATCGAGGTCTCGGACGCCCGGCTCGGCCGGGCGGTGAGTCGTAGGAAGGGTTGTGGAAGGGCCGTCCTACCCGCTGTGCACGATCTGGATGAGGTTGCCGCAGGTGTCGTCCAGTACGGCGGTGGTGACGGGGCCCATCGTCAGCGGCTCCTGGGTGAAGCGCACCCCCAGTCCGCGCAGCCGGTCGTACTCCGCCCGTACGTCGTCGACGGCGAAGGACGTGGCGGGGATGCCGTCCTCGACCAGGGCGGTGGTGTACGGCTTCACGGCACGGTGCTTGTCGGGCTCCAGCAGCAGTTCGACGCCCTCGGGGCTCTCCGGTGAGACGACGGTCAGCCAGCGGTCCTCGGCCCCCATGGGGACGTCGTGCTTCTTCACGAAGCCCAGCACGTCCGTGTAGAAGCGCAGGGCCTTGTCCTGGTCATCGACGAAGACGCTGGTCAGATGGATTCGCATGCGGCGCTCCCGGTGTGTCGGCTCCGAGCCGCCGGGTGTCGGTGCGCTCAGAGGGTCTCGTGCCCAGATCGTGGCACGCGGGGCGGCCCCGTCGCGGGGACACGACCGGGCCGGCGACGACGCCGACGTCTTCGGGGGGACGACGCTGACGTCTTCCGGTGAGGGAAGCTCCTGCGCCGCGCATCCTGACTACTCTCAGCCGCGAGGAGTCACTACAGGGGGCGGGCGATGGACAACACGATTCAGCTGGTCAGCGACGACGATGGACTCGCGGTCATCGGGAGCCGGACGGATGTCGAGGGCTTCCTCGCTTCCGAGGGGCTGTTGGCGTCGGCGAAGGACCTCGGACGGCGCAGGCTCCGACCGCTCCTTCGCGCGGGGGCCGTAGCCGCGCAGGCAGGTTCCGGCATCGCGGCCGAATCGGGACGCTGGCTGAAGATGACCGAGGAATCCGCGCGCCTGGTCAAGGAGTTCGGGCTGATGGAAGGCAAGAAGCCGGGCGTCAGCTACGCGATGGTGGGGAAACGGGGCTCCATCGACTCATGGATCCGGATCGCGGAGGGGCCCGGCTCGTTTTCGACCAACCCGGCTTTTCTCTCCGGCGCCGCGGGGATCATGGCGCAGCTCGCGATGCAGCAGGAGATGAGCGAGATCAAGAGCTATCTCGTGTCGATCGACAAGAAGATCGACGACGTGATCCGAGGTCAGCGGGATGTCGAGTTGGGGAGGATGTTCGGAGCGGGCCTCGACATCGATTCCGCCGTGAACGCCCTGGAACGGACGGGGCGGGTCGACGACGACACCTGGTCGACCGTGCAGGCCAGGACCCATACGGTCACGGACGCCCTGGGGTGGGCGCTGCGCCGGCTCGACGCCCTCGCGGAGAGGATGGAGGGCACGGCGAAGGTCGCTGATCTCGCCGGGACGATGAAGAAGGCGGAGCCCGAGGTCCAGGAGCTGCTGGCCGTTGTGGCTCGTTGCTTCGAATTGCAGGGCGCACTGGACGTGTTGCGGTTGCAGCGGGTGCTGGAGGCGTCTCCGGACGAGCTGGACGGGCGTCGGCTCGTGCTGAAGGACGACCGGCACAAGCGGCGGGAACTCATCCTGCGGAGGATCGAGAACCTGATGGCGCGCATGGACGCGGCTGCCGGCACGGCCAACTCGCATGTGCTGCTGCATCTGCCGACGCACCGGGCCGTGGTGGGTTCGATCAACCGTGTCGGCATCGCCGTCGATGAATTCCACAGGCCGCTCGGCATCGAGTCCGGTCGGCGTTCATGGGAGGAGACCCGGTGGTGGGACGCGGCCCGGGACCCGAGGCAGTTGAAGAACGCGGCCGCGGAGGCGGGGCGCAAAGCGGCCGTGGGGACGGGTGTGGCCGTCGTGGGGGTTCTGGGGCTCTGGGCGGGCAGCGCCGCGCTGAACCGCGAAGAGGACGGTGGGGAAGGATGAGCGAGTTCGTCGGGACCGGCGGCGGGCCGCAGTAGGACGAACGGGCCCCCGGCCAGGACGAATGCGCCCCCCCGGCCGGGACGAACGCGCCCCCGCCAAGACGAACGGGCCCCCGCCAAGGCGAACGAACGCGCCCCCGCTCGGGCGGGGGCGCGTCGGGTCGGTCCGGAAGGCTACTTCAGCGTCACGCACGCCTTCGTGGTGAGCTTGCGGAACTCGGCGCAGATCTTCGTGCCGCGCGGGTACTTCGGGCCGGTGTGACCGGCCCGGCCCCAGGTGGTCTCCACGAAGCCGCCCTTGTGGACCGCCTTCTTCCATTTGCCGCCGGTCTTCCATTTGCCGCCGGGCTTCTTGACGATCCAGCGGGCGGTACCGGACTTCACCCTCTCGTTCGAGGCGTACACCCAGCTGACCCCTCGCACCTTGGCGCCGCGCTTGTGCCAGTGGTACACCACCAGGCCCGGGCGGCAGCCGGGGCCGCTGCCCTTGCAGTCGCGGACTCTGGTGTCCACGTAGGCGCTCTTGGCCTTCGGCGCGGACGTCGCGGGAGCGGCGGCCGCAGGTATCAGGAGGGCGGTCAAGAGTAGCGGAATGATTGTTCGGTGCATGCAAAGCATCGTAGACGGCGTCACGGTGACGGCAGTCGGCGACGGGCGTCCGGCGATCTTTTCCGGCCACGGGGCTAGGGAGCGGCGTTCTGCCGGTCGGAGGCGTCGGCGGTCCCGGCCGCGTCCGTGCCCGTGCCCGTGCCCGTCTCCGTGTCGGGGAGTACGGGGAAGCGGCGCGGGGCGAGGGTGATGAGGGCGAGCAGGGCCAGGGCGGCGGCTCCGGCGGCCCCGATGTAGACGTAGTCCACCGCCGCGTCGACCGCCCGGCGCAGGTAGTCCGTCGCCGCCGCCGAGAGCGCCCCCGGGTCCTCCAGGGTGCGGGCGACCGCGTCCAGGTCGTCGGGGAGGCCGGGTACGGGGGCGTCGAGGAGGCGGGCGGCCAGGACGCTGTTGGCGACCGCGCCGAAGAGGGCCGCGCCGATGCTCTGGCCCACCTGGCGGCAGAAGAGGACCGACGCCGTCGTCGTACCGCGTTCGGACCAGCCGACCGTCGACTGGACGCCCACGATCAGGGGGAGTTGGAACAGGCCGAGGGCCGCGCCGAGGAGGAGCATGATCAGGGCGGGCTGCCAGGGTTCGCCGGGGTAGGGGAGCAGCGGGAAGGCCAGCAGGATCAGCAGGGCGGCGCTCATGCCGATGATCGCGGTCAGGCGGAAGCCGATGCGGTTGTAGACCCGGTCCGACAGGGCCGCCGAGACCGGCCAGCTCAGGGTCATCACGGAGAGCACGAAACCGGCGGCGATCGGGCCGAGGCCCAGGACCGACTGCGCGTACGTGGGGAGGAAGACGGTCGGCGCGACCATCAGCAGGCCCATCGCGCCCAGCGCCAGATTGACCGAGGCGATGGTGCGCCGCCGCCAGACCCAGCCCGGGATGATCGGTTCCGCCGCCCGTCGTTCGATGACGACGGTCAGGGCGGCCAGCGCCGCGCTCGCCGCGAACAGGCCGAGCGAGGGCGCCGAGAGCCAGGGCCAGGCGACCCCGCCCTGGACGAGCGCGGTGAGCAGCAGGGCGCCGGTCGCGAAGACGGCGAGCGCGCCCGCCCAGTCGATACGGGGGCGGGTCGAGGGGCGGGGGCGTGCGGGTTCGTGGAGGTGGCGGGCGACCAGCCAGAGGGCGATCGCGCCGACCGGCAGGTTGATCAGGAAGATCCAGCGCCAGTCCGCGTACCCGGCGAGCAGTCCGCCGACCACCGGTCCCGCCACCGCCGAGGTGGCCCAGACGGTGGACAACTTGGCCTGGATGCGCGGGCGTTCCTTGAGCGGGTAGAGGTCGGCGGCGATGGTCTGGACGGTGCCCTGGAGCGCGCCGCCGCCGAGGCCCTGGACGATGCGGAAGGCGATGAGCGCGCCCATGTTCCAGGCGGCGGCGCAGAGCAGGGAGCCGAGGAGGAAGAGGATGATGCCGGCGATCAGGACCGGCTTGCGGCCGAAGGTGTCGGAGAGCTTCCCGTACACCGGGAGCGTGACGGTGACGGCGAGCAGGTAGCCGGAGAAGAGCCAGGAGAAGACGGTGAACCCGCCGAGGTCGCCGACGATCTGGGGTACGGCGGTGGAGACGATGGTGCCGTCGATGGCGGCCAGCGCCATGCCGAGCATGAGGGCCGCGACGACGGGGCGGCGGCCCCGGGGGGTGGTGAGGGCGGGCCCTGGCCCGGCGGCGTCGCCCGGGATGGGCGGGCCGCCGGTGCCGTCCTTGCCGCGCCGGTCGTCCGTACTGCCCTTGCCTTCCGTACCGCCTCTACCTTCCCTACGGTCCGTGTCTTCCGTACCGCCCTTTCCTTCCGGGCCGCCCGTGCCGCCCGCGTCTCCTGTGTCGTCCGTGCCGCCCGTGCCCCGTCCCCTGCCCTTGCCGCCCCTGGCTTCCGTGCCGCTCACCGGGTTTCCTTCCCTATGCACGTATCTCCCCGGGCACTGTCTCATCCGGGGAACGGGCGTGGGGGCGTAACGGCGGTTCGGCGGTGTCACCGGGTGGTTCGGGGCCGGCGGCCGGGGTCGGGTCCGGGTACGCCGGGGTTCCGCTGCCCGGCCTCCGCCCCCCCCGGGTCCTCCGGTCCCGGTCCCCGGCCCCGGACTCGTCCCCGTACGGCGGAGGCTTCCGCTCCGGTTGGGGCGGGGGTCTGCCGGGGCGGAAAGCACCCCTGACCTCGCCTCCCACCGGAGGACGACTCCCCCTAGGGGGCACCCCCTCATAGTGGCCAGGGGCCCTTCCTCCCGGCGGAGGACGTGGTGGGCGAGGGGGTTTCCTTAATCTGTTCCTACGTCGCGGCGGCGGCGCACATCAGGGGGCGGGTGGGGATAACCCCACCTCAGGTCTGCGCTGGGCACCATCGCGCCGGACCGCCTCCCGAACCCAGACTTGAGCTCTACCCGTACGCGGACCCGGGCCGGACCGCATTCCCTTCTGCGGCGTCGAGCCATACACCGACATAGGAGACATACCGTGACAACGGCTGTGACCATTCCCAGGCACGGGGGCACTGGAGGAGGGCGTACGGCCGTCGCGGCGCGAGCGCGGCAGGTCGTCAAGGCGTACGGCAGCGGGGAGACCCGGGTCGTCGCGCTCGACCATGTCGACGTGGACATCGCCCGCGGGCAGTTCACGGCGATCATGGGCCCCTCCGGCTCCGGCAAGTCGACGCTGATGCACTGCCTGGCCGGGCTCGACACGGTGACGTCGGGCGAGATCTTCCTCGACGAGACCGAGATCACCCAGCTCAAGGACAAGAAGCTCACCCAACTCCGCCGCGACCGGATCGGGTTCATCTTCCAGGCGTTCAACCTGCTCCCGACGCTCAACGCGATCGAGAACATCACGCTGCCGATGGACATCGCGGGCCGCAAGCCCGACGCCGCGTGGCTGCGGCAGGTCGTGGAGACGGTCGGCCTCGCCGAACGCCTCAAGCACCGCCCCACCCAGCTCTCCGGCGGCCAGCAGCAGCGCGTCGCCGTCGCCCGGGCGCTCGCCGCCCAGCCGGAGATCATCTTCGGTGACGAGCCCACCGGGAACCTGGACTCCCGGGCCGGGGCCGAAGTCCTCTCCTTCCTCCGCAAGTCGGTCGACGAGCTGGGCCAGACCATCGTCATGGTCACCCACGACCCCGTCGCCGCCTCCTACGCGGACCGGGTGCTGTATCTCGCGGACGGCTCCATCGTCGACGAGATGCGCAACCCCACCGCGGACCAGGTCCTCGACCGGATGAAGCACTTCGACGCGCGCGGGCGGACCTCATGACCGTCTGGAAGACCTCGGTGCGCAACTTCCTCGCGCACAAGGGCCGGATGGCCCTCTCCGCCGTCGCGGTGATGCTGTCGGTGGCGTTCGTGTGCGGCACGCTCGTCTTCACCGACACGATGAACACCACCTTCGACAAGCTTTTCGCCGTGACGTCGCCCGACGTCACCGTCAGCCCCAAGGCCGCGGTGGACGAGGGGGAGCAGCCCGACAACGGCAAGCCCGCCTCGCTGCCCGCCTCCGTCGTCGAGCAGGTCGCGAAGGCCGAGGGGGTGAAGCAGGCCGAGGGCGCCGTCGTCTCCATGGCGGTCACCGTCGTCGACAGCGACAACAAGAACCTGGGGTCCGACACCGGGGCCCCGACCTTCGCCGGCAACTGGACCGAGAACGACCTCCGGTCCATGAAGATCACCTCGGGCCAGGCCCCGCGCGGCCCCACCGAGGTGATGGTCGACGGCGACACCGCGAAGAAGCACGGCCTGGAGCTCGGCGACGAGCTGCGCGTCATCGCCGCCACCGGCGACGTCAGGGCGAAGATCAGCGGCATCGCCTCCTTCACCGTGACCAACCCCGGCGCGGCTGTCGTCTACCTCGACACCGCCACCTCGCAGAAACACCTCCTCGGGGCCCCCGGCGTCTTCACCCAGGTCTCGGTGACCGGTGAAGAGGGCGTCAGCGACGAGCAGTTGAAGAAGAACGTGGCCGCCGCACTGGACGGCTCCGCCGCGTACCGGCTCCAGACGCAGCACGAGGCGTCGGAGGCCAACAAGGACTCCATGGGTGCGTTCCTGGACGTCATGAAGTACGCGATGCTCGGCTTCGCCGGGCTGGCGCTGCTCGTCGGCATCTTCCTCATCGTCAACACCTTCTCGATGCTGGTCGCCCAGCGGACCCGCGAGATCGGGCTCATGCGGGCCATCGGCTCCAGCCGCAAGCAGGTCAACCGGTCCGTGCTGGTGGAGGCTGTCCTCCTCGGCATCGTCGGCTCGCTCCTCGGCATCGCCGCCGGCGTCGGGCTCGCGGTCGGGCTGATGAAGGCGATGGGCGCCGTGGGCATGGAGCTGTCCACCGGCGACCTCACCGTCGTCTGGACGACCCCGGTCGTCGGGCTCGTGCTCGGCGTCGTCGTCACCGTCCTGGCCGCGTACATCCCCGCCCGCCGGGCCGGCAAGGTGTCCCCGATGGCCGCGCTGCGCGACGCCGGGACCCCCGCGGACGGGCGGTCCGGCTGGGTCAGGGCCGGTATCGGCCTGGTCCTCACCGCGGCCGGCGCCGCCGCCCTGCTGGCGACGACGCAGGCGGACAAGGCGGCCGAAGGTTCGATGTTCCTGGGGCTCGGCGTGGTGCTGACCCTGATCGGCTTCATCGTGATCGGCCCGCTGCTCGCCGGTGTGGTCGTCCGGGCCCTCGGCGCGGTCGTGCTGCGCCTCTTCGGCCCGGTCGGACGCCTGGCCGAGCGCAACGCCCTGCGCAACCCCCGGCGTACGGGAGCCACCGGCGCCGCCCTGATGATCGGCCTCGCCCTGGTGGCCGGGCTCTCCGTCGTCGGGTCCTCCATGGTGGCCTCGGCCACGGACGAGCTGGACCGTTCGGTGGGCGCGGACTTCATCGTCCAGAACGACATGGGCCGGCCGATCGTCCCGCAGGCTGCCGAGGCCGTGCGCGCCGTCCCGGGCCTCGAGCACCTGTCCGAGTACACATTCCTCAGGGCGAAGATCACCGCCCCGGACGGCACGACGGTGGACGAGGGCATCAGCGCCGCCAGTCCGACGTACCGGCAGGACGTCCGCCGCACGGCCGTCTCCGGCGACCTGGCGAAGGCGTACGGCAAGGACGCGATGTCCGTGGGCGACACCTACGCCGAGAAGCACGGGGTCAAGGTCGGGGACACCCTCACCGTCGCGTTCAGGGCGGGGGAGACGGCGAAGCTGAAGGTCGCCGCGATCACCTCCGACGACACGAACATCGACCGCGGCGCGATGTACGCCAACCTCACCACGGCCGCCTCCTACGTTCCGGCCGACAAGATGCCGCAGAACGTCGCGATGTTCGGGAAGGCCGAGGAGGGCAAGGAGAAGGAGGCGTACGCGGCCCTCAAGAGCGCACTCGCGGAGTACCCGGTCTACAAGGTGCAGAACCAGGCCGACTTCAAGGAGACGCTGAAGAACCAGATCGGGCAGCTGCTGAACATCGTGTACGGCCTGCTCGCCCTGGTGATCATCGTCGCGGTGCTCGGCGTCGTGAACACGCTCGCCCTCTCCGTGGTCGAGCGGACCCGGGAGATCGGCCTGATGCGGGCCATCGGGCTCTCCCGCCGCCAGTTGCGCCGGATGATCCGGCTGGAGTCCGTCGTGATCGCCCTCTTCGGCGCGCTGCTCGGACTGGGCCTGGGGATGGGCTGGGGCACGGCCGCCCAGAAGCTGCTGGCCCTGGAGGGCCTGGAGGTTCTGGAGATCCCGTGGCCGACGATCATCACGGTCTTCGCCTGCTCGGCGCTGGTCGGCCTGTTCGCCGCACTGGTCCCGGCCTTCCGGGCGGGCCGGATGAACGTGCTCAACGCCATCGCGACGGACGGCTGAGAGGGCCGTCGAGCGGCCGGCGCCGACTGCGGTGGCCGGCCGTGCGATGAGATGACCGGCAGGCCCCGGGGCGTTCGGAGGAACGCCCCGGGGTCGAACCCGTTCCCCGCCCGGGGGTCGGGGCCGAGCCGTCGCCCTCCCGGCCGGACCGCGACCGAGCCGCCGCCTCTCCGCCGGGGCCGGTCCCGTTCCCCGCCGGGGGTCGGGACCGGCCCCGATCCCCGCCCGGACCGGGACCGGCCCGCTGCCTCCCCGCTCCGGGCTGGGCCTGAGCCACCCCCTCCCCGCCCGCACCGCGACCGAGCCGCCGCCACCCGGGCCCAACCCGGCCCGGCCCCGTTCCGTACGCCGCCGCACGGGCCCGACCCGGCCCCGTTCCGTACGCCGCCGCACGGCCCCCCTGGGGGCCCGGTACGCGGCCCCCGCCGCCCCGCTTGCGGGAGCGGCTGTCAGTCCCGGGTCGTACGCTGGAACCCCCGGCTCGTTCTACGCGTCGGGCCCTTCGCGTTGCCCCCTGGCAGCAGCCGGCTGCCAGCAACACCTCATGACACGCCTCATGACCTCATGACCCGGACGGATGCCCCTATGAGCCTGCACGGTCTGCTGGATCTCGTCGTAACGGACCCGGCGCTCGCCGAGGCGGTGAAAGCCGCCGCTGACGGCCACCGCATGCATGTGGACCTGGTGGGTCCGCCCGGAGCCAGGCCGTTCACCGTGGCCGCGCTGGCCCGGCAGACCGGCAGGACCGTGCTGGCCGTCACCGCGACCGGCCGGGAGGCCGAGGACCTGGCCGCCGCCCTGCGTACGCTGCTGCCGCCGGACACGGTGGCGGAGTTCCCGTCCTGGGAGACCCTGCCGCACGAGCGCCTCTCGCCGCGCTCGGACACCGTGGGGCGCCGCCTGGCCGTGCTGCGTCGGCTGGCCCACCCGCGCGAGGACGACCCGGAGACGGGTCCGGTGTCGGTGGTCGTCGCGCCGGTCCGCTCCGTGCTCCAGCCGCAGGTCAAGGGGCTCGGGGACCTGGAGCCGGTGGCGCTGACCAGCGGGCAGAACGCCGACCTGGGCGAGGTGGTGGAGGCGCTGGCGGCGGCCGCGTACTCCCGGGTGGAGCTGGTCGAGAAGCGCGGCGAGTTCGCCGTACGGGGAGGGATCCTGGACGTCTTCCCGCCGACCGAGGAACACCCCCTTCGGGTGGAGTTCTGGGGCGACGACGTCGAGGAGATCCGGTATTTCAAGGTCGCGGACCAGCGGTCCCTGGAGGTCGCGGAGCACGGGCTGTGGGCGTCGCCCTGCCGTGAGCTGCTGCTGACCGACGAGGTACGGGAGCGGGCCGCGGCCCTCGCCGAGGCGCACCCGGAGCTGGGCGAGCTGCTGGGCAAGATCGCGGAGGGCATCGCGGTCGAGGGCATGGAGTCCCTGGCTCCGGTCCTGGTGGACGACATGGAGCTGCTGCTCGACGTCCTGCCGAAGGACGCGATGGCGCTGGTCTGCGACCCGGAGCGGGTCCGGACCCGGGCGGCCGACCTGGTCGCCACCAGTCAGGAGTTCCTCCAGGCGTCGTGGGCGGCGACGGCGGGCGGCGGCGAGGCCCCGATCGACGTGGGCGCGGCCTCGCTGTGGAGCATCGCGGACGTCCGGGACCGGGCCCGCGAGCTGGGGATGATGTGGTGGTCCACCTCCCCGTTCGCGGCCGACGACGCGGACCTGGACGAGGACACGCTCAAGCTGTCGATGCACGCCCCGGAGGCGTACCGGGGCGACACCGCCCGCGCGCTCGCGGACACCAAGGGGTGGCTGGCCGACGGATGGCGCACGGTGTACGTCACCGAGGGCCAGGGGCTCGCCTCCCGTACGGTCGAGGTGCTGGGCGGCGAGGGCATCCCGGCCCGGCTGGACGCGGACCTCAGGGAGATCACCCCCTCCCTCGTGCACGTCTCCTGCGGCGCGATCGACCAGGGGTTCGTGGACCCGGCGCTGAAGCTCGCCGTGCTCACCGAGACCGACCTCACCGGCCAGCGCACCGCCACCAAGGACCTGGGCCGGATGCCGGCCCGCCGCCGGAAGACGATCGACCCGCTGACGCTGGAGCTCGGCGACTACATCGTGCACGAACAGCACGGTGTGGGCCGGTACGTGGAGATGGTGCAGCGCACGGTCCAGGGCGCGACCCGCGAGTATCTGCTCGTCGAGTACGCCCCCGCCAAGCGCGGCCAGCCCGGCGACCGGCTGTACATCCCGACCGACCAGCTGGAGCAGGTCACCAAGTACGTCGGCGGCGAGGCCCCGACCCTGCACCGGCTCGGCGGCGCGGACTGGACGAAGACGAAGCAGCGGGCGAAGAAGGCGGTCAAGGAGATCGCCGCGGACCTGATCAAGCTGTACTCGGCCCGGATGGCGGCCCCCGGCCACGCGTTCGGCCCGGACACCCCGTGGCAGCGGGAGCTGGAGGACGCGTTCCCGTACGCGGAGACGCCCGACCAGCTGTCCACGATCGCCGAGGTCAAGGAGGACATGGAGAAGACGGTCCCGATGGACCGGCTGGTCTGCGGCGACGTCGGCTACGGCAAGACGGAGATCGCGGTCCGGGCGGCTTTCAAGGCGGTCCAGGACGGCAAGCAGGTCGCGGTGCTGGTGCCCACGACTCTCCTGGTCCAGCAGCACTTCGGCACGTTCACCGAGCGCTACTCGCAGTTCCCGGTGAACGTGCGGGCGTTGAGCCGCTTCCAGTCGGACACGGAGTCCAAGGCGACGCTCGAAGGGCTGAAGGAGGGCTCGGTCGACCTGGTCATCGGCACGCACCGGCTGTTCTCCTCCGAGACGAAGTTCAAGGACCTCGGCCTGGTCATCGTGGACGAGGAGCAGCGGTTCGGCGTCGAGCACAAGGAGCAGCTGAAGAAGCTCCGCGCCAACGTCGACGTGCTGACGATGTCCGCGACGCCCATCCCCCGTACGCTCGAAATGGCGGTCACCGGCATCCGCGAGATGTCCACGATCACCACCCCGCCGGAGGAGCGCCACCCGGTGCTGACGTTCGTCGGCCCGTACGAGGAGAAGCAGATCGGCGCGGCCGTGCGGCGTGAACTGCTGCGCGAGGGCCAGGTCTTCTACATCCACAACCGGGTCGAGTCCATCGACCGGGCCGCCGCCCGCCTCCGCGAGATCATCCCGGAGGCGCGGATCGCCACGGCCCACGGGCAGATGTCCGAACAGGCCCTGGAACAGGTGGTGGTGGACTTCTGGGAGAAGAAGTTCGACGTCCTGGTCTCCACGACGATCGTCGAGTCCGGCATCGACATCTCCAACGCCAACACCCTGATCGTGGAGCGCGGCGACAACTTCGGCCTGTCCCAACTCCACCAGCTGCGCGGCCGGGTGGGCCGAGGCCGCGACCGGGGCTACGCCTACTTCCTCTATCCCCCCGAGAAGCCGCTCACCGAGACGGCTCACGAGCGCCTGGCCACCATCGCCCAGCACACGGAGATGGGCGCGGGCATGTACGTGGCGATGAAGGACCTGGAGATCCGCGGCGCGGGCAACCTCCTGGGCGGCGAGCAGTCGGGCCACATCGCGGGCGTCGGCTTCGACCTGTACGTACGCATGGTGGGCGAGGCGGTCGCCGACTACCGGGCGCAGATGGAGGGCGGGGCGGAGGAGGAGCCCCCGCTGGAGGTCAAGATCGAGCTCCCGGTCGACGCGCACGTCCCGCACGACTACGCCCCCGGCGAGCGGCTGCGCCTCCAGGCGTACCGCGCGATCGCCTCGGCCACCTCGGAGGACGACATCCGCGCGGTCCGCGAGGAGCTGACCGACCGCTACGGCCCCCTGCCCGAGCCGGTCGAGAACCTCCTCCTGGTGGCCGGCCTGCGCATGCTGGCCCGCGCCTGCGGAGTCGGCGAGATCGTCCTCCAGGGCCCCAACATCCGCTTCGCCCCGGTGGAGCTCCGCGAGTCCCAGGAACTCCGCCTCAAGCGCCTGCACCCCAAGACCATCATCAAGCCCGCCGCCCACCAGATCCTGGTCCCGCGCCCGACGACGGGCAGGATCGGCGGGAAGCCGGTGGTGGGGCGCGAACTGCTGTCGTGGACGGGGGAGTTCCTGACGACGATTCTGGGGTCGTAGGCCCGGAGCTCGCTGTACGTCGGCCCCGCCGGGTTTCCGGCGGGGCCGACGCGTCTGGCCCGGGGCCGCTATGGCTTCGCGGGCCGCTTGAACGCGGCCCACACCGTCTTGCCCACGACGTGGTGGTCGATGCCGAAGTCCACGGCGAGTTCACCGACGAGGAACAGCCCGCGTCCCGAGCAACTGCTCTCGTCCGGGTGCTGAACCTCCGGCCGACCGTCGCCGCTGTCCCGGACCTTCAGGTGTACGAGGTCATCGGCCAGGTCGAGCCGGACGGCGAACTCCCGCCCCGGCGGGACGCCGTGGAGCAGGGCGTTGGTCGCCGGCTCCGAGACGCAGAGCTCTATGTCGTCGATCAGGGCCGTGAGCTGCCACTCGGTGAGGACATCGACGACGAAATCGCGTGAGGCACCGACGGATGTGCGCCGTCGGGGGAAGCGCCGTAACTGCGAAGGAGACACGGTGGTTCACCGCCTTGCTCGTGGATCGTAACGGGATAACCGTACTGCTATTCGCGAAAGGCGGCAAGGTATTCTTTGGGGTGTTCGACGGAGTCGCCTACCGTGTGCAGCGGCAAGGTCCGTCGTCGGTGAAGGAGGAGACCATGGGCGAGGGTGAAGTGATCAGCGCGTCCGCTCACTACCTGACGCCGACTGAGGGCGGAGGTGACGTCTGGAGTGCCGAGGCGGCGTCGGCGGGGCGACGGGGCACGCAGAAGATCGTGAGTGCCGGTGAAGTCGCCGCCCCGGGGCGCGTGGCGGGCCTGCTCGCGGTGGAACCCGGCGGACAGGTCGTCGCACGGCGGCGGATCATGTATCTCGACGGCGAACCCTGCGAGTTGACCGATAGCTACTACCCTGTGGAAATCGCGCGGGGCACGGGGCTCGCCGGCACGGCGAAGATCCGAGGAGGAGCAGTCCGGCTGCTCGCCGAACTCGGGCATGTGGGAGTCCGTGCCAGGGAAGACGTGGCCGCTCGCATGCCTTCCGAGAGCGAGCGGGCGGAGCTGGCCCTGAAAGCCGACGAGCCGGTCCTCGAACTGACCCGGCTCATCCTGGACGTGGATGACCGGCCTGTCCAGGTCGACGTGATGATCATGCCTCCGCGGGGCCAGAAGCTGCGGTACGAGATCAGGATCGGATGACGATGCGCGGACCGGAGACGGAAGAGGTGGACGGTCGTCCGCTGCACGAGCGGATCGCGGCCGACCTGCGGGACGACATCATGTCCGGGGAACTGGCGCCGGGCGACAGTCTGCCTTCCACCGCTCAGCTGAAGGACCGGTTCGGGGTGGCGAACGCCACGGTCCAGAAGGCCGTGCAGCGCCTCAAGAGTGAGCGCCTCGTGGTCGGCCGGGCGGGCGCGTCGGTGACCGTACGCGAACACCGCCAGCACACGATACGGCCGGCCACGTACATGGCGCCGTCCCCTTCGGGTGAGCCCTACCGCTGGCTGGTCGAAGCGGCCAACTCCGGCGCACGCGCCCGCAGTACGCTGCTGGACGTCATGGAGGTCAAACCTCCGGCGGATGTCGCGGACGCGCTGGTGCTCCCACCGGGCGGCACGGCGATCCTCCGCTACCAACTGCTGTCGATCGACGAGGAGCCCGCCGAACTCGTCGCGTCGTACTACCCGCCGGAGATCGCTGAAGGCACCGCCATCACGGAGCGCCGCCGCATCCCGGGAGGCACGCCCACCCTTCTGGCCTCGCTCGGCCACCCGCCCCGGCTCAGCGTCGACCGCGTCTCGGCCCGCGTCGCGACGCAGGAGCAGTACCGCCTCCTCCGCCTCCCCGGCGACCTGCCGGTCCTGCGCACCTTGCGGGTGGTGTTCAGCGACGACGACCGGCCCATCGAGGCGACGGTGATGGTGAAGGCGGGGCATCTGTACGAGGTGCAGTACGAGTTCACGCCCGAAACCGGCTGAGGTCACCGCCCCGGCGACAGCGCCACCGCGATCTCCTCGTGCAGCCCTAGCGGCAGCCGCGTCCCCCACCGGTCCGCTGCCTCGGCCGCCAGGTCGCGGCTCCACCGCCAGCTGTTCGCCGCCGCCGTGCGGAGGGCCTCCGGGGTCAGGGGCCCGGTCGTCGTGGCGTACCGCTCGATGTCCGCCGGCGGCAGGTCCGCCTCCAGGGCGCGGCTCGGGGTGAGCCAGTGGACGGTCGAGCCGCGCAGCAGGCGGCAGAGCTTCAGCTGGAGCGGGGCGATCACGGCGTGCAGCAGGTTGTGGGCGCGGGCCGTTTCGCCGCGGGTCTGGATGTGGGCCAGCATCAGGGTCCAGTTGGCCAGTTCGTCGGTGAGCTGCTGGGCGGTGGCGGCGGGGTCCGGCGGGCGGAACGTGGCCAGTTCGCGGGCTGCGGCGGCCAGGTGGCCGGTGCGGTCCAGGAGCACGGCCGCTTCGGGGCGGGGGAAGTGGACCTGGCCGCGCCAGGTGGCGATCTCGGCGATGCCGGGGCCGGTGGCCTCGACGTGGAACTCGCCGCGCATCAGGTCGTCGAAGACCACGGCGAGGATGCCGTGCATGTTGGTGTACGCCAGCTTGAGCGGGGCCAGCCGGGCCACGAACTCCCGTCCGTCGAAGGTCTCGACGTCCTCCTCGCGTACGTACAGGAAGGCGTCCAGGTCGGAGTGGGCGTCGGCCTCGCCGAGCGTCCACGAGCCGTAGAGGAGGACGCCCTCGATACGAGGGTCGGCCTCGGCCGTCGACCGCAGCAGTTCGATGCGGCGGTTCAGGGCGTCGGCGGGCGGGGGCGTACGGGAGGAGCGGGGGGTGTGGGGCGTACGGGAGGGGCGAGCGTGCGGCATGGTGCGGGTCTCCCGGAGTGGGCAGGCAGGCGAACAGGGCCCGGCGGCCGGAGCCGGGCGGCTCTCGGTCCCGGGTGAGGGACCTCGTTCGTTGCTCAGGAAACGCCCACGAGGGGCAGCCTAGAGGCCGGCTTCCCCGTCGTCGCGCCGGTTCTCCGGTGTGAAGATCAGGCCGGTGAGGGACCGGAAAGCCGCCTCCGGGTCCCGGCCCTCCATCGCGTCGGACAGGTTGCCGCTGAGCAGCAGGGTCGCGAAGCCGTGCGCCAGCGACCAGGCGGCCACCCCCGCGAGCCGGCCGTCCTCGCCCCGGCCGCCCGGCGGGAGGTCCGCCACGCCCGCGCGCAGTGCCTCGGTCGCCCGGGTCCGGGCGGCGGTCACCTCCGGGGCGTCGGTGCGGTAGAGGTCCGGCCGGAACATCACCTGGAAGTGCGCGGGGTGCGTCGCCGCGAACCGTACGTACGCGACGCCCCGCTCCCGTAGATCCGGCGCTCCGGCCAGGGCGTCGGCGAACAGGGCGTACCCCTCGGCGGCCACGGCGGTCAGCAGGCCCGTGCGGTCCTTGAAGTGGTGCGCCGGCGCGGCGTGCGAGACCCCGGCCCGGCGGGCCAGGTCGCGCAGGCTGAGGGCGGCGGGGCCGTGGGCGGCGATGACGTCGAGGGCGGCGGTCAGGATGGCCCGCCGCAGGTCGCCGTGGTGATAGGTGCGCTCGCGCTCGCTGCTCATGGCAGCACCCTACGCCGTATCTTGTCATTGACAAGTTTGCTGGGTGGTGCGCATGCTGGGAGCTCGATCTAGTCATTGGCAAGATGCGGATGCGGATGCGGAAGTGGGAGGCGGAGATGGAGATCATGAGCGGAGAACCGGCCCGCGTACGGCAGATGTGGCACCTCCTGGAGCCCCTGCACGCGGTCCTCTACTACGCGCCGCAGGCGTTCGCGGAGGCCGCCGCGCTGGGTTACGACACCGAGGAGCGCTGGGCCAGTTACTTCGCCTGGCGCGCGGCCCCGCTCGGCGCGGTCGGGGCGGAGGAGGCGACGAGGGCGTTCCACAGTTTCGCTCCGGCGATGGTGGACGACTACGTGCCGGCCGCCTGGGAGACCGCCGACCCCGAGGCCGTACGCGCGGCCCGGCTGCGGGCGGTCGACCGGTCCTACCGGGCGCTGTTCGGGGAACGGCGGGTGGAGGGGGCGGAGTTCGCCGAGGCCGCCGCGTTGGTGCGCCGGGCGGCGGAGGGGGCCTCGGGCGCCTGGGCGGGGGAGGAGGCCGCGTCGGGCCTCAGGGCGGCTGAGGGTGCCTCGGGCCTCCGGGGGGCAGAAGGGGCCGCGCCGGATCTCCGGGCGACGGAGGGTGCCCCGAGCCTCCCGGCGGCGGAGGCGGCCGCCCCGGATCTCCGGGCGGCGGGGAGCGTGGGCGACGCCCGGGGATCGGGAGGCCGTGCCGGGGGCGGTGGCCCGTCTCTCGGCCCCGCCAACTCCGCCCTGCCCTGGCCGGACGCGCCGCACCTGGTGCTCTGGCACGCGGCGACCGTCCTGCGCGAGCACCGGGGCGACGGGCACATCGGCGCGCTCGTCGCGGCCGGGCTCGACCCGGTCGAGTCGCTGGTCTCCTTCGCGGCGGTCGGCGCGGCCCGCCCCGAGGTGTTCGCGAGCCGTGGGTGGAGCGCGCAGGAGTGGGACGCGGCCCGGCGGCGGCTCCGGGAGCGCGGGCTGCTGGAGGCGGACGGTACGGCCACGGACGCGGGGCGCGAACTGCGCGCGAAGGTGGAGCTGCGCACCGACGAGGAGGCCGCCGCGCCGTGGCGGGCCCTGGGGGAGGAGGGGCGCGAGCGGCTGGTGGAGCTGCTGGGGGAGCCCTGGCTGGAGACCATCGGCTCGGGGATGCTGCCCGGGGAGAACACCCTCGGCATCGGGAAGGTGTGAGGGGACGGGCGGGCGAAAGCGGGAGCCCGGCCTCCGGGGTCGGTTCCGGAGCCGGGGTCGGTGCCGGGGCCGGTTCCGAGGGCGGAGGGGGCGGGGGTGGGGGCCGGGCCGGCCGAAGACGGAAACTCGGCTCCGGGGCCGGAACGGGCTGAAGGCCAGTCATGAAATCGCCGTCCACGGGGAAGACGCCCATAGGATTCACGGCGTTCGGCTTTCTCCCCGTCAGGATGGCTTCACGTGATACCTCCCCGTATGTACCGAGCAGTGGCCCTGCCCGCCCTCAGCACCCTCGTCGTGCTCGCCCTGGCCGGGTGCGACCCCGACGACCTCGCGGCGGAGAGCGGCGGCGGCACGAGCGGGGGCGCGAACGGCGGGGCGCAGTCCGCCAAGGGCTTCGGCGTCAGCCCGCTGGACAACCCCGACGGTACGAAGCCGGGCCTGGCGCCCCTCACGACGGACGCCGACCGGGCCGCCGCGCGCAAGGTCATCGAGAAGGTCGCCACCAAGGGGCGCGGCCCGAAGACCGGCTATGAGCGGAGCAAGTTCGGGTCCGCCTGGAAGGACGGGGTCGACGGCATCCCGCTCGCGCGCAACGGCTGCGACACCCGCAACGACCTCCTCGCCCGCGACGGCAAGGACATAGAGCACCGATCGGGCTCCAACTGCGTCGTCGTCTCGCTGAAGCTCAAGGACCCCTACACCGGCAAGAGCATCGACTGGCGCAAGCAGCAGGCGGCCAAGGTGCAGATCGACCATGTGATGCCGCTGTCCTACAACTGGCAGATGGGCGCCGCCCGCTGGAACGAGGCCAAGCGGCAGCAGATCGCCAACGACCCGCTCAACCTCCTGCCGGTGGACGGGCCGGCCAACAGCGCCAAGCGCGACTCGGGCCCCGCGTCCTGGCTGCCGCCGTACAAGCCGGTCCGCTGCTCCTACGCGCTGCGGTTCGCACAGGTCTCGCTCAAGTACGAACTCCCCGTCACCGCACCGGACAAGCGGGCCATGCTGGCCCAGTGCGGGGGCTGAGGCCGTAAGCCGGACGCCGCCTGTGCCCTGCGGAGCCGCACCACGGCTCCGCAGGGCACAGGCCGACCGCGCGGCCCGGACCTTCAGGCTCCGCAAGGGGCGGGCGGGCCACGGGACCCAGGGACTGTCCGGCAGATCTTGACCGGATCCACGGCCCCTGGCCCTTCCCCGAGCTCCCGGCCTCGCTCGAGCAGGGGAGGCCCCCATCCCTCGCGGCGTTGCCGAGACGCCCGAACCGCTCCGCGACGAGGACGTTCCAGCGCCTTGCGACGCACCGCACCGGACGCCGCGGCCCATCCGGCCCTGATCCGCCGGACAGCCCCTAGACCTTGCCCCCGCAGATCACGTTGTACGGCCTGCCCATCGCCATCATCAACTGCATCGGCTCCGTGGTCGCCGGCGGGCACTCCTCCTTCTCCTTGACGAGGTCGAGCACCTTGAAGGCGTCGGTCCCGGCGGAGGCGCAGGCGATCTCCTTGGCGGTCGACGTGATGCAGTCGCCCTTCACCAACTGCCCGCCCCCGGCACCCGCGTCCCCGGGGTGGTCCCCCGTCAGGTTGCGGCCACAGACCGTGTTGGTGGGGATGCCGCCGCCCTTCTTGTCACCGCCGGAGCCGAAGACCCGGGAGACCTGGATGATCAGGTCCGTACCGGCCGGGCACTGGATCGCGTTGGGCAGGATGCTCGCGCTCTTGATCTCCAGCGCCTCGAAGGTCGCCCCGGAGTCGTCGCAGTCGAACGCGCGGTAGCCGTCCGGCTTGTTCTCCGGGTCCGGCCCGCCGCAGTCGCCCACCTTCCAGGAACCGCCCTTGCCGTCCGAGGCGGAGGAAGGGGAGGCCGAGGAGGAGGGCGACGAGGCCGAGGAGGAGTCCTTGTCGCCGAAGATCTTGGACGCGCCGTAGGCCAGGCCGAGAATCACCGCCAGCACCAGCAGGCTCTGCAAACACCCGGCGCCTCTCCGGGGGCGGGACGGCGTACTGCCTGGCTGGGTCATGGGTGCTGCTCCTCATCGCGTGCTGCATGGGTACGAAGTCGCGGGTACGACGTCATGAGTACGAAGTCATGGGTACGTCGCGGCTACGACGTCATGAGTACGAGGTCACGGGTACGTCGCGGGTACGAAGTCACGGGTGGGGACGCGGCATGGACACCTCACGGTTCCCTCGGTTCTGACCTCAGCGAAACGGCCCCCGGGGTCGGTCCTCCCAGGGGCCTGTCACGTCGAAAACGCCTGTTCACAGGGGGTATGGGCCGACTAGGGTCGGCCCCACGGAACTACGGGCGGTCGCCGTCGAGTTCCCGCGGTACGTACTGGTCGCCACCGACCCGGACGGCACCGTAGTCGTACGCGCCTACAGCGTCCCCGGGGAAACACGCGCCTGCAGCGTCCCTAGGGGAACACGCGCCTGCAGCGTCCCCAGGGGAAGGGGATCTCGGGCCGCATGCCGGCCGCGCTGCGGGAGAACGCGGGGCGGTACGGCTTCGGCGAGGTCGTCGCCCCGGTGCGGCCCAGCGGCAAGCACCTGCGGGCCGCGCTGCCGTTGCCGGGCTCAGGAAGCGGGCCGTGCGCTCCTGGGCATGCACCTCACCCAGGAGCGCACCTCACCCGGGCGCACCTCACCCGGGCGGACGTCACTGCCCCAGGTCGACGATGTCCTTCGCGGCGGGCTTCTTCGCCGAGACCGGCTCGTTGAACTCGGACAGGTCCATCGTCATCGGCTCCTTGCCGCCCTTGGACGCCAGACGCAGGATGTACGGGTCGCCCTCGGCGGCCACCACGAGCGTGTGGGTCTCCTTGCCGTCCTTCTCCGTCAGCCGCAGGGCGGCCTTGCCGCCGATCTTCGTCTCGCCCGCCTTGCTCGCCTCGGAGTCGTTCGCCTCAAGGTCCTTCAGCAGCCCCTTCACATCACAGAACTCGATCATGTCCTTGGTGTCGGGCTCGGACGCCTTCGATTCCATCCAGCGTCCCGCCAGCATCTTCACCACCGCGTCGACCTCCTCCTTCGGCTCGCCCTTCGCCTCCTGGCGCAGCAGTGCCTCGTCGAGCTTGGTGTAGACGACGTCGCCGGTCTTGATGATGTCCACGCTCCCGCCCGCGCCCATGGACAGGGTCCCGGTGCATTCCCCGGACGTATTGCTGGAGAAGTCGGCCTTGACCGGGCCGTCCTCCGTCGTCATGTCCAGGGAGACCCGCAGCGACTTCGCCTTCTTCGTCGCGGTGAGCGCCTTGTTGGCGACCTCGGCACCCGACAGGTCGGCGAACGGGCCGCTCTCGGCGGCGGGGGACCCGCAGGCGGCGAGAGCCACGAGGGCCAGCCCGCAGGAGGTGTTGACGGCGATACGGGTGACGAGACGCATGGCGGAAGCTCCGGTGGATCCGTGAAGACGAGGACGGGGAGAGGAAGAGCGATAGGGCATGGCCGGGCATGGCTGTGCCCTTCGCCGCACGGGATGCGTCACGCGGTGCACCCCGCCCGGCGGTGAGCGGTTGTACGAACAAGGTAATAAGATCAAAGCTTGTGAACCGAGTCAACATGGATATCGGTGAAGAGGCTTGGTAACGCTGATCCTGCGTGTCGCCCGAGCGAGTCGCTATGCTCGCGGCGCAGCATGGACAGAGCGTGAACACCAGCCAGAGCGTGAACGGAATCGTGCGGCGGGCGGGCGGGGCGACCCGAGCAGCGCGGACGAAGCGGGGAGAGAGTCAGTGCCGGAGCAGGCGACAGAGGTGACCGCGGCCGGGATCGCCCGTCTCGCGGGAGTGGGGCGGGCCGCCGTCAGCAACTGGCGGCGCCGGCACGCCGACTTCCCCCAACCGGTCGGCGGCACCGAGACCAGCCCCTCCTTCGCCCTGCCCGAAGTCGAGCAATGGCTCCGGGCTCAAGGGAAACTCGCCGAGGTCCCGCTCCGCGAACGGGTCTGGCAGCAGGTGGCCGGGCACCCGGAGGGCGCTGTCCCGGCCCTGATCCACACCGGCTGCGCCCTGCTGCTCGTCCGCGACCGGCCCACCGCCTGGCTGGAGCTCGCCGCCGTCTCCGACGAGCGGATGGCCGCCGTCCTGCCGCACGCGGTGGAGAACGTGCTCGCCGCCCACGACGCCCGCCCCGCCCACGGCCCCCGTGATGCCCACCCCGCCCACGCCCCCCGCAACGCCCACGACGCCCGCCCCGTCCACAACCCCCACGCCTCCCAGGACGCCCCCGTCGCCCCCGACGCCCGCCCCGCCCGTGCCGTGCCCGTCCCCTCCGCCGACGCGCTCCTCCCCTCCGTCCCCCTCCTCCGGGCGGCCGCCGAACTCGCCGCCGGGATCGGGGCCGGCCGGACCTTCGAGTTCCTGCTCGGCCGTCAACTCGACGCCAACCCGCGCCAGTACACGCTGACGCCACCCGGCCTGGCCGAACTGATGGCGGCCCTCGCCGAACCGGTGAAGGACGCGGGCGGGCAGGGCGGGAAGCAGCCGCCGCGCAGCGTCCTGGACCCGGCCGCCGGAACCGGCACCCTGCTGCGCGCGGTCGCCGGGCCCGCCGAACTCCTCGCCCAGGAGGCGGACCCCGCCCTCGCCGCGCTCACCGCCCTGCGCCTCGCCCTGCACGGCGACGGCCCGGCGGGCAGCACCCCCGCCCGGACCGTACGGACCGGGGACTCCCTGCGCGCCGACGCCTTCCCGCACCTCTCCGCCGACACCGTGCTCTGCCACCCGCCGTTCAACGAGCGCAACTGGGGCCACGACGAACTGGCCTACGACCCACGCTGGGAGTACGGCTTCCCCGCCCGCACCGAGTCCGAACTCGCCTGGGTCCAGCACGCGTTGGCCCGGCTGCGCACCGGCGGCACCGCCGTCCTGCTGATGCCCCCCGCCGCCGCGTCCCGCCGCTCCGGCCGCCGCATCCGGGCCGACCTCCTGCGCCGGGGAGCCCTGCGCGCGGTGATCGCCCTGCCGGCCGGCGCCGCACCCCCGTACGGCATCCCGCTCCACCTCTGGGTCCTGCGCAAGCCGGGCGGCGAGCTCCGCCCCGTACCGGAACTCCTCCTCGTCGACACCACGGACCCCGCCGAACCGGGTACGACGGCCCCCACGTCCACCGGCGGCGGACGCGACCGGCTCGACTGGCCCGCCCTCCACCGGGCCGTGCTCGACGCCTGGCGCGACCGGGCGGACCACCCCGGCGTCAGCCGCGTCGTCCCCGTCATCGAACTCCTCGACGACGACGTCGACCTGGCCCCGGCCCGCCATCTGCCCAGCCCCGCGGCCGGGGGCGGAGCGGCCGGTCTGGGCGAGGTACGGGAGCGGCTCGCCGACACCCTCCGGCTCACCGCCCGCCTCACCCCGCCGCCCGCCGAGGTCTCCGCCCCCGCCCACTGGCCCCTGACCACGGTCGGCGAACTCGCCCGCGCCGGGGCCCTCCTGCTGCGCACGGGCCATGCGGCCCCGGGAGCCGGGACGGGCCGCGTCCTCACGGAGCACGACGTCCTCACCGGTACGTCCCCCACCGGCACCGCCCCCACGACCCCCACCGCCACCGGCCCCACGACCCCCACCGGCCCCACGAGCCCCGCCCCCACAGACAGCGCCCCCACCACCCCGCCCGATGACCCGGTCCTGCTGGAGCCGGGTGACGTCGTCGTGCCCGTGCTCGGTGGCGGCTCCGTCGCCCGGGTCGTCGACGAATCGACCGCGGGGGCGGCGCTCGGCCGCAACCTCCAGCTCCTGCGCCCCGATCCGACCGCCGTGGACCCCTGGTTCCTCGCCGGCTTCCTCCGGGGCAGCGCCAACAACCGGCAGGCCAGCAGTTACGCCTCCACCGCCGCCCGGCTGGACGCCCGCCGCCTCCAACTGCCCCGGCTGCCGCTCACCGAACAGCGGCGGTACGGCGAGCAGTTCCGCGCCGTCGCCGCCTTCGAGGACGCCCTGCGCACGGCGGCACAGCTCGGGAACCAACTGGTCCGGGGCATGTACGACGGACTGACGGACGGCACGGTCACCCCGGGCTGAACAGGCACGGAGCAACGTCACGTTCAGGCTGGGACGAGCCGGGGCGAAGGGGCCGGTGCCCGGTGGGCGGTGCGTTCAGGTTGAAGCGCCCCAGGACGCAGGCCCCGGCGGGCGGTGGGTTCAGGCTGAAGCGCCCCAGGACGCAGGGCCCGGTGGGCGGTGCGTTCGGGCTGGAGTGCCCCAAGACGCGGGCCCCGGTGGGCGGTCACGGTCACGCCGGGGTGAGCTGAACGACAACGGTTGGGCACAACCGGGGACGGTCTGTCGGCGTCGGTGTATACGCTCACTGCATACGCCCTGCGTACGCACCGCACCCGTCCGACTCACGCACGCCTCCCAGGAGCAGCACATGCACGGCTACGGCTACCCGCCGCAGCAGCCGCCGAAGTCCCGCCCGGACTCGGCGACGCTCATCACGCTGCGGGTGATCTTTGTGGCGCTGACCGTGCTGAGCTGCACTTTCCTCGGGTGGGCGGCAATGCTGAGGCTCGCGATCGTCACCCGCAAGCCCCGTGACTGGTGGCTGCTGGTTCTCGTCGTCGCCCTCACCATCGGTCTGCTCGCGTTCTTCGCGTCGCTGCCCGAGGAGGAGGAGATGACGGACGCCGAGGCGCTGATCGGCGTCGGCTGGCTCCTCGTGATGCTGATCGGCATCATCACGTACTACCTGATCATGGAGATCCGGCACTACGCGACGCCGGGAACGTACGACAGCCGGCAGCCGATACCCGCGCCCGCGACGAACCCGTACCGGCCGCCCGCCGCCCACCACCAGGCCCCCGTCCCGCCGCAGCACCCGACCCCGCCCCCCACCCCGAACCCGTACACCGTCCAGGACACCCCGCCACCGCCCGCGCCCCGGCGGCTCGACCAGGTCCGGGCCGAGCTGGACGAGCTCAGCGACTACCTCCGCAAGGAGGGCGAAGGCCGGTGAGCGGGCGCGTCATCGCCGGGCGGTACGAGCTGGCCACCGTCCTCGGCCAGGGCGGCATGGGCCAGGTCTGGACGGCGTACGACCAGCGCCTGGACCGCCGCGTCGCGGTCAAGCTGCTGCGCCCGGACCGGGTCGCCGGGCCCACCGGCAGCGACGCCCCCGACGAGCTGCGCCGCCGGTTCGTGCGCGAGTGCCGGGTCACCGCGCAGGTCGACCACCCCGGCCTGGTCACCGTCCACGACGCGGGCAGCGACAGCGAGGACCTCTACCTCGTCATGCAGTACGTGGAGGGCGCCGACCTCGCCGACCACCTCGCCGAGCAGGACCCGTACCCCTGGCCCTGGGCCGTCGCGGTCGCGGCCCAGCTCTGCTCCGTGCTCTGCGCGGTGCACGCGGTGCCGATCGTCCACCGCGACCTCAAGCCCCGCAACGTGATGGTCCGCCCGGACGGCAGCGTCATCGTGCTCGACCTCGGCGTCGCCTCCGTCCTGGACACGGACACCACCCGCCTCACGCACACCGGCTCACCCATCGGCTCCCCCGCCTACATGGCCCCCGAGCAGGCGATGGGCGGCGCGGTCGGCCCGTACACCGACCTGTACGCCCTCGGGGTGCTCCTGCACGAACTGCTCAGCGGTGACGTGCCGTTCGCCGGGTCCACCGCCCTCGGCGTCCTGCACCGCCACCTCTACGAACCGCCGCACCCCGTCCGGCGCACCCGCCCCGAGGTCCCCGCCGCGCTGGAGGCGCTCGTGCTGCGGCTGCTCGCCAAGGACCCGCAGGCCCGGCCCGCCTCCGCGCAGGAGGTGTACGAGGAGCTGGCCCCGCTGCTGCCCAAGCACGGGGCCCCCGCCGGACCGCTCGACCCGACCCGCCCCTTCCTGCGCCCGCACGCCCCCTGGCCGGACCGGGCGGCGACCCCGGCCACCACCCCCGTACCGCCGCAGGCCCTGCCCGGTGCGACCCCGTGGCCGGCCGTCGCCTCGCTCCTGTCCCCGGCCCCGCCCCTCGCCGCGCCAACCTCCTTCACCCCGCCGCCGGCCCGGCCGGACGTCGCCCGGGCCGTGGACGAGGTCAAGAAGCTGCTGGGCGAGGGCCGGATCACCCAGGCCGTCGACATCCTCGGCTCCATCCTCCCGGCGGCCGCCGCCGAGCACGGCGAGCGCTCACCGGTCGTCCGCATCCTGCGCAAGCAGTACGCCGCGACGCTGATGGACGACGGGCAGTACCGCCGCGCCCTGCCGGAGCTGCGCCGCCTCGCGGAGGACCGCACGGCCGAGGCCGGCCCGGCCGACGCACAGGTGCTCCAGTTCCGCTACGACGCCGCCCAGTGCCTGGAGCAGCTCGGGGAGGCGGCGGCCGCGCTGGGGGAGTACCGCGCGGTCCTCCCGTTCTACGAGAACGCCTACGGCCCGGTCACCACCGACCCCGGCCGGGCCCTCGACATCCGGCATCGCATCGGCCGGCTGCTCCTGGCGGTCGGGGACCACACGGCGGGCCGGGCGCAGCTCCAGGCCCTGCTGTACGACGCGGAGCGCACGTACGGGCCGCACCACCCGCTCCCCGCGGACCTGCGCCGCCGCCTGAGCCACCAGCAGGACGTGCGGGGCGGCTGACCCGGATCCCCGGGGCGGCGGGCGCGGACCTTCGGGGCGGCTGGCCCGGCCCCACATCCCCAACTCCTCCCGAATCGTTGGTCGAATCAGTGGCACCGATCACATCCACTGCCTAACATCGATCACCGCAAGGCTTGTGCACCGATGCACAAACTCTCCACGGGAGGCTCCTTTGCACCGCCGTCGTCGCACCGCGCTCGCCGTCTTCGCCGCAACCCTGCTCGCGGCCCCACTCCTGGCCGCCTGCGGCAACGAGGCCCACCCCGGCGCCGCGGCCGTCGTGGGCGGCGAGCGCATCGAGGTCTCGGCGGTCCAGGCCCAGGCGGCCGACGTCCGCACCGCCCAGGAGAGTTCGCCCGAGGCGACCCAACTGGTCAACAAGTCGGGCCAGCTCAACCGCGCCAAGCTGCACGGGCTGATCTTCGGCCGCATCCTGGACAAGGCCGCCGACGACGCGGGCGTCACGGTCAGCCGCAAGGAGATCCAGGAGGCCCGGACCGCCGGCCGCGCGCAGTACGGCGGTGAGGAGCAGCTGCGGGCGATGATGCTCCAGCAGCGCTGGGTCGCCCCCGAGCAGATCGACGGCGACATGCGCCAGGAGGTCCAGCTGCCGAAGCTCGCGGCGGCGCTGAACGCGGACCTCGGCACGCCGGACGGGCAGCAGAAGGTCGGCGAGGCGCTGACCAAGGCGTCGAAGGCGCTCGACATCGACGTGAACCCGCGCTTCGGCACCTGGGACGACCAGAAGATGCAGCTGGGCGACTACAAGGCCCCCTGGATCACCCAGGTCACCGACTTCGCCCCGAAGGAACCGCAGGCGGGCGCCTGAGCCGCGCGGAGGGCCGGACACCCGCCCCGCCCCGCGCCGGGGGCCGTGCATCGGGCCGCTCCCGCCCCCGGGGCCCGTGGGGTGAACGCCCCCCGCGCGCCGGGTAGGTTCGCGGGGTGAACGCTGAAGCCCCCGGCGACCCCGGAACCACCCCCGGCGACTCCGGAACCCCTCCCGATCTCCCCGGCGACTCCGGAACTCCACCCGACCTCCCCGGCGACTCCGGAACCCCACCCGATCTCCCCGGCGACCCCGGCCGCATCGTCCTGCTCACCGCCAGCCACCGGGTCGCCCCCGGCCTGCTGTCCTGGCCGGCCTGGCAGACGCTGCACGCCGCCGACCAGGTCCTGGCCGCCGACCCCGGCCACCCCCAGCTGCCCTACCTCCGCGAGGCGGGCGTCCGCGTCGAGCACGCCGCGCCCCACGCCGACGAACTGGTCGCCGCCTGCGCCGGCGGCCGCACCGTCGTCGTCCTGGCGGGCGGCGAGGGCGACGGCCGGCTGACGGACGGCCTGGCCCGGCTCGGCGGCTCGGGCCGGGTGGCCATGCCGGACCTGGAGCTGCTCCCGGGCTCGTACGACCTGCCCGGCGCGCGCCTCCTGGACCTGGTGCAGGTCATGGACCGGGTCCGCCGCGAGTGCCCCTGGACCTCGCAGCGGACGCACAGGAGCCTCGCCAAGTACGCCATCGAGGAGGCGTACGAACTCGTCGAGGCGATCGAGGACGGCGACCGGGACGAACTGCGCGAGGAACTCGGCGACGTACTGCTCCAGGTCGTCTTCCACGCGCGCATCGCCGAGGAGGATCCCGAGGAGCCCTTCGCCATCGACGACGTGGCGGGCGGCCTCGTCGAGAAGCTGATCCACCGCCACCCGCACGTCTTCGGCGACGAGAGCGCCGAGACCCCCGAGGACGTCCACGAGCACTGGCTGCGCACGAAGGCGATCGAGAAGCAGCGCACCTCGGTCACCGAAGGCGTCCCCCTCGGCCAGCCGGGCCTTGCCCTCGCGGCGAAGCTCGGCAGCCGCGCCCGTACGGCCGGACTCGACGTCCCCCTCCCGACCGGCGACACCATCGGCTACGAGCTCCTCGCCCTCGCCGTACGCGCCGAGGCGACCGGCACCGACCCGGAGGCCGCCCTCCGCGCGGCGGCCCGCGCCTACCGCGACGCGATCGTGGCGGCGGAGACCGGTGGGCCGGACGTGCGGTAGGGGAGCGGGGCGGCGCGGCCGATAGCGTCGAGGGGTGAACGACAGCCTGCCCGACCGCCCCGCCGACGCCCCGCCCCCCGTCCGCCCCCACGACACCTCTCCCGCCGACGCCCCGGCCCCCGCCTGCCCGCACAGCGCCGACGCGTCCTCCGACGCCGCGAAGGGGAGCGCCCCCGCCCCCGAACTCTTCACCTGGGAGTTCGCCACCGACCCCTACCCCGCCTACGCCTGGCTCCGCGAGCACAGTCCCGTGCACCGCACCGCGCTGCCCAGCGGGGTCGAGGCGTGGCTCGTGACCCGGTACGGGGACGCCAAGCAGGCGCTTGCCGACGCGCGGCTCTCCAAGAACCCGGCGAACCACTCCGGGTCGGCCGCCGCCAAGGGGAAGACGGGCATCCCGGGGGAGCGCAAGGCGGAGCTGATGACGCATCTGCTCAACATCGACCCGCCGGACCACACCCGGCTGCGCCGGCTCGTGTCCAAGGCGTTCACCCCGCGCCGGGTCGCGGAGTTCGCGCCCCGCGTGCAGGAGCTGACGGACCAGCTCATCGACCGCTTCATCGAGGAGGGGAAGGCGGACCTGATCCACGACTTCGCCTTTCCGCTCCCCATCTACGCCATCTGCGACCTGCTCGGCGTCCCGCGCGAGGACCAGGACGACTTCCGGGACTGGGCGGGCATGATGATCCGCCACGGCGGCGGGCCGCGCGGCGGGGTGGCCCGGTCGGTGAAGAAGATGCGCGGCTATCTCGCCGAACTCATCCACCGTAAAAGGGAGAACCCGGGCGACGACCTGATCTCCGGGCTGATCCGGGCCAGTGACCACGGCGAGCACCTCACGGAGAACGAGGCCGCGGCGATGGCGTTCATCCTCCTCTTCGCCGGCTTCGAGACGACCGTGAACCTGATCGGCAACGGCACGTACGCCCTGCTGCGCCACCCGGAGCAGCGCGCCCTGCTGGAGGCTTCCCTGGAGGCGGGGGAGAGCGCGCTGCTGGCCACCGGAATCGAGGAACTGCTCCGGTTCGACGGCCCGGTGGAGCTCGCGACCTGGCGGTACGCCACCGAGGCGCTGACGCTCGGCGGGCAGGAGATCGCGGCCGGGGACCCGGTGCTGGTGGTGCTGGCGGCGGCCGACCGGGACCCGGAACGGTTCGCGGAACCGGATGTCCTCGACCTTGCTCGGGGTGACAATCAGCATCTCGGTTACGGTCACGGCATCCACTACTGCTTGGGAGCGCCGCTCGCGCGTCTGGAGGGCCAGGCCGCGGTGGCGACGTTGCTGAGACGTCTTCCCGGGCTGCGACTTGCAGGGGAAGCCGCTGATTTGCGCTGGCGCGGCGGGCTCATCATGCGGGGATTGCGCACGTTGCCGGTGGAGTTCGAGCCGGGGCGTCGCCTGGGTGAAAGTGACACGCTGTCACCTCTGTGACTTTCACGTGATCTGCGCTGCATCGACTTGTGACATGCGTTCGAGTCCCGCTAGGTTCACGGTTCGACGCGTCGGCCGCTGTTCACCGGTGGCCCGTCCGTCACTTGCGCAACAGCTTTACGCACGGCATGTGCCGCTTGTCGGTTACTGCACGTCAGTACCTGAACAGCTGCTCATCAGTTCCTGCTTGTCAGTCGCACGGAAGGCAAACCCATGGGCTCCGCGAACGGCAGACACCGCCGCCCTCGTCAGGCACCCGCCATCGTCGTCGCCGCAGGCGTGACCGGTTCGGCCATCGCCATCCCCCTTCTCGGCGCATCCGGCGCGCACGCCGCCGACGCCACCACCTGGGACCGGGTCGCGGAGTGCGAGAGCGGCGGCATGTGGAGTGCCGACCTCGGTAACGGCTACTACGGCGGGCTCCAGTTCTCGCAGGAGACCTGGTCGGCGTACGGCGGCACCGCCTTCGCGGACCGGGCCGACCTCGCCAGCCGCTCGCAGCAGATAGCCGTCGCCGAGAAGGTCCTGGGCGACCAGGGGCCGCAGGCGTGGCCGGGCTGCGCGGTGATCTCGGGCCTCGCGGTGGACGGCAGTCTGCCCGGCGTCGACCCCGGTACCGGGCCCTCCGCCGACCCGGGCCAGGACGCGACGACCGCCCCGGCGGACGAAGCGGACGAAGCGGACGAAGCGGACGAAGCGGACGAAGCGGATGAAAAGGGTGAATCCGAGGGTTCCGGCGAGGCTCAGGGCGAGACGGGCAAGGGTGGCAAGACCGGCAAGTCGGGCAAGGTCGGTGAAGCGGGCAAGACCGGCGCGGGGGAGGAGGAAGGTGAGGGCGGCGGCGCCGACCCCTCCGCGAAGCCCTCCCCTTCGCCCGCCACCGGCAAGACCGGCGGGGCCGGGAAGACCGGCTCCTTCGAGTCCCCCGACGCCTCGCAGCCCTCCACCTCCGCCCCTGACGCCTCGAAGGGCGACCGCAGCGGCGGCAAGCACCGGGGTGCCCCGGCTCCCGAGGAGGCCGGTGCGGCGGGTCGTGAGGACGGCCCCCGGGAGTCCGGCCGGCGCGCCTCGCGGGGTGAGGGTGACGCGCGGGACGGCGGCGCGGTCACCGCGGGCGGCTACACCGTGCAGCCCGGGGACAACCTCTGGGCGATTGCTGACGCACAGGAACTTCCCCAGGGCTGGTCCGGTCTGTACGAGGCCAACAAGGACCTCCTGGGCTCCGACCCGGACCTGATCCTGCCCGGCCAGAGCCTGGATCTGGGGCTGGAGCAGGGCGCTTCGGAAGGTGCCGGGGAGCGCGTCGAGGAGCCTGCGGCCAACTGATCCAATTCGGGAAAACACCCCGAAATCGCGGGTAGTTCAGGGACCTATGTCCACTTATGCGTAAGTGAGACATGGGTCTCTTTGCTTCAACTGGCGTGTCGCGTCCGCCCGCTCGGCGTTGATCCGCTCCGACCTGCGGAAACGGTCCGTCAGGGTGAGCAAGTAAGCGCCAATTAGACTAGTATGTCCATCTTTGAATATGGGGGTTGCCTGTGTTTACGGTCGGAACCGCTCGCACCGCGGGCCCCGACGACCGTCACGCCGAATCCTGCCGGCGGCCGAAGGGAACAGACGCGTAAAGCGCCGTAGGCAGGAGCGGGGGACCCAGGTAGGCCGCCGGGTCCGGACGGGCCTCGTCGAAGTCGGAAGACTTCGGACGGGACGTACGGGACCGGCTCGGGGTGAAGTCGTGCGCAAGGTCGCACGGCCGGGCAACTCATCAGCCCGAACCCGACAGCTCACCTCGTAGGCGTCGGTGAGGAGATCGTTCCATGCTGCTTAACAGCAAGGGCAAGCACCGCCGCCCGTCCAAGGCCGTCCGTCTCGCCACCCTGGCGGGCGTCACCGGTGCCGCCGTCGCGGTGCCGCTGATGGGCGCGACCAGCGCTTCCGCCGCCTCCGTCGAGACCTGGGACGCCGTCGCCCAGTGCGAGTCCGGCGGCAACTGGTCCATCAACACCGGCAACGGCTACTACGGCGGGCTGCAGTTCTCCCAGTCCAGCTGGGCCGCCGCCGGTGGTACGCAGTACGCCTCGCGCGCCGACCTGGCCTCCAAGGACCAGCAGATCGCCACCGCCGAGAAGCTCCTCGACCTTCAGGGTCCGGGCGCCTGGGCCTGCGCCGGCGCCGGCGGCCTCACCAACGACGGTGTGGACCCGGGCGTGAACACCGGCTCCGGCCAGTCGCAGAGCAAGCCCGAGCAGGCGCAGCCCGAGCGCAAGGCCGAGCAGCCCACCACGCGCAGCGAGCAGCGCAGCGCCCCGGCGGCCCCGAAGGCCGAGAGCTCCAAGAAGACCGTCACCACCCCGACCGGCGAGAAGGTCCAGAAGGGCGACGGCGAGTACAAGGTCGAGTCCGGCGACACCCTGAGCAAGATCGCTCAGAAGGAAGGCGTCAAGGGCGGCTGGAGCAAGCTGTTCGAGCTCAACGACGACATCGTCAAGGACGCGGACCTGATCTTCCCGGGTCAGCAGCTCCACCTGAAGTAACAGCCGGCTCTCCTCCCCGGAGGGAGGGGGTCCGGCGGCACCCTCCCTCGCACGGCTCCCCGGCCCGGCGCGCTCTCCCCCCGATGCGCGCCGGGCCGGGGTATCTCCCGTGGCCGGGGTATCCCCCGGGGGCGGGGCGTCTCCCGTGGCCGGGGTATCTCCCGGGCCGACACGTCTCCCGTGGGGGATTCGTTCACCTCTTGTCGTCAGGGCTTGTTACCACCCAGTAGATTTCTGGAGTTTTGCCCCGTGATGCAGGCCCTTGGGTCCTTTTTCGTCCCAGGAGACGGGCGGTCGGCCGACTGAGGAGGCCGGGCCGGTTAGGCTCGTGTCGCAAGGCCACCGTGACCGCAGTGACCCTGCACAACCAGTGTCATATCCCAGAAGGAGATGCCTCGTGCCGTCCATCGACGTCGTCGTAGCCAGGGAAATCCTCGACTCCCGGGGCAACCCCACGGTCGAGGTCGAGGTCGGCCTCGACGACGGCAGCACGGGCCGTGCTGCCGTTCCGTCCGGCGCCTCCACCGGTGCGTTCGAGGCTGTTGAGCTTCGCGACGGTGACCCCAACCGCTACCAGGGCAAGGGCGTCGAGAAGGCCGTCCTGGCCGTCATCGAGCAGATCGGCCCGGAGCTCGTCGGGTACGACGCCACCGAGCAGCGCCTCATCGACCAGGCGATGTTCGACCTGGACGCCACCGAGAACAAGGCATCGCTCGGCGCGAACGCCATCCTCGGCGTCTCGCTCGCCGTCGCGCACGCCGCCTCCGAGGCGTCCGACCTGCCGCTCTTCCGCTACCTCGGCGGCCCGAACGCGCACCTGCTGCCCGTTCCGATGATGAACATCCTGAACGGCGGCTCGCACGCCGACTCCAACGTGGACATCCAGGAGTTCATGATCGCGCCGATCGGCGCGGAGTCCTTCTCCGAGGCCCTGCGCTGGGGTGCGGAGATCTACCACACGCTCAAGAAGGTCCTCAAGACCAAGGGCCTGTCCACCGGACTCGGCGACGAGGGCGGCTTCGCCCCGAACCTGGACTCCAACCGCGCCGCCCTGGACCTCATCGTCGAGGCCATCAAGGAAGCCGGTTACGTCCCGGGCCGTGATGTCGCGCTCGCGCTCGACGTCGCCGCGTCCGAGTTCTACAAGGACGGCGTCTACGAGTTCGAGGGCAAGTCCCGCTCGGCCGCCGAGATGACCGAGTACTACGAGGAGCTCGTCTCCGCGTACCCGCTGGTCTCCATCGAGGACCCGCTGTACGAGGACGACTGGGCCGGCTGGAAGGTCATCACCGACCGCATCGGCGCCAAGGTCCAGATCGTCGGCGACGACCTCTTCGTCACCAACCCGGAGCGTCTGGCCCGCGGCATCGAGGAGGGCTCCGCCAACGCCCTGCTGGTGAAGGTGAACCAGATCGGTTCGCTGACCGAGACCCTGGACGCCGTCGAGCTGGCCCAGCGCAACGGCTTCAAGTGCATGATGTCGCACCGCTCCGGCGAGACCGAGGACGTCACCATCGCCGACCTCGCGGTCGCGGTGAACTGCGGCCAGATCAAGACCGGCGCCCCGGCCCGCTCGGACCGCGTCGCCAAGTACAACCAGCTGCTGCGCATCGAGGAGATCCTCGACGACGCCGCGGTGTACGCGGGCCGCTCGGCCTTCCCGCGCTTCAAGGGCTGACCCGGCCGCTTCCGGGCCTGATCCCGGAGGCCCGCCCCCGGCCCGGGGGCATAGCCTCCGTCCGTCCCCGCACTCGGTCCCGTACCGTGTGCGGGGACGGATGTGCGTAATGGGGAGGCGGGAGACATGGCCGGGAAGGACCGCGACCGGTTCTCCACCGCGACCAGGCTGCGACTGCTCGGCGAGCAGACCGCCGCCCGCGTGTACCGCTCCCAGAACCGCCGCCAGGCCCGCCGCTCCCGGCTCACCGGCCGGGCCGCCTTCCTGGCGCTGGTGGTCTGCTCACTGGTGCTGGCGCTCGCCTACCCGATGCGGCAGTACGTCTCCCAGCGCGACGAGATCGCCGAGCAGGAGCGGCTCTCGCAGCAGGCGGAGCGGCGCACCGAGGAGCTGCGGGACGAAAAGGCGCGGCTCCAGGACGACGCGTACATCATGCGCCTGGCCCGCCAGCACCTCCATTACGTGCTCCCCGGGGAGACCGGTTACACCGTGGCCGACCCGGACGCGGCGAAGGACCGTCGCGGGGAGCCGGGCGCGAGCGACCGCCCCTGGCACGCGAACCTCTGGGACGGTGTGGACAGCGCCGACCGCGACGCCGGCGACCGGGACTGACGCCGGTCACCGCACCCTGGTACGCGCCCCGTACGTCCCCACCTTCGTACGCCCTCGAATCCTTCGAGTCCTCCGAGCTTCCGAACCCTCTCGAACAGAACCAGGCAGGCATGGAAACGCCCCCTCCGCAGACCGAGTCCACCAAGCCCACCGACGCGGACATCGCCGCGTTCGAGCAGCAGCTCGGCCGTCCGCCGCGCGGCCTGCGGGCCATCGCGCACCGCTGTCCGTGCGGCAACCCGGACGTGGTGGAGACCCAGCCGCGTCTGGAGGACGGCACGCCGTTCCCGACGACGTACTACCTGACCTGCCCCCGGGCGGCCTCGGCGATCGGCACGCTGGAGGCGAACGGGGTCATGAAGGAGATGACGGCCCGTCTGGAGACCGACCCGGAGCTGGCCGCCGCCTACCGGGCCGCGCACGAGGACTACATCGCCCGGCGTGACGCCATCGAGGTCCTGGAGGGCTTCCCGAGCGCGGGCGGCATGCCGGACCGGGTGAAGTGCCTGCACGTCCTGGTCGGCCACTCGCTGGCCGCCGGTCCCGGGGTGAACCCGCTGGGCGACGAGGCCATCGCGATGCTGCCCGAGTGGTGGGCCAAGGGCCCGTGCGTCACGCCGTGCGTGGCCCCGAGCGAGGACGACGGGTGGACGGTGGCCGAGAGCGACGGGGGCTACTTCGGCTTCCGCCCGGTCGACGGTCCCGCGGAAGGGCAGGGCTCATGATCCGGGTGGCCGCCGTCGACTGCGGTACGAACTCGATCCGGCTCCTCGTCGCCGACGTGGACCCCGCCACCGGCTCCTTCACCGAGCTGGACCGGCGGATGACGATCGTCCGCCTCGGCCAGGGCGTCGACCGGACCGGCCGGCTGGCCCCCGAGGCGCTGGAGCGGACGTTCGCGGCCTGCCGCGAGTACGCCGCCGCGATCGGGGAGCTGGGCGCGGAACGCGTCCGCTTCGTGGCCACCTCCGCCTCCCGGGACGCCGAGAACAGCGCGGAGTTCGTGTCCGGCGTCCGGGACATCCTGGGCGTCGAGCCCGAGGTGATCACGGGCGACCAGGAGGCGCAGCTCTCCTTCGGCGGGGCCACCAAGGAGCTGACCGGCGGCGACCACCTGGCGAAGCCGTATCTGGTCGTCGACATCGGCGGCGGCTCCACCGAGTTCGTCCTCGGCTCGGACGAGGTGGCCGCGGCGCGCTCCGTGGACATCGGCTGCGTACGGTTGACGGAGCGTCATCTCGTCGTGGACGGGTCCGTCGTTGACCCGGCCACCCCCGACCGGGTCGCCGCGATCCGCGCGGACGTCGACGCGGCCCTGGACCTCGCCGCCGAGTCCGTCCCGCTCACCGAGGCGGCCACGCTGGTGGGCCTGGCGGGCACGGTCACCACGCTCGCCGGGATCGCGCTGGAGCTGGCGGAGTACGACTCCGGGGCCATCCACCACTCCCGGGTCTCCCGGGGTCAGGTCCGCGCGATCACCGAGCACCTGCTCCGGTCGACCCATGCGGAACGCGCCGCGATCCCCGTGATGCACCCCGGCCGGGTCGACGTGATCGCGGCGGGCGCTCTGGTCCTGCTGGCCGTGATGGAGCGGACGGGCGCGCATGAGGTCGTCGTCAGCGAGCACGACATCCTGGACGGGATCGCCTGGAGCGCGGCAGAGGACCCTCGGTAGCGCTTGGGACGACATCTTCGACGGCATCGCCTGGAGCGCCGCGCAACAGTTCGCCGGGGGGCGCACGACATGACCGACACACCGCGCGGAGTCGTCGAGCGGATGGAACACCGCCAAGTGGTGGTCTATCTCGCCGCGATGGCCCTCGGCGCTCTTCTGGGGCTTGTCGCGCCCGCCGCCGGGCCGGGTCTCGAACACCTCATCAACCCCGTCCTGGGCGCGCTGCTGTTCGTGACCTTCCTTCAGGTGCCGGCGGCCGAGCTGCTGCGTTCGTTGCGCGACGGGCGCTTCCTGGCCGCCGCGCTGGTGGTGAACTTCCTGGTGGTGCCGCTCGTCGTCGCCGCGATGTTCACGTTCCTGCCGGCCGACCGGGCGGTGCGCCTGGGCGTGCTGCTCGTGCTGCTCTGCCCGTGCGTCGATTACGTGATCGTCTTCAGCGGTCTGGCGGGGGGCTCGGCCCGCCGGCTGCTCGCCGCGACCCCGCTCCTGCTGGTCGTGCAGATGGCGCTGCTTCCGGTGTTCCTGTACGGGTTCCTCGGCTCCGGGCTCGCCGACATCGTGGAGGCCGGGCCGTTCCTGGAGGCGTTCGCCTTCCTGATCGTCGTCCCGCTCGCGCTGGCCTGGGCGCTTCAGGCGTGGGCGGGGCGGCGGGAGGGCGGGCGGAAGGCGTCGGACGCGGCGACCGCGACGATGGTGCCGCTGATGGCCGCGACCCTGCTGGTGGTGGTCGCCTCCCAGGTGCCGAAGGTGGGCGGGAACCTCGACGACGTCGCCGCGGTCGTCCCCTTCTACGCGGCGTTCCTGGTGGTGATGGCCTTCGCCGGGAAGGCCGTGGCCCGGCTCCTGCGGCTCGATGCGGCCGGTGGGCGGGCGGTGGTCTTCAGCGGGGCGACCCGTAATTCCCTGGTGGTGCTTCCGCTCGCGCTGTCCCTCCCCGACCCGTACGCGATCGCCGCCGTCGTCGTGGTCGCGCAGACGCTGGTCGAGGTCGTCGGCATGGTGCTCTACGTCCGGGCCGTGCCCCGCCTGCTGCCCGCTCAGCCGCAGCGCCACCTGCACCTTTGAGCCTCCTCGCGGCCCTGGTGGGCCGGTCGGGGGACCCTTCCCGGGACACGCCGCCACGAAGTTCGTGAACTTCTTCACAAGGAATTCGGTCCTGTTGGGCGCAGTTCGGGACCGCAAGGGCCGTCCGGGCCATACGCGGGGCTCGGCGGAGGGCGTACGGGCGCGTTCCGGGCGCGTTGCGTACGTATGAAGGGGAGCGCCGCTCCGCCCCTCCCGGAGGGCCAAGGGCCAGCTCACAGGCGGTCAGGAACGTTTCCCGGCGCGTTGCGGTTCCCTTGCCGGGTCATGACCTGGGTCACGTGGGCGGCGAAGTGTAGCAGAGGGTGGGTCAATCCTTGTGAAGGGGCTCACGAGCACCCCCCTGGGGGGAGGTGGATACTCGATGGCATGAGCACCACGGAGCGTCCCAGGATCCTCGTTGTAGGCGGTGGGTACGTTGGCCTGTACGCAGCTCGTCGCATTCTGAAGAAGATGCGGTACGGGGAGGCGACCGTCACGGTCGTCGACCCGCGGTCGTACATGACGTACCAGCCCTTCCTCCCCGAAGCTGCCGCAGGCAGCATCTCGCCTCGGCATGTCGTCGTCCCGCTGCGACGCGTGCTGCCCAAGGCTGAGGTTCTCACCGGTCGTGTCACGACGATCGACCAGGACCGCAAGGTCGCCACGATCGCGCCGCTCGTCGGCGAGGCGTACGAGCTGCCCTTCGACTACCTGGTCATCGCGATGGGCGCGGTCTCCCGTACCTTCCCGATCCCCGGCCTCGCCGAGCAGGGCATCGGCATGAAGGGCATCGAGGAGGCCATCGGCCTGCGCAACCACGTCCTGGAGCAGCTCGACAAGGCTGACTCCACGACCGACGAGGACGTCCGCCGCAAGGCGCTGACGTTCGTCTTCGTGGGCGGCGGCTTCGCCGGCGCGGAGACCATCGGCGAGGTCGAGGACATGGCCCGCGACGCCACGAAGTACTACACCAACGTGAAGCGCGAGGACATGCGCTTCATCCTGGTCGACGCCGCCGACAAGATCCTTCCCGAGGTCGGCCCGAAGCTGGGCGCGTACGGCAAGGAGCACCTGGAGAGCCGCGGGGTGGAGATCTACCTCTCCACCTCCATGGACTCCTGCGTCGACGGTCACGTGGTGCTCAAGAACGGCCTGGAGGTCGACTCCAGCACCATCGTGTGGACCGCCGGTGTGAAGCCGAACCCGGCGCTCGCCCGCTTCGGTCTGCCGCTCGGCCCCCGCGGCCACGTCGACACCTCCGAGAAGCTCCAGGTGCAGGGCACCGACTACATCTGGGCCGCGGGCGACAACGCCCAGGTGCCGGACATGATCGGCCGCCGCGCCGGCAACCCGAACGCCTGGTGCCCGCCCAACGCCCAGCACGCGCTGCGTCAGGCGAAGGTCCTCGGCGACAACGTGATCTCCGGCATGCGGGGCTTCCCGCAGAAGGAGTACAGCCACGCCAACAAGGGTGCGGTCGCCGGTCTGGGCCTGCACAAGGGCGTCGCGATGATCGTCATGGGCAAGGTCAAGATCAAGCTCAAGGGCCGTCTCGCCTGGTACATGCACCGTGGCTACCACGGCATGGCGATGCCGACCTGGAACCGTAAGATCCGGATCTTCGCCGACTGGACGCTGGCGATGTTCCTCAAGCGCGAGGTCGTCTCGCTCGGCGCCATGGAGACGCCGCGCGAGGAGTTCTACGAGGCCGCCAAGCCGGCCCCGGCTCCGGCCGCCGCGAAGTTGGAGGGCGCCAAGTCCGAGGGCGAGAAGGCCAAGGCATCCTGACGCCTCCTTGACCCCGCTCCGCGAGGAGCGCTCCGTACGACGCCCGAAGGGGCCGTCCGCCATCCGTGGTGCGGACGGCCCCTTCGGCGTACCCGCTGCCGGACGGTGCCGGGACCGGTGCCGGGGGGCCGGCGCCGGTCCGGGGCCGGTTCCCGCCGGGGCGGCGGCCGCGCGCACGCGTTTTGCCGTTTTGTTGCCCGGTAGCGGGATGACGGACTGGGTGGGAAGAGTTGACGCAGGTGTACCCCGTCGCGGGGCCGAGGGGCGCGGCGGCGGGGCCCTGAGCCTGTGGGCAGGCCCTGTGCTCGTCGTACGCGTGCTCGCACTCGCACCCGTATGCGTGCTTGTACTCGTTCTGTTTGTTGTGCATGTCGTGCTTGTCGGGAAACACCACGGAGGTGTGCGCCATGGCAGACGCCGCATCGCGGCTGACCGCTCTCGCCGAAGAGTTGCTCGCGGAACCCCTACCGGTCCGCATCCGGGCCTGGGACGGCAGCGAATCGGGTCCGCCCGGCGCGCCCGTCCTCGTGATCCGCCACCGCAGAGCCCTGCGCAGACTCCTGTGGAAGCCCGGCGAACTGGGCCTCGCCCGCGCCTGGGTCGCGGGGGAGATCGATGTCGACGGTGATCTGTACGAAGTGCTCGACCGGATCGCCGGGCTCCTGTGGGACCGGGGCGCGGAGGCCAAGGACGCCGTCCACCCGGTCCGCGACCCCGCCGTACGCGCCTTCGCCCGCGGGCTCCTCCACCTGGCGGGCCCCTGGCCGCCGCCCGCCCCGCCCGCCGAGGAGGTCCGCCGCCGCACCGGCCCGCTGCACACCAGACGGCGGGACAAGGAGGTCATCAGCCACCACTACGACGTCGGCAACGACTTCTACGCCCTGGTCCTCGGCCCGTCCATGGTCTACTCCTGCGCCTACTGGCAGGACGGCGCGACCCTGGAGGACGCCCAGCGCGACAAGCTCGACCTGGTCTGCCGCAAGCTCGCCCTGAAGGAGGGCGACCGCCTCCTGGACGTCGGCTGCGGCTGGGGCTCCATGGCCATCCACGCCGCCCGGGAGTACGGGGCGCAGGTCACCGGCATCACCCTCTCCCAGGAACAGGCCGCCCACGCCAGGAAACGCATCGCGGAGGAGGGCCTGACCGACCGGATCGAGATCCGCGTCCAGGACTACCGCGACGTCCTTCCCCAGGCTCCCGGCTCCGCTCGAACAGGGGATGTCCCACCCGGACCGTACGACGCGATCTCCTCGATCGGGATGGCCGAACACGTCGGCTCGGTCCGCTACCGCGAGTACGCCGACGACCTCTTCGCCCTCCTGAAGCCCGGCGGACGGCTGCTGAACCATCAGATCGCCCGTCGCCCCGAGAAGGACGAGGACGCCTACCGCATCGACGCGTTCATCGACTCCTACGTCTTCCCGGACGGCGAACTCGCGCCGCTGGGCCGCACCTTGTCCACCCTGGAGGAGGCCGGGTTCGAGGCCCGCGACGTCGAGGCCATCCGCGAGCACTACGCGCTGACCCTGCGCCGCTGGGTGGCCAACCTGGAGCGCCACTGGGAGCAGGCGGTACGGGCCACGTCCCCGGGCCGGGCCAGGGTCTGGCGGCTGTACATGGCCGCCTCCGCGCTCTCCTTCGAACGCAACCGGATCGGCGTCAACCAGATCCTCGCGGTACGCCCGCTGGAGGGCGGCGGCTCCCGGCTGCCGCTGCGCACACGGGCCTGGACGGAGCGGGCGGGCGGCTGACCCGTACGCGTACGCCTTCGGTACGGATGCCTCCGGTACGGATGCCTCCGGTACGGGCGAGGGGCCGGTGCTCCGCTCTCCAGCGGTGCACCGGCCCCTCGTCGTCCCCTCGTCCCTCGTCCCGCTCCCTTCGGCTACTCCGTCTTGATCGCCGTCAGCATGTTGAGCTTCGCGGCGCTGCGGGCGGGCCACAGCGAGGCGAGGACGCCCACCAGGCCGGCCAGGGCGAGGAAGAGCGCGAGCCGGTCCCACGGGATGACCAGGGCGTAGCCGGGGATGTCGGCGGACAGGGTCTGGCCGATCGCCCAGCCGAGGAAGACGCCGAGGCCGACCCCGATCACCGCGCCGAAGACCGAGATGACGACGGCCTCCAGGCGGATCATGCGCTTGACGCGAGCTCGGTCGAGGCCGATCGCCCGCAGCATGCCGATCTCCTGCTGGCGCTCGAACACCGACATCGCGAGGGTGTTGACGACCCCGAGGACGGCGATCAGCAGGGCCATGGCGAGCAGCCCGTACATGATGTTCAGCGCGGTGTTGATGACGCCGCCGAACATGTCGCGGATGTCCTGCCGGTCCATGACGCTCATGGCCGGGTTGTCGCCGAGCGCGTCCACGATGGCCCGCTCGTTGGCCGAGCTCGCGCCGCCGTCCGACTTGATCCAGATCTCGCGGATCTCGGGGCGGGAGGAGGCGCTGTGCTTGTCCGCCAGCTCCTTGGGGATCACGAAGGGCGACAGGAACTCGTTCTCCTTGTAGAGCGCCCCGATCGTCAGCTCGCCCTTCTTCTCGTCGTCGAACTTCACCGGCAGGGTGTCGCCGGTCTTCCAGCCGTTCGACTTCGCGGTCTTGGAGCCGACCGCGACCTGGCCTTCCTTCAGCGAGGCCAGCGAACCGGAGACGGTGTCCAGGGAGAAGACCTTCTCCACGTCGCCCGGGGTGACGCCGGAGGCCGAGAAGTGCTCCCCGTCGACCTCGAACCAGGCCGCCTGCTGGGGGGAGAGCGCCGAGACGCCGTCCGCCTTCGCCAGGGCGGTGAGCGCCGACTCGTCGAGCGAGTCGCCACTGGCCATCGTGACCATGTAGTCGGCCTTGATGTGGTCCGTGGTCATCTTGTCGATGGCCTGGCCGAGGGTGACGCCGAGCACCGAGATGCCGGTGACCAGGGTCAGCCCGATGGCCAGGGCGGAGGCGGTGGCTCCGGTGCGGCGGGGGTTGCGGACCGCGTTCTGCGAGGCCAGCTTCCCGGAGACGCCGAACAGCTTCGACAGCGCCGGCCGCACCAGGGCGATGACCGGGCGGGAGAGCAGCGGGATCAGGATGATGATGCCGATCAGGGCGAAGAAGGCGCCGCCCGCGACCAGGTACCTGCCGTTCGCCCCGCCGGTCGCCGCGCCGCCGACGATGCCCACCGCACCCAGCAGGGCGATGGCGCCGCCGAGGGAGTTCCGTACGACGAGGGACTTGACGGAGGCGGTGGCGTGCACGCTGCTCATCGCCGCGACCGGGGCGATCTTCGCGGCCCGGCGGGAGGGCAGCCAGGCGGCCAGCACGGTGATCAGGATGCCCACGGCGAAGGCGGAGGCGACCGCGGTGGGCGAGACGACCAGCGGACCGGCCGGGATCTTGCCGCCCAGGAGGCCCATCCCGGAGCGCAGGGCGATGGCGAGGCCGAGGCCGACGGCGAAGCCGATGACGGAGGCGAGCGTTCCGACGACGCCGGCCTCGATCAGCACGGAGCGCTTGACCTGGCGGCGGGACGCGCCGATGGCCCGCATCAGGGCCAGCTCACGGGTGCGCTGGGCGACCAGCATCGTGAAGGTGTTGGCGATGAGGAAGATGCCGACGAACAGGGCGATGCCCGCGAAGACCAGCAGGACGGTGTTGAGGCCGGTGAGACCGCTCTCGATCTGCTTCGCCTGCTCGTCCGCGAGCGCCTTGCCGGTCTGCGCGGTGGCGTCCTGCGGCAGCAGCGGAGTGATCGCGTCCAGCAGCTTCTGGTCGGAGACGCCGGGGGCGGCGGCCACGGTGGCGTTCTGGAAGACGCCGGGCTTCAGGTAGAGCTTCTGGGCGGACGCGGTGTCGAACAGCACGAGGCTGCCGCCCGCGTTGACCGCGCCGTCCTCGGTGGTGAAGACACCGGTGAGGGTGTACTCCTTCACCGGGCCGTTGGTGGCGACCCGCACGGGGTCGCCGACGCGGTACTTGCCCTTGGACGCGGTGTCCTCGTCGAGCGCGACCGAGCCGCCCTTCACGGGGCCGCCGCCCTCGGTGAAGTCGTACGCGGAGTCCTTGCCGTCCTTGCCGGGGGCGAAGTTGGCGCCGGTGTTGGACCAGCCGTTGCCGATGAGCTTGCCGTCCGGGTCCGCGACCCCGGCGAAACCGGAGACCCGGCCGGTGGCGGAGGCCACGCCGTCCAGGCCGCGGATCTTCTCCAGGACGGCGTCGTCGATGCCGGGGGTCTTGTCGTCGCGCCCGCCGGCGTACGTCTCCACGGCGACGGCGACGTCGTCGTAGCTCTTGGCGGACTGGTTGCGGAAGGCGTTGCCGAGGGTGTCGGTGAAGACGAGGGTGCCGGAGACGAACGCTACGCCGAGCATGACGGCGAGCACGGTCATCAGCAGCCTGGCCTTGTGCGCGAGCACATTGCGCAGGGCGGTACGGAACATGTCTGTGTGTCCTGGGATGAGTTCCGGAAGGGGGGCGGGGACGCGGGGGTGCGGCGGCCGGGTGCGGCGGGCCGCCGGCGTCAGGGGTGCGGCGGCCGGGGCGCGGAGGCGGGCACGGCGGTCGTACGCGTCAGCTGCGCGACGGGGGCCGTGCGCGTCAGCTGTGCGGCGGCCGTACGGGGCGTCTGCGTACGCGGCGTCTGTGCGGCGTCCGTTCGGGGCGGCCGGTCACGCGCCTCAGCTGGTGCGGCCCTTCGCGTCGAACGCCTTCATCCGGTCGAGGACCCCATCGGCGGTCGGGTGCATCATCTGGTCGACGACCGCGCCGTCCGCGAGGAAGATGACCCGGTCCGCGTAGGAGGCGGCGACCGGGTCGTGGGTCACCATCACCACGGTCTGGCCCAGCTCGCGCACCGAGTTGCGCAGGAAGCCGAGGACCTCGGCGCCGGAGCGGGAGTCCAGGTTCCCGGTCGGCTCGTCACCGAAGATGATCTCGGGCTGCGAGGCCAGGGCGCGGGCCACGGCGACGCGCTGCTGCTGCCCGCCGGAGAGCTCGGTCGGCCGGTGCTTCAGCCGCTCCGAGAGGCCGACCATGTCGATGACCTTCTGGAGCCACGCTGCGTCGGGCTTACGGCCCGCGATGTCCATCGGCAGGGTGATGTTCTCCAGGGCGGTGAGCGTCGGCAACAGGTTGAACGCCTGGAAGATGAAGCCGATCTTGTCCCGGCGCAACTGCGTGAGCTGCTTGTCCTTCAGGGTGGAGAGCTCGGTGTCGCCGATGCGCACCGAACCGCTGCTGAAGCTGTCGAGTCCGGCGACGCAGTGCATCAGCGTCGACTTGCCGGAACCCGAGGGGCCCATGATCGCGGTGAACTCGCCCTGCGGGAAGTCCACGGTCACCCGGTCCAGGGCGACGACCTGCGTCTCACCCTCGCCGTAGACCTTCGACAGCTCCGTGGCGCGGGCAGCCACCGCGGTGGCGCGGTGAACGGTGGGGGTGGTGGTCACAGGGACGCTCCTGGTTCGGGTGATGCGGATGCATACGGGGGTGACGCGGCCCGCGCCGAAGCCGGTGCCGCTGGCGTCGGCGCTGCTGACGTCAGCACCTCGGGGACTACTCCATCGTCACGTCCCGATCGCCCCGGGTCGTCACTCCCGATGCCCGTTCCGGTGGCCCCCTTGAGTCGCACCACAGGGGTGGAGGCGTCCTCCTCGGGTATGACACCGACCCTGACGGGGCATCTCCAGGGTGGACCGGTCGCACACGGTGACGACCGCTCGACCAAGGCGCCGGCCCCGTGCCCGGGCGGAATGAGGGCCTCACCGCGCACCCGGCCCCCCGAGGGTGGCGCACCCCCTGGCGAGGCGTGGCGCACACCTGGCGCATTGGGCCGTACGGGTGCGGCGACTTTCCGTCAATCACGTCCCGCGTCCTACCTGGCGGTATCCGGTGCGGGCGCGTGGTGAGGCCGTCCTGATGTGCTGACGGTCCCTCAAGCGGTCAATAAAATAGGACAACATCGCGCCACTGTTCCGCTGATCGGGGGACGCCCTTGGATAGGGTCAGTTGCCAACGCGGAGCCGCGCGGCACGCCCGGATGGTGGAACGTAGACACGGCGAGCTTAAACCTCGCTGCCCCTCGGGGGCGTGCCGGTTCGAGTCCGGCTCCGGGCACTCGTACGAGTACAGCCAGTGACCAGCGGAAACACAGCGCTACCCCGGGTAGCGTTTTCGTCCGTGGCGCACGACCGGCGCACCATGGTCACGGTTCGTGCATGACCGCCGTCGATTCAGTGGAGAACGGGGCCGGGAGCGGCCGGCGTGGTGGAGGGCCGGAGCGGTGACCCGTCACGGGTGCCGTCCGGCTGGGGCTGCTGTTCCTCGGACCTACGCGAAAGCGGTCTACGCCGGGCGCTGGGCTCGTAGGCTCACGGTCATGACTGAATGCGTGCAGGTATCGACGGCGACGGAGACGCGTGATCAGGCGGTCGCTCTGGCGGCCGGTGCCGTCGAGCAGCGCCTCGCGGCCGGGGCCCAGGTGGTGGGCCCCGTCGTCAGCGTCTTCTGGCACCTGGGCGAGCAGGGCACGGGTGAGGAGTGGCAGTTGCTCCTCAAGACGACGAAGGACCGGTACCCGGAGCTGGAGAACTACCTGCTCGCTAAGCACCCTTGGGACAACCCTGAGGTGTGCGCCGTGCCCATCATCCTGGGCGCTGACCGGTGCATTGAGTGGGTGCGAAAGTCAATGGATCCGTCCTAGACGGCGGCGCGGTCCAGGAGTTCACGGACGGCTCCGATGCCGGCGTGCGGGCGTAGGTGAGTGATCAGCGGTGTGAGCCGTTGTGCGGGGCGCTGCGATGCGACCCCGTAGGCGAGAGTGGCTGCGCGGCTGACGTGCCGTGCGGCCTCCTCTACCTCCCCGGCGGTCAGGTATGCCTGTGCGAGCCAGGACAGGTAGAGGGACTTGTCCCTCGCGTTGTCGTCGGAGTACCGGCCGAGTGCCCGTGTGAGGACGGGCACGGCGCGCAGGGGGCGGTTGAGTTCCGTCCAGCATCGGCCCGTCATGATCTCCAGTTCGGTGTAGTCGACCCAGGCTGACCAGTCTGGTTGCGGCTCATCTTCCTCGGCGGTGGCGAGGGCGTCGCGGGCGTCGTCGAGTGCGCGCTCGGTGCTGGCAACTTGGCCATCGATGGCGCAGGCCCATGCCAGACGCTCGTATAGCAGCGCGCGGACGGTGGACGGTGTGTTGGGGGTGATCGTGGCGCAGGAGGCTTGCGCGACGGAGACGGCGGCCCTCCGGTCGTCGGAAAGTTCCTGATATGCGAGGAAGGCCAGGGCGTTGCCGTAGAGGTCGTCGTCGTGGGCATCGCGGGCGTGCGTCCGGCTCTCCTCGTACAGGCTCCTGGCCTCCCGGGCCCGGCCACTGTCAAAGGCTGCCCACCCGGCTTGCTGGGCTTGCTCGGCCAGAAGGCCGGTGAGCTTCTGGCGGGAGTCGCCGGTGAAGACGGCGTCGCGCAGCAGCGACTTCGTGTGCTGGACCTCTGCGAGGTACACCCGGTGGGTGTCGCCTCCTCCGAGGACGATGTCGAGGCGGCGGAGGCGGGCGGCGCGGGCGCGGAGTTGCTCCACGTAGGCCAGGGTGATGCGGTGGGGTGGCACCGGCTGGTGGAGGGAGGGCAGAGCTGCGGCGAGGCCGGTGGCGGTGGCGGCCTGGAGAATCGTTCGGCGTCGCATGTGCGGGTATCCCGTCTCTTCTGTGTGTCCAGGAGAGTCCGTTTCCCACGGGCGGTCGGCCAGGCCGAGCACGTGACCAGGGACGCGTAAGGCATCGGCGATCTGGACGATCTTCTCGAACGTCGTGATCTGGCCGATGCCCCTTGCGAGCTCTCCGACGCGGTTCGGCTTGATGTCGCACTCCGTGGCGAACCTGGAGTACGAGATGCCGGCACGTTCGCGCGCGAGGCGGAAGACGGTCCCGAAGTCGTGGGCTACCAGCGCGCGGTGTACGTCCTCCTGGTCGATGACGTCGCGCGGCAGAGCTGTCGGCGGCTGGTAGGTCATGCGGCTCTCCTGCCTGCTCCTCCCCACTGTGCGGGAGGGAGTTCCACGGGGTGTACCCATGATGGGTATACCCACCGTGGGCAGGCGCGGTATTCGGCAGAAATGCACTCTCGGACGGCAAGGCCCCGGGAGCGGTGACCGCCGCTTGCCCCGGGGCGACGACTGACTAGGAGTCGCCGTGCTTGAGCGTACCCACGGCTCCGTACCGGAGTTGCTGCGATGCATGATCTGACTGGCGAGACCGTCGCACTCGGGCGCGAGCAGCGGCTCGCGGGTGGGCACTGGCTACTGGGGGCGGCCACGACCCTCCAGGAGGCGCGGGCCAGCTGGGACGAATCCGGCTCGGCCTGGCTGAGGCCCGGTGCCCTGTTCGGTGCGGTCGTGATCCGCGCCAGCGTGGTTCATGCTGCGCTCGACGCGGAGAGCCCGATCGAGAGCGCGCCCCTGGTTGACGTCGACGGACCCGTCTTCTACAGCGAAGAGGGGTTCGGGCGGGAGGGTGCCTACACGGCGCTCGTCCCGGCGTCCGTGGCCCTGGTGTGGGCGGTGAGGGGTTCGATCCGACATCACCGTCGGGCCTTGCTGGAGGTGCCCGCACCGGAGGCCGTGCGGCCGGAGCGTGCCGGCCGTCCGTGGTGGGTGGTCCCGCTGGACGGCCCCTGGCTGCTGTGTGACCCGGACCTGCTCGCCGCTCTGGTGATGCGGGGGACGGGTACCACCGGGGGCGCCAAGGGTGGTCCCGGTGCTTGAAACGCTGATTCCGGTGGCCGCGCCCGTGGTGTTTTCTCCCACGGCCGTTCGCCGACGCTCATTCAGACGGATCGGAGCGCTCGTGATGGTCGAGACCGGAGCGGGGCCGATGCCCGCGTACACCGAGACGCTGCCGAGGGTCGCCGCCTCCGTGCACAGTGCGCGGCGCCTTGTGCGCCTCGCCCTGGATGTGTGGGGGCTGGAGGACGTGCAGGACGATGCCGAGCTGGTCGTGAGCGAGCTGCTGACGAACGCCGTGCTGCATGCCCGGCGGAACTCTGTCCGAGTGACCGCGATACGACTCGGGGAGGGCCGGGTCAGGGTCGCTGTGGTGGACCTGTCGCGCGACAGGCCAACAGCGTGCTCGGCTGCTGACGATCAGGAGTCCGGGCGGGGCCTGGACATCGTGGCGACGCTGAGCGGCGGCCGGTGGGGCGTCCAGCCGTTGCCGTGGGGAAAGTGCGTGTGGGCCGAGCTGGGCCAGCCCGATGAGTGAGCGCACCGCGCAGGTCCTGTACTGCGTGGCCCTGACCTCACTCCTCACCGCCATCTGTCTCGGCATCTTCCAGAACTCGACCTGACCCGGCTGCGCCGTGCGCGGCCGACATCTAGAAGGAGACGGTTGATGACACTGACCACGAGCAGGGAGACGGCGGTGTCCGCGCCCCTGCTGTTCGAGGCGAGTCGTCGGGCTATCGCCCAGGCGGCAGAGGACCTGTGGCCGGGTCGGGGCGCGGTCCTCGGCCCGCAGTGCCCAGGCGTGACGTCGTACGTCTGCCAAGTCCAAGTGGATGGGCAGGAGTTGTACGCCAAATACTCCTGGCTGAGCTCGTCGCTCGTGTCGATCCTGCGCGGCGCGCGGGGGGCGTGGGCGGACGTGCAGGAAGCGCAGGAACCCTATGTGCGATCCGCCGACCTCGTTACGCGGCGGGAGTATCAGCATCTGGAGTTTCTGCAGCAGCTCGGCCGCCCGCGGGTCTGCGAGCCGATAGGGCTGAGCGGCGGTGTCCTCTTCACGCGGGCGGTGGCGGGGAAGACGGTCGCGGAGGAGCTGGCCGAGCACCCTTGGGACACCGAGGCCCTACTCAACTCGGTGCTGCTGTGCTTGGGAGAGCTGCACTGCGAGGCGGGGGCGGGGTATCTGCGGCGGTCCTGGCCGATCGCGGAGCGCAGCATCATGGACGTCTTCGCCAGGAAGTTCCGGGGCCCGGATGCGGCTCGGTACGTCGCTGCCCTGGGGCAAGACAGGCAGCCACTCAAGGACGATCGCGCTGCGGTCGTCGATCTGCTCGGCAACGCGGTCCGCCGACTGCTGCGGCTCACGGGCGCGATCCGGCCCCGTCAGCGGGCCGCGGTGTTCGGGGATCTGAAGCCGGAGCATGTCTACCTGACCGGCCCCCGGTTGACGTACATCGATCCGGCTCTCCAGTGGTCGGCCGGTCCGGAGCCGGATGTGGCGAAACTCTTCGGGCGGACGCTTCTCCTGGGCCTGTGCCATCACGAGCTGCGCGCGGAGCGGCAGATCACGGAGGGCGTGCTGTCGGCGCTGAGCCGGTACGGCCAGGGCCTGCGCCCGCGCGATCGGGCAGAGCGGCTGCGGGAGGTCATGGTCCTGTGGCTGATGGACACGGTGAACATCCTGAGCACGTGCTTGAGTGCGCCCGCTGAGCTGCCGCTGACGGGCAAGCAGCAGGTGCTTGTGTCGCAGGCGCGTCGCATCGCGGCCGTCGTGGAACGGGTGAGCGGCCTCCTGGTCGGATCGGCGTCCGGGCTGAGTCTGCTGGATGCCGTCTTCCACGAGGTCGAGCACACCGCCCTGGACCTGCGGTGACCGGCCCGGTGATCGGCGTCGTCGGCGCGGGGGCGGTCGGCCAGGTCCTCGCGGCCGCGCTGGTATCCGTCGGGCTGCCGGGGCAGCTCGTCGTCGCGTCGAGGCGGACGGAGCAGGCGAGCGCCTTGGCCGCAGACCTGGAGGACATGGCGCTGTCCGTACGGTCGCGTACTCGGATCGAGGTCGGGGAGGTCGCGGATCTCCGTGGGTGCGACGCCGTGGTGGTGGCGCTGCGCACTGACTTCACGAACACTGCGGTCGAGGACATACGCCGTGGCGGTGCCACCGCGAACGCCCCCGCCCTTGGCGCTATCGCCCGGGAGCTGCGCGGGTACGAGGGCAGCGTCCTCGTCGTCACGAACCCGGTCGACCTGATGGCCCGCCGGTTCGCTGAGGTGTCGGGGTGCGCCCGGGTCTACGGGATCGGGTCGAATCTCGACTCCGCCCGGTACCGGCTGCTCCTCGCCCGGTACGCCCGGGTCTCCCCGGACCGGGTGAGCGGCCATGTGATCGGGGAACACGGCGACCGCGCTGTTCCCTGCCTGTCGTCGACGACCGTCGACGGGCTGCCGGTCGAGGGTCGGGCCCGTGCGGTCGTGGAAGGGCTCCAGGAGCGCCCGGCCCTGATCCGGGCGGGGATAGGCCGTACCCGGTGCGGCCCGGCCGGTGCGGTCGTCTCCACGCTCCGTAAAACCCTCGGCCTTGTCGACGGCGTTGAGGAGCTGTCTGTGCCGTACGGGGACGTGTGGCTGGGCATCCCGATCGCATTCACCGGGGGCGTGCCGGTCCCGTGCTGTCCGCCGCTCACCCGCTACGAGCGTCTCTCTCTGGACTCGGCCGCGAGCAGCCTCCGAGACGCCTACACCCATCTGCCTGCACCTACCGAAAGGATCCCAGCATGATCAGCGCCACCCGCCTTCAGGCCGCTTCGGCGGCCGTCACCGTCCTGAGCAATCGGACCGAAGTAACGGACTGGGCGCGGCGATACTTCGGCCCGTGGTGGGCCGCGTCTGCGGTCGAAGCCTCGTCGGTGTGCGCGGGCCCAGTCGTCGTCGCGGCCGTCGACCCCACCGAGTACGCGGAGCTGACCCTCCAGGTCCACGACGGCCGGCATACCGAAGAGGTGGAGTACGCGCGGCACCGGATGCTGGTGGCCCGGGACGGCGAGGACATCGTCGCGACATCGCCGGACGAGTCGATTGTGTACCGCTACACCGCGTCCACCGGTCGCCTTGAGCTGTCCGGCGTCGGCGTGATGGAGCTGGCGTTGGCTGCCGCGCGCCTGGCCCGCGAGGTGGTACGGGGGCAGCTGCTGCGGGACGGGTGGGCGGTCCTGCACGCGTCGGCCGTCGTACGCCCGGAGGACGGAGCGACGCTCCTCTCGTTCGGCGGCAAGGGGGCGGGCAAGACGACGACCGCGCTCCTGCTCGCATCGGCCGGATGGCAGTTGCTCGCGAACGACAGGGTGCTGGTCCGGCCGACCGGGGAGCGGGACGTCGAGGTGGTGCCGTGGCCGTCGGCCGCTGCTCTCGGTCTCGGCCTGGTCGACTCCCTCGGCTGGGGGGCGGCGGCGCGCGGCCACCTGCAGGAGGGCGGGACCTTCCATCCGACGCAGCACGACAGCGTGACGGAGGCCCTCCTCGCCGGTGACTTCACACCGCTCTGGGAGGACGGCAAGCGGAGGGAGCGGAAGGTCCAGGTGTTCCCGGACCAGTTCACGCCGTTGTTCGGCGTCCAGCTCGCCACGGGCGGCCGTGCGGCCGGACTCCTCTTCCCCCGGGTCGAGGCCGACGGTTCGCCCGGCATCGTCGACGGCGGCCAGGCGCTCGCGCTCGGAGAGGACGACTTCATGTCGGGCGCCACGGAGGACCGGTACCCGGACATCTTCGAGCTGGCGGGCGGCGTCGACGGAGGCGGTCGGCTCAGCGCCCGCGACGAGGTGTCGGTGCGCCTGGCAAAGATGCCGCACCTGCGGGTCCGCCTGAGCCACGACGTGCCGGCCAGTGTCGCCGCGCTCCGGAAGGCCGCAGAGGCGATCTGACGCCCGGCCGACAAAGCTCCCTCACCCCGGTCGGCCGGGGTGAGGGGTTCCATCGCACGACTCGACGAACGACGGAGGACAGGATGACCATCGCAGTTCAGCCGCCCACCCTCGCCCGTACCAGCGACCCGGAACAGATCCTCAACGCACTGGCGCCACACATCGAGCACCTCACGGTCAACGTCATGGACGGCGGCCCCCTGTGGGAGCGGGAGATCGCTCTGCTCCTGCGGGACCAGACGATGGTCCGGAGCATGGCGGAGAGGATCCTCGGCCAGGCCGTGGCGTACTCCGTGTGCGCGATGGAGAACCCCGACGTGCACCTGGGCGTCGGCAAGCTCGTCGACATCGGGGTGCACCAGCTGATCCTCGACACCCCGGTCTGCTTCGCGCTCTGCAAGGTCCACAACGGCGGCCGGTACAAGCATCACGCGCCGTTCATCCAGCGGCGTTCTGACGGCCTGTGCCTGCGTACCGCGGACTTCCTCGCGGCCGACGGCTGGGAGGTCGACGAGGAGCTGTGGGCGATCGACGGGGCGACCTGCTCGCCCTGCGACAGCAAGGTTCCCGACAGCCACTGATCCGGGGCTCGCGCCCCCTACGCTGGCCCCTGTCCTCTCCTCTCGCATGGAGGGCAGGGGCCTTCCCCGTCACCTACTGAGAGAGGCGCCGTGCCCGTAGACCACGACATCGCAGCCGAGACCGAGCTCTGGGACACCTACGCCGGCAGCGCGTTCCAGGACGACATGGAACCCACCTTCTGCTGGACGCAGTACGCCGGGCACGGCCCGGGGCCAGAGGTCCTTGGCGATCCAGGGTCGGCGCTGGAGCTCGGGTGCGGCACCGGCCGGGCGCTCGCCCTGCTCGCCGGGCGCGGGATCAGGGCGACGGGCATCGACCTGTCCCCGGTGATGGTGAAGAAGGTGACGGAGCGGTGGGCCGGCACCGGGGCCGACTTCGTCTGTGGCGAGGTGCTGGAGACGCTCGCCACGGACACCGAGACGTACGACGCCGTCTATTCGATCTTCGGGGCGGCGTGGTTCACCGACCCGGCCCGGCTGCTCCCGCTCGTCGCCGAGCGGCTCCGGCCAGGCGGGGTGTTCGCGTTCTCCCACCCTCCGGCGATCCCCGGGGCGTACGGGCCGCAGGGCATGTACAAGGGCGGGTTCGCCGGCAGGGCGATGTACACCTACCGGTACAGCTACACGCCGCGCGGCTGGACCGAGCTCCTGGAGGCCGCGGGGTTCCGGGACGTCGACGCGCGGGTCCTCGACGCCCCGACGGCCGGGCACATCGGCACGCTCCTGGTGACCGCTCGCCGCTGACACTGCGCCCGGCTGCTCCCGGGAAGTGCATTTGAGTCCCGACGCCCCGCCGAGCGTGATCGCGTTCCGGGAGAGTGGTTCCTGCCGATCGATTCGGATGCAAGAGTTGGAAACACGAACAGGTGACGTTGGGGCGATCTGCCGCTGGATTACGGGTTTGGCCTAGTCATGGCGCGCGGGGGCACGTTAAATACGAACGGGATCGGCCAAATCGCCGAGTCGCCGCAGTGACCCGCTGTACCCGCGAGGGGCGGCGAGGGCGGTCCGGTCCATGCTCCGCAAGTAGAGACACGGAACCGCTAGTGGGCCCGGCAGGAGACTGCCGGGCCCACCGCTTTTTCCAGGAGGGCGCGCAGCCGTGTTCCCGCGGGAACACGGCTGCGCGCCGATGCGGGAAGATCCGGGAGAATCCGGGAAGATGCGGGGGTGTTTTCGCAGACCAGCAGATCGTTGCAGGTCAAAGGGGGTTCCGGTGCCGGTTCGAGTCCGGCTCCGGGCACCACGCTCCTCACGGGGCGTGACCGGTCATTACGGGGTGCAGGCACGGCAGCGCGGACGGATGTGACCCGGACGGCCCTTCCCGGTGGTGTCGGGCGGATGCGGCTCAGGCCCCCGTGGGGTGGGGATTCCCCGGTCCGTACGGGCAGCGGTGATAAAGATCCTCCCCAGGCACTAGGGTGATTCTTTTGCCTACCCATTACTCTTGTCGCGAGGCCACGCAGTGTGGCCATGGAGGAGTGAGATGAGGAGCAGCAACCCGGTCTTCTCGCGACGGGGGTTCAGCCGCGACAACGGCCACGCGGGCTTCAACGCGGCGCCGCAGGCCGGGGCCGCCACGACGGGAGCCAACCCGTTCGCGCAGGGCACCGCCGCTAACCCGTACGCCACCAACCCTTACGCACAGGGCGTCCAGCCCGGCGCACCCGCGCCCGCGCGCACCGACGCGATGACCATCGACGACGTGGTGACGCGTACGGCGATGACGCTCGGCACCGTGATCGTGACCGCCGCCATCGCCTGGTGGGTCATGCCGGTCGACCAGGCGAACCTGGGCAGCGCCTACGGCGTCGCCATCGGCGCCGCGATCATCGGCTTCGTGCTGTCGCTGGTGAACTCGTTCAAGCGCCGGCCCTCGCCGCCGCTGATCCTGACGTACGCGGCGTTCGAGGGTGTCTTCCTCGGCATCGTCAGCAACATCGTCAGCGTCTACGTCGCCCCCGGCGCCGCGATGCAGGCGGTGCTCGGCACGATGGCGGTCTTCGCCGGTGTGCTGATCGCCTACCGCACCGGTCTGATCCGGGTCACGCGCCGCTTCTACGGCTTCGTGATGGCCGCCGCCATCGGCTTCATGCTGCTGATGATGGTCAACCTGCTGTTCGCCGTCTTCGGCGGCGGCGACGGCCTCGGCTTCCGCAGCGGTGCGCTCGGCGTCATCTTCGGCATCGTGGCCATCGTCATCGGCGCGTGCATCCTGGCCCTCAACTTCAAGCAGGTCGAGGACGGCATCGCGTACGGCGCTCCGCGCGAGGAGGCATGGCTGGCCGCGTTCGGCCTCACCGTGACCCTGGTGTGGATCTACATCGAGATGCTGCGCGTGGTCGCCATCCTCAGCGGCGACGACTGACCGGGACCCCACCGGTATCCGGCAAGCGCCATCGGAACGGCCCGCAGGCATCGCGCCTGCGGGCCGTTCCGCGTTCACCAGGGGCGTAGGGGGCGTAGGGGCGTAGGTGCGCGGTCCGCGGGTCAGAGCAGCTTGCGGGCGGCCCGCCTGAGGTCGTGCTCGTGGATGATCGCCTTGGCGTGGCCGTAGGCGAGTTCGTGCTCCCCGCGCAGCCAGCTGACCTTTTCCTCGAAGCGGACGAGGGAGGGTCCTTCGTCGACGGTCCGGAGCCAGTCGGAGATCTCACGACCGGTGCATTGAGGGATCCGGGAGAGCAGGTTGCGATGGGTTTCTTCGGAGAAGACATGCGACATCGGCGCCTCCGACGCAGTGCGCGTTGCTGTTCCTTCCCGACACCGTGCCTGAGCGTTCGCCCGTTGGCAACCATGCGGGCAGGGGCGCTCGGGGGCGCGGGGTGAGCGCGGGGAAAGGCGCGTGGCGGCTGGGCGGAGCGGGCGCGTAGGGTCGGGCCCGTGCTCGATACGACGCCCCTGATCCTGGCCGTGGACCGATTCGCCGACCGGCTGCGCTCGGCCCCGCAGAGCCGCCTCCAGCGCGGTGCGGCCGCCGAAGCGCTGGCCGCGGCCCGTGAACTCGCCGTACGGGCCCAGCGCGTGGAGAGCCCCGGGACCGAGCCCCGGGTGCTGCCGGACGTGGGGATGTTCGCGGTGGGCGACCAACTCGCCGTCGCCGGGCGGGATCTGGCCGTGGCACTGGTAACGGCCCCGCCCGGGGAGCTGGACGAGGCCGTGCGGTACGTCGAGGGAGCGTCGGCGCGGGCTTTCGCGTAGGGCCTGTGGGGTGTGGACCCGGCCCGCGCCCGTGGGCAGGACCGTCAGAACGAGGCGATGACCCGGTCCGCGAGGATGTACACGTTGTCCTCGCCGCAGGAGAAGGTCAGCGCGTACGCGCCGGAGACCCCCGAGCCGCCCAGCAGGACCGGCTGCCGGCCCGCCCGCAGCGCGTCGGCGAGCCGTTCGGCCGTCTCGCGGTGGCCGGGCGTCATACAGAGCGTGGTGCCGTCGGCGAAGACGTACACATCGAGCGTCCCCAGCGGGCCCGGGCGCACGTCGGTGAGCTCGGTGGCCAGGTCGGCCAGCTCCTCCAGACGGCTCACGGTGCGCTCGTGGTCGGTGACCACAGGCGTCTGTACGGGGACGAAGTCCGGGTGCGAGGGGTGGCGGCGGCGGGCCGCGGCCAGCTCGGGGGAGTCCTCGGGGAACTCCGCGGTCTCCACGCCCTCCGGCAGGTCCGTGAACTCGCCGGCGAACTCAACGGCCTCGTGCTCCGCGAGCGCCCGCTCGCTCAGCCCCGCCAGCTCCTCCATCGCCTCGGCCGCTTCCAGGTCCATCGACTCCAGACCGGCGAAGTCGGCCTGGCGGGGAAGGTAGAACGGGGTGTCCTCGCCCAGGCCGGGCAGCCCGCCCAGCAGGGAGGGGGCGTCCGCCGCGTCCCGGGCTTCCTGGGCGGCCCAGAAGGCCCGCGCCTCCGCCAGCTCGCGCTCCCGCTCCTCGGCGAGCGCGTCGGCCACGGCCGCGCGTATCTCCTCGACGGGGGTGGCGGTACTACGGCTCTGCGGTGGCACCGACGCAGCGAGGTCGCGGCCCTCGGCCAGCTCCGCGCGCAGGGCCGCGACCTGCTTGCGCAGCCCGTGAGCGGCATGCAGCGCGGCGGCGCCGACGCCTGTGGCAGCGGCGGTGGTCAGCAACAGGGCAAATGACATGGCGCTCACTGACAACTCCCGGTTTCAATCGACACCCCCGACTTCCTACATCAGCTTGGCCTGTACCCGTACCGGCTGTCAGTGCATTACGTCACGAAATGGACAGGTCTTTCGGTCCTGGGTTTACCGCCATATTGCCTGTGACCTGGGGAAACGACTCTCCCCCGGGACGCAGATCACATCCTGGGGGAGATTCGGTCACGGTCGGGGCTCGACGGGATTCGCGGGCCCTGCGGCGAGGGAGGCCCTGCGGCCCGGACGGGAAGCCCCTGCGGCTCGGCTCAGCCGCTCGTGCCGGTGGTCGCGCTGGGCTTCGCCTCCGCTGCGGGCAGGTGCCGCGCTCGTGCCTCGCGCGACCCCTACCCTCCGCTGCGGCTCAGCTCAGCCGCTCGATCACCATCGCCATGCCCTGGCCGCCGCCCACGCACATCGTCTCCAGGCCGAACTGCTTGTCGTGGAACTGGAGGCTGTTGATCAGCGTGCCGGTGATGCGGGCGCCCGTCATGCCGAAGGGGTGGCCGACCGCGATCGCGCCGCCGTTGACGTTGACCTTCTCCAGCGGGATGCCGAGGTCCCGGTAGGAGGGGATGACCTGGGCGGCGAACGCCTCGTTGATCTCGGCGAGGTCGATGTCGTCGATGGTCAGGCCGGCCCGCTTCAGCGCCTGCTTGCTGGCCTCGACCGGACCGTAACCCATGATCTCGGGGGAGAGGCCGGAAACGCCGGTGGAGACGATCCGGGCCAGCGGGGTCAGGCCCAGCTCCCGCGCCTTGGTGTCGGACATGATCACCAGGGCGGCCGCGCCGTCGTTGAGCGGGCAGCAGTTGCCCGCGGTGACCAGGCCGTCCGGGCGGAAGACCGGCTTCAGGCCCTGGACGCCCTCCAGCGTGACGCCCGCGCGCGGGCCGTCGTCCTTGGAGACGACCGTGCCGTCCGGGGTGGTGACCGGGGTGATCTCCCGCTCCCAGAAGCCGTTCTTCAGGGCTTCCTCGGCGAGGTTCTGCGACCGTACGCCGAACTCGTCCATGTCCTGGCGGGTGACGCCCTTGGTCCGGGCCAGGTTCTCCGCCGTCTGCCCCATCGAGATGTACGCGTCCGGGACGACGCCGTCCTCGCGCGGGTCGTGCCAGCTCGCGCCGGACTCCTCGGCGCGGGCGGCGGTGCGGGCCTCGGCGTCGGCGAAGAGCGGGTTGTGCGTGTCCGGCAGGCTGTCGGAGTTGCCCTTGGTGAAGCGGGACACCATCTCCACGCCCGCCGAGATGAAGACGTCGCCCTCGCCCGCCTTGATCGCGTGCAGCGCCATCCGGCTGGTCTGGAGCGAGGAGGAGCAGTAGCGGGTGACCGTACAGCCGGGAAGGTGGTCCATCCCCATCTGTACGGCGATGATGCGGCCCAGGTTGTTGCCCTGCTCGCCCCCGGGCAGACCGCAGCCCAGCATCAGGTCGTCGATGTCCTTCGGGTCCAGCTCGGGAACCTTGGCCAGCGCGGTCTGGATGATCGTGGCGGTCAGGTCGTCCGCGCGCAGGTCCTTGAGGGACCCCTTGAAGGCGCGGCCGATCGGCGAACGGGCGGCAGAGACGATCACGGCTTCGGGCATCACGCGGCTCCATGAGGGCTGGAAGGCTGTGTGGACTGGGGTGGACTCGGGTGGACAGGCGAATCCCCTTGGAAGTTACCCGGACGTATCGCCGGGGTCACCCGGCAGGCCGTGTGATGCGGGACTCTTTTCTAAGCGCTTGCTCAGTCGACCTGCCGGGCCGCCGGGCCCCTGTCCGCGCCCGGGTCCTCCTATGTGCGTCCGTGCGCCGCGTCCGGGTGCGGATGGGGCGTCGCCGGTTCCGTCTCCGTGGCGGCGGGCAGGCGCCGCCGCCTGCGGTGCTTGAGGAGGGCCCAGGGAGCGCGAGCCCCCGTGACCTCCGTACCGGCCTCGCGGGCCGCCTGGGAGGCGGCCTTGGCCACCGGGAGGATGTCCTCGCGGCGCGAGCCGTCCAGCCGGTCCGACTCCGGCCACAGTCCCAGCACCGCGCAGAGCGTGGGCAGCACCGCCATCGCCGCCGTCGCGTACCCCTCGGCCGAGGGGTGGTAGTTGTCCGGCCCGAACAGCTCGCGCGGGTTCGCCGCGAACTCCGGGCCCAGCAGGTCGCCCAGCGACACCGTCCGCCCGCCCTGCTCCACCGAACCGATCGTCTGCGCCGCCGCCAGCTGCCGGCTCACCCGCCGGGCCAGCCAGCGCAGCGGCTGGTACACCGGCTCGATCGTGCCCAGGTCCGGGCAGGTGCCGACGACCACCTCCGCCCCCGCCGTCCGCAGCCTGCGCACCGCCGTCGTCAGACAGCGCACCGACTGGGTGGCGGGCATCCGATGGGTGACGTCGTTCGCCCCGATCATGATCACGCAGACGTCCGGGGTGCGGGCCGGGTCCGCCAGCAGCAGCGAGACCTGCCGCTCCAGATCGTCCGACCTGGCCCCCGGCAGGGCCACGTTCCGCAGGTCCACCGGCCGCTCGGCCACCGCCGCGAGCCCCGAGGCGAGCAGCGCCCCAGGGGTCTGCCCGGTCCGCCGCACCCCCTGGCCCGCCGCCGTCGAATCCCCGAGCATGCCGAGCCGCAACGGATCGTTCGGGCCGGCGAACGCCACCCCGTACCGTCCGTCCGCGCTCGGCGGGACCGGTGCCGTATTGCCGCCCACCTGCCTCTTCGCGAGCTGGACCTCCGCCAGGAACACGCCCACGGCCGCCGCACCGATCAGTCCGATGCTGCCACCGCCGTAGGCCGCGCCCGCCGCGATCCGCCGTGCCACCCTTGCTCTCGACACAGTCCGGTCCACCTCCTCCTCGCCGTACAGCCGTACACCTACCTACCTGCCCCGCCATGAGCGTCGCTCAATCGCCCACAGCGTTTCCGGGCCCGTACGCTCCGTAATATCGCGGCCCGCACGCCGCGCACACCGGCCGTGCCCGGCCCGTCCCAGGCCCCCGGCCAGGGCGGACGCCGCCGTACGTCAGGGGCGCGGACCCCGCCCGTACGGCCGGGGCGGATCACTCCGTACGCATAGTCCGTCCCGTACGCATACCCTTGGCCGGACCATCTCGGAGATCCCGGAGTACACGGTGCAATTCCACGATTCGCTGATCACTCTTGTCGGCAACACCCCGCTGGTGAGGCTGCGCAACGTCACGGCAGGCATCCAGGCGACCGTCCTGGCCAAGGTCGAGTACTTCAACCCCGGCGGGTCGGTCAAGGACCGCATCGCGCTGCGCATGATCGAGGCGGCCGAGCAGAGCGGCGAGCTCGAGCCCGGCGGCACGATCGTCGAGCCGACCAGCGGCAACACGGGCGTCGGCCTCGCCATCGTCGCCCAGCAGAAGGGCTACAAGTGCATCTTCGTCTGCCCGGACAAGGTGTCCACGGACAAGATCAACGTGCTGCGCGCGTACGGCGCTGAGGTCGTCGTCTGCCCCACCGCCGTCGACCCCGAGCACCCGGACTCGTACTACAACGTCTCCGACCGGCTGGTCGCCGAGACGCCGGGGGCCTGGAAGCCCGACCAGTACTCCAACCCGAACAACCCGCGCTCGCACTACGAGACCACCGGTCCCGAGCTGTGGGAGCAGACGGAGGGGAAGATCACCCACTTCGTCACGGGCGTCGGCACCGGCGGCACGATCAGCGGCACCGGGCGCTACCTCAAGGAGATCAGCAACGGCGCCGTCCAGGTCATCGGCGCCGACCCGGAGGGCTCGGTCTACTCCGGCGGCTCCGGGCGTCCGTACCTGGTCGAGGGCGTCGGCGAGGACTTCTGGCCCTCCGCCTACGACGCGAGCGTCACCGACGAGATCGTCGCGGTCTCCGACAAGGACACCTTCCAGATGACCCGCCGCCTGGCCAAGGAGGAGGGCCTGCTCGTCGGCGGCTCCTGCGGCATGGCGGTCGTCGGGGCCCTGGAGGTCGCCAAGCGGCTCGGCCCGGACGACGTCGTGGTGGTGCTGCTGCCCGACAGCGGCCGCGGCTATCTGAGCAAGATTTTCAACGACGAGTGGATGGCCGACTACGGCTTCCTTGAGGACACGGGCCCCTCCGCCCAGGTCGGCGCGGTGCTGGACTTCAAGGAGGGCCCGCTGCCCTCCCTCGTCCACATGCACCCGGAGGAGACGGTCGGCGAGGCGATCGAGGTGCTGCGCGAGTACGGCGTCTCCCAGATGCCGATCGTGAAGCCGGGGGCAGGGCACCCCGACGTGATGGCGGCCGAGGTCATCGGCTCCGTCGTGGAGCGGCAGCTGCTGGACGCCCTGTTCACCCAGCGCGCCTCGCTCACCGACCCGCTGGAGAAGCACATGTCGGCCCCGCTGCCGCAGGTCGGCTCCGGCGAACCGGTCGAGGACCTGATGGCCGTGCTCAGCGGTGCGGACGGGGCCGACGCGGCGATCGTGCTGGTCGAGGGCAAGCCGAAGGGCGTCGTGAGCAGGCAGGACCTGCTGGCGTTCCTCGCGAAGGACGCCGGTTCCGCGAAGGCGTGACCGGCGGGCCGGACGGCGGCGGGGCGTCGCGGCTCGCGGGACTCGCGAGAGCGGGGAGCGGAGAGCGGATGGCGGAAAGTCGCGGCTTCGCGAAAACGGTACGAGCGCGTCACGTCCGCGCAGCACCCGCTTAACACGGCTCCGGCACATTGGTGGGTGTCGGCAGGGAAACCCGCCGGCACCCAGAACGGCGACACCGGACTACGGAGCGGCTCCCGGACCTCCACCGTCGCCCGGACGCGGGCACCCGGCCCTGACCCGGACCCCGTCCTTCGCGGGGACCGCCGTCGTCCCGCCCCCCGGGCCACCGGGGGTGCGGCGGCCCCCGCGACATACGTGAACGCGCGGCCGGACCCCTCGGAGGGTCCGGCCGCGCGGTCGTTCCCGGGCGGGCCTCGGGGAGGCGGTGCTCAGTCCTGCCAGTCGGAGACCGTGCTCCGCTCCGGCTCCCGCTCCCGCTGCCGGAACAGCCCTCCGTTGCGGGACGCGTGGACCGCGTTCACGCCGACGATCCCCAGCCAGGCCACCACCAGCCCCCCGATGCCCGCGTTGCCCGCCCCGATCGCGGAGAGCGGGATGGCCAGGACGAGCGAGACGACCCCGAAGCCGAACCGCTCCCCGAACCCGGACGAGGTCCCCGGCGCGGACGGCGATCTCGCGGACCGGGGGTTCCGCGCGGCCGCCACCTGCTGCTCGGCGAGATGACGCCGCACCCGGCGGTCCGTGGTGGCGTCGAGGCGCTGCTCGACTTTCTCCAGGAACGAGTCGACGAGCGCCGTCTCGTAATCGGGTCCCAGCTCGCGGCGTGCGTGGAGCGTGGCGGCGAGCTCCTTCTCGATCTCAGGGTCGCGGGCTTCCATGCCCGTTTACGTTACGAGCGGCGGCGGACCGGAGCACGGGGGCTACCCCCCGTCTTTCCCGGGCGGGCAGCCCCACGCCGAGCCGCAGCGCACGGGCCCGGTCGAGCCGCAGCGCACGGGCCCGGTCGAGCCGCCGCGCACGGGCCCGGACGGGCCCCCGTGCGAACACGGCCCAGCCGCTGCATATGGACATGCAGGTGCCTTACTGGCTGAATGGATCTGTCGGCGCGGGAGCCCGCGCCGACCGTGGGCACGACGGATCCAGCAAGGGGACAGCATGAGTGGGAGCAGCCCCGCCGCGCGGTTGCAGCGGCTCTTCGAGGGGCACCGGCTCACGCCCACCCAGCGGCGCATCGCGCACTGCATGGTCCGCCGGGCGGCCGACGCGCCGTTCCTCTCCAGCGTCGAGCTGGCCGAGCTGGCCGGGGTCAGCCAGCCCTCCGTCACCCGCTTCGCCGTCGCGCTCGGCTTCGACGGCTACCCGGCGCTCCGCCGCCACCTGCGCGAGGTCGCGCCCGCCGAGGCGGAGCAGGAGGAGGCGGGGGAGACGTACAACGAGTACCAGCAGGCCGTCCGCGCCGAGATCGAGAACCTCCAGCACCTCAGCGATCTGCTCGCCGACCCCGCCCCCGTGGAGCGGGCGGGACGGCTGCTGGCCGCGTCCCGGCCGCTGCCCGTGCTGGGGCTGCGGGCGGCCTCCTCGCAGGCGCGCGGGTTCGGCTACTTCGCCGCCAAGGTGCACCCCGACGTCCGGGTGCTCGACGAGGGCGGCTCCATGCTGCTGGACCGGATCGACTCCGCCCGCCGGGCCGGGGCCACCGCCCTGATGTGCTTCGCGCTGCCGCGCCACCCCAGGGAGTGCGTGGAGGCGCTGGCGTACGCGGGGGAGCAGGGGCTCGCCGTCGTGACGGTCGCGGACTCCGCCTTCGCGCCGGTCGCCAAGCACAGCGACCTGCTGCTCCCGGCGGCCATCGGCTCCGGCCTCTCCTTCGACACCGTCTGCGCGCCGATGCTGCTGGGGCGGGTGCTGCTGGAGGCGATGTGCGACGAACTCCCCGACGCCCAGGCGCGGCTGGAGGAGTTCGACGTACGGGCGGCGGCGCGGGGTCTGTTCGTGGAGTGAGGGGCCGCCGGTCCGCGCGGGGCACTGATTTCCCCGTTCTCACGCGCTCCTCATCCACGGCCGCTATCCTCCGCGCCCAGAACGACCGGCGCGGCAGTCGCGCCGGCACAGGGCCGGCTGAGCGGGCGTGGACGAGAGGGGTACGGACGTGGGGCACGGAGGACAGTCGCTGGCGAGAGTGGCCGTGATCGTACGGGCGGGGGCGGCCCCGCTGTGGTGGTCCGGGCTGGTGGCGGCCGTCGCGGGAGCGTTCGTGCCGGGGCTGACCGGGCGCCGGATCGGGCTGCTCGCCGGGGCGGCGCTGTTCATCGTCGTCGCGGCCGTCGTGGTCCTGGCGCGCGGCGGGCGGTACGCGGAGCTGGCGCGGGGCGCGTCCCGTGCGGGGCGCGGCGACTTCCTCCAGGACCGGGCCGTGACCGTACGGGTGTGGCGGCGCGGGCGTCGGTGGTGGCTGCTGGGGGCGTTCGTGGTGGCGGTGGCCTCCTCGTTCGCGCTGCCGGGGGCCGGCGGGCTGGCGATCGCGGGCGCGGGGGCCGGCCTGTGGGCGAAGGCCGTGCGGATCGGGCAGCGGGAGCACCGGGACGACGTCCTGTACTGGGTGCGCACCGACTGGGCCCGGCACGGCAGCCCGGTCGGCAAGGGGGTGCGGGGGCACCGGACGACCGGACCGGAGGCGGGGGACGCCGCGCCGGGCGGGGCGCGGCGTCGCCGCCGGTGAGGGGAAACCTCTTCCCGGCTCAGACTTCCAGCTCGGCCTCGATCTTCTTCAGCTGGTGGCGGGCCATCGCCAGGTTCGCGCGGCTCGCGTCCAGCACCAGGTAGAGGAAGAGGCCGTTGCTGCCGCGGGTCTTGAGCAGCCGGATCAGGTGGTACTGGGTGCCCAGGGTGATGAGGATGTCCTCGATCTCCTCCTTGATGCCCAGGTGCTCCATGGTGCGGAGCTTGGCGCGGATCACATCGGTGTTGCCGGCGGCGGCGACCTCCAGGTTGAAGTCCTTGCCGCCGCCGAGCGTGCCCAGGGCCATCCCGCTCGTGTAGTCGACGAGGGCGACACCCGTGGTGCCCTCGATCGAGCTCATCGCTTCCTTCAGTGACGCTTCGGTGTTCGCCATGGAGGCTCGTTCCTTTCCGTGGCCGGTCGCGGTGACCGGGTCCGTTTCCGTCTGCGTGGTGTGGTCTGTGCGTGGGGTTCCGTGCGCCGGCGTGAGCCCCGGGGGGTGTGGCGGGCGGTACGGGTGGGGGCGGGCCGCTACGTGGGGCGCTGCGGCAGGGCGCGGTTCGGGGCGCCGCGCGCCGGGGCGGCGCGGGGCATGGGGGGCGTGCGCTCGGCGCGTTCCAGGGCGGTGTCGACGAGTTCGCCGATCCGTGCGCCCGCGCGGCGGCCCTCCAGGTGGAGCCGGCCGACGTTGATGCGGTCCTCGGCCAGCAGGGTCAGGACGGCGGAGGAGCCTGCGGCGTACGTCGCGATGTAGCCGCTCTCGCCGCGGACCAGGAGCTCGCGGAAGCCGCCGCGGCCGGTGGCCTCCGTCATGCGGATCGAGACGCCGAGTGCGGCGGCGGTGAGGGCGGCGACGCCTTCCGCCTCGATGCCCGGGGTGTCGTGGGCCAGGACCAGGCCGTCCGTGGAGGCGGCCAGCGCCCCGGCGAGCAGCGGGACCCGGGCTCGTAACCGCTGGAGCTCGTCGAGGACACCGCGCGTCTCGGCCTCGGGAACCATCAGCTGTCTCCTCCCGGCACGCTGTCTGAGCGCGCGTATCACAGGGCCTCCAATGCGTCTCGGAGCCGGCGCAGCAGGGCGATATCGGGGTCGGCCGTCACCTCGGGGAGTGTGATCCGGCCGGGTGCGGCGGAGGCGGGCAGCGGCTGCGCGCGGACCGCCTCCACCAGGCCGGCCGCGGCGAGCCGCCGCAGGTCGACCAGGATGTGGAAGGCCGAACGGCCCAGTGCCTGGGCGATGTCCGAGGCCGTGCGCACACCGTCCGCCAGTTCCAGGACCGCGCGCTGGCGGGCGGGCACGGGGCCCTCGGCGGTGTGCGCCGCCGCCCGGACCACGGGGGCGCTGTCGCAGGCCGCGTCGGGCCAGATCCGGTCCAGCAGCTCCCGTCTGCGCAGCGTCTCGCGCTGGACGGCGGCCACCGGGACCGGCCGCACCGGGCCGATCCAGTGGGACACCCCGTAACGGAAGCGGGCGGGCGTGCCGGTCGGGGCGAGGGCGAAGAACGCGGCGTCGTACAGCGCGCCCAGGTGGCACAACTCCAGTGCGCCGCCCGGCACATGGCCGCTGTCCACGAGATAGCGGCCGACCCGCTGCCCGGCCCCGGCCTGGGCCACCGCGTCCCACCAGCCCTCGTGGCGCAGCGTGCCGCCGGTGGTGAGGAGCACGTCGATGCCGGGGGTGGCGGGGCTCTCGGCGTGCACCACCTGACCCTCGGCGAGGTAGAGGGTGCCGCGGTCGCGCATCAGGGCGCCGGTGGCCCGCTCGGCGGCGAGCCGCTGGAGCATCGGGGAGAGGACCGGCAGCCGGTCGCTCTCCTGGGTGCCGGGGTCGGCGGCTATCGCGCTCATGCCAGCACCAGCCGCTCGGCCAGCTCGCCCAGGCGCAGCCGGGCCAGTGCGAGGTTGCCGTCGGAGCGGCTCAGCCACAGGTGCAGGAAGACGCTGCTGTCGAAAGCCGTCTCGACGAAGCGGAGCATGTGGTAACCGTCTTGTGTGGTGACGATGACGTCCTCGACGGGGGTGCTCGGCGCTCCCTCGGAGCGTTCGGTTCCGCCCCCTGCGCCGAGGTGGGCGAATGCGGGCTGTTCGGCGGTCATCCGGGCGACCTCCGCCGTCTCGGCCGCCGTCGCCTCGTGGTCGCCGTTGGGCGATTCACCGATGGTGCCGAGTGCGAGGCCGCTCGTCCAGTCGACCACCGAGGCGCCCCGGGCGCCGGGCAGCCTCATGACTTCGAGCAGGCACTCGTCGATTCCGGGCACGCGGATTCCCCTTCCCGACGCGGCGTACGGCTGTGACACCGAGGCTACGCAACGTGCACACGGCGGGTGGAGGTTCTGGCATTTTCCTTTGGTACATGCGGCCGGGGGTGTAAAGGAGCGGCCGAAATGCGGTGGCCGGGACGCCGGGTGACGCCCGGTCGGAGGCGGGTGGGGCCGGTTCAGGCGGCGGGGGCGCGGGACTTCTCCCGAGCCGTCATCACCGCCTTGTTCAGCGCCCACAGCCCGATGCCGATGACCAGCAGGATTCCGGCCCGTACGTACACGTCGGAGCCCCGGTCGGCGAGCGGGCTCGCCAGGATCAGCGAGGTGATCGCGCCGAGCACGGGGAGGGCGGTCGGCGTACGGAAGTGCCGGTGCGCCACCCGGTCCTTGCGCAGCACCAGTACGGCGATGTTGACCACGCCGAAGACGCAGAGCAGCAGGAAGGAGGTGGTGTCGCCGAGCCCCTCGATCTCCCCGGTGGAGACCAGGCCGATCGCCAGGACGGTGACGAAGACGATGCCGACCCAGGGGGTGCGCCGGCCCGCCAGCACCTTGCCCATGCCGGGCGGCAGGATGCGTTCGTTGGCCATGCCGTAGCAGAGCCGCGAGGCCATCATGAGGTTGATCAGCGCCGAGTTGGTGACGGCGAACAGGGCGATCAGCGCGAAGAGTTTCGGCGGAAAATCGACGCCGCCCGCCTTCACCACTTCCAGCAGCGGGCCGCTGGAACCCGCCAGGGTGCGGGAGTCGACCAGGAGCGAGGAGACCAGGGCGACCAGGATGTAGATGGTGCCGGTGACGGCCACGCCGATGAAGATGGCGCGGGGGAAGTTGCGGGCGGGGTCCTTGGTCTCCTCGGCCATGTTCACCGAGTCCTCGAAGCCGACGAAGGCGAAGAATCCGAGCGCGGTGGCGCCGAGCACGCCGGTGAGCAGGGCGTATCCGGTGCCGCCGGTCTCGATCTGAGTCAGCCGGGAGGGCTCTCCGCCGCCGCTGAACACCGCGTACGCGCCGATCGCCAGGATCACCGCGAGCCCGCTCACCTCGACCAGGGTCAGCACGACGTTCGTCTTCACCGACTCGGCGACCCCGCGCAGGTTGATCGCGGCCAGCGCCAGGATGAACAGGATCGCGATGAGGGTCGGCGGCACCGCGTCGGTGAATTCCCCCAGGTAGTCGCCGCTGAACGCGCGGGCCGCCGCGCTCGCCGAGGAGAGCCCGGAGCACATCACCATGAAGGCGATGACGAAGGTGAGGAAGGGGACCTTGAACGCCTTCTGGGTGTAGAGCGCGGCCCCGGCCGCCTTCGGGTACTTGCCGACGAGCTCCACGTACGAGGCCGCCGTCAGCAGCGCCACGACGAACCCGATCGCGAACGGCAGCCAGAGCGCGCCGCCCACCTTGCCCGCCACGTCGCCGGTGGTGGCGTAGATGCCGGTGCCGAGGATGTCGCCGACGACGAAGAGGATCAGCAGCTTGGGACCGAGGGCCCGCTTGAGCGGTGGAGATCCGCCGGGGTCGCCGGTGCCGCCGGTGCCGCCGGGGTGTCCTGGGCCGCCGGTGCCGCCGGTGCTGCCGGGGTCTCTGGGCTCTCCTGTGCCGCCGGGCTCTCCGGGGCCGTCTGGGCCACCGGTGCCTCCGGGGCCGCCGGGCTCTCCAGGGCCTTCGCCGGTGGGGGGCGGGGGTGTGGCGGGAGTGCTCATCGGTTCCTCCGGGGCCCTCGGGTCGTCAGGGAGAACCTCTTCCCGGGCGCGGCGCGAACCGCACCTGTTGACTACGACTATTCAGCGCATCAGGATGTGAATAGATTTTCACCGTCCCGAGGAGGCACCGCCATGTCAGGACCCCGCCCCGTACGCGCGCCGCGCGGCACCGCGCTCAGCACCCTGGGATGGCAGCAGGAAGCCGCCCTGCGCATGCTCCAGAACAACCTGGACCCCGAGGTCGCCGAGCACCCCGACAAGCTCGTCGTCTACGGCGGCACGGGGAAGGCGGCCCGCGACTGGCGCTCGTTCGACGCGATGGTCCGCACACTGGAGACGCTCAAGCAGGACGAGACGATGCTCGTCCAGTCGGGGCGGCCGGTCGGCGTCATGCAGACCCACGAGTGGGCGCCGCGTGTCCTGATCGCCAACTCGAACCTGGTCGGGGACTGGGCCAACTGGGAGGAGTTCCGCCGCCTGGAGGCGCTGGGGCTCACCATGTACGGCCAGATGACCGCCGGATCCTGGATCTACATCGGCACCCAGGGCATCCTCCAGGGCACCTACGAGACCTTCGCCGCCGTCGCCGCGAAGAAGTTCGGCGGCACGCTGGCCGGGACGATCACGCTGACCGCCGGGCTCGGCGGCATGGGCGGTGCCCAGCCGCTCGCCGTCACCATGAACGACGGCGTCGCGATCTGTATCGACTGCGACCCGCGCGCCATCGAGCGCCGCATCGAGCACCGCTTCCTGGACGTCAAGGCGGACAACCTGGAGCACGCCCTCCAGCTCGCCGTCGAGGCCCGCGACGCCCGCCGCCCGCTCTCCATCGGCCTCCTCGGAAACGCGGCGGAGCTGCTGCCCCGGATGCTCGCCGAGGGCGCGCCCATCGACATCGTCACCGACCAGACCAGCGCCCACGACCCGCTGGCCTACCTCCCGCTCGGCGTCGACTTCGACGACATGGCCGGCCTCGCCGCCGAGAAGCCCGCCGACTTCACCCAGCGCGCCCGCGAGTCGATGGCCCGCCACGTGGAGGCCATGGTCGGCTTCATGGACGCCGGGGCCGAGGTCTTCGACTACGGCAACTCCATCCGCGGTGAGGCCCAGCTCGCCGGGTACGACCGCGCCTTCGACTTCCCCGGCTTCGTCCCCGCCTACATCCGCCCCCTCTTCTGCGAGGGCAAGGGCCCCTTCCGCTGGGCGGCGCTGTCGGGGGAGGCGTCCGACATCCACAAGACCGACAAGGCGATGCTGGAGCTCTTCCCGGAGAACGAGTCCCTGCACCGCTGGATCACGATGGCCGGCGAGCGCGTCCACTTCCAGGGCCTCCCCGCCCGTATCTGCTGGCTCGGCTACGGCGAGCGCGACAAGGCAGGCGAACGCTTCAACGACATGGTCGCGAGCGGCGAACTGGCTGCCCCGCTGGCCATCGGCCGCGACCACCTCGACTGCGGCTCGGTCGCCTCCCCGTACCGCGAGACCGAGGCCATGCTCGACGGCTCCGACGCCATCGCGGACTGGCCGCTCCTGAACGCCATGGTCAACGTCGCCTCCGGCGCCTCCTGGGTCTCCCTCCACCACGGCGGCGGCGTCGGCATGGGCCGCTCCATCCACGCGGGCCAGGTCACCGTCGCGGACGGCACGAAGCTCGCGGGCGAGAAGATCCGCCGCGTCCTGACGAACGACCCCGGCATGGGCGTCATCCGGCACGTCGACGCCGGCTACGACATCGCGGAGTCGGTCGCCACGGACAAGGGCGTACGCGTCCCGATGGCGGAGGGCAACTGATGCCCCCGGGCACACCGGCCACCCCTCCCGTCTCCCCGGGCGCATCGGCCACCCCTCCCGTCTCCCCGGGCGCACCGGCTCCTCCTTCCGTCCTCCCGGGCGCATCGGCTGCTCCTCCCGTCTCCCCGGGCGCATCCGCCACCCCTTCCGACACGGGGCGGCAGGGGCGCGCGGGTGACTCCTTCCTCGCCATGTGGCGTGAGCTGGCACCCATCGGGCGTCACCCCGGCAGTGGCGGCTACCGGCGTTACGCCTGGTCGGCGGCGGACCTGGAGTGCCGGGCCTGGTTCCGTGCGCAGGCCGAGGCGCGCGGGCTCACCTATGAGACCGACCGCAACGGCAACCAGTGGGCCTGGCTGGGCGACCCCCTGGCCGGCGACGCCGTCGTCACCGGCTCGCACCTGGACTCCGTACCGGACGGCGGGGCCTTCGACGGGCCGCTGGGCGTGGTCTCCTCCTTCGCCGCGCTCGACGAACTGCGCTCCCGGGGCGCGGCGTTCACCCGCCCCCTCGCCATCACCAACTTCGGCGACGAGGAGGGCGCCCGCTTCGGTCTCGCCTGCGTCGGGTCCCGGCTCGCCGCCGGACAGCTCACCGTCGCCGACGCCCACCGGCTGAGGGACGCGGACGGGATCACCCTGCCCGCCGCCATGGAGTCCGCCGGATACGACCCCGAGGCCATCGGCCCCGACCCGGAACGGCTCGCCCGGATCGGCGCGTTCGTCGAACTCCACGTCGAGCAGGGCCGCGCCCTCGACCTGACCGGCGACCCCGTGGGCATCGCCTCCGCCATCTGGCCGCACGGCCGCTGGCGGTTCGACTTCCGGGGCGAGGCCAACCACGCGGGCACCACCCGCCTGGCCGACCGCCGCGACCCGATGCTCACGTACGCCGAGACCGTGCTCGCCGCCCGCCGCGAGGCCGAACTCACCGGCGCGCTCGCCACCTTCGGCAAGATCGCGGTCGAGCCCAACGGGGTCAACGCCATCCCCTCCCTGGTCCGTGGCTGGCTCGACTCCCGCGCCGCCGACCAGGCCACCCTGGACGCCGTCGTCACCGGGATCGAGCGCGCCGCCCGGGAGTACGCCGAGCGGGCCGGGATCGACCTCGACGTCGTACGGGAGTCGTTCACGCCCGTGGTCGAGTTTGAGCACGCCCTGCGCGACGAGCTCGCCAAGATCCTGGCGGGGACCGGCGACACGGGACGGCCCGTGCCCGTCCTCGGCACCGGCGCGGGCCATGATGCGGGTATTTTGTCCGCCTCGGCGCCCACCGCCATGCTCTTCGTACGGAACCCCACCGGCATCTCGCACTCACCGGCCGAGCACGCCGCCGAGGACGACTGCACGGCCGGGGTGACCGCGCTCGCCGACGTACTGGAAGGTCTCGCGTGCAGCTGACAACCCGGGCGGCGGGCGGCCCCGTCACCGCGACGTACTGGATGGACCACGCCTGGCTCGGCAGCCACGTCGAGCCCGACGTCACCCTCGACATCGCGGGCGGCCGCATCGCCGGGATCAGGACCGGGGTCGAGACGCCCCCGCCCGGAGCCACGGTCCTGCGCGGCCTGACCCTCCCCGGCCTCGCCAACGCCCACTCGCACGCCTTCCACCGGGCCCTGCGCGCCACCGTCCAGGTGGGGTCCGGCACCTTCTGGACCTGGCGCGAGCTGATGTACCGCACGGCCTCGCGGCTCACCCCCGACAGCTACTTCGACCTGGCCCGCGCCACGTACGCCGAAATGGCCCTGGCCGGCATCACCTCCGTGGGCGAATTCCACTATCTGCACCACGCGCCCGGCGGCACGCCCTATGACAACCCCAACGCCATGGGCGAGGCCCTGATCGCGGCCGCCGCCGAGGCCGGCATCCGGATCACCCTGCTGGACACCGCCTACCTCGCCGCCGGCTTCGGCGAGAAGCCCAACCGGCACCAGCTCCGCTTCTGCGACACCACCGCCGACGCCTGGGCCGAGCGCGCCTCCCTCCTCAAGGGCGACGACCACACCCTGATCGGCGCGGCCATCCACTCCGTGCGCGCGGTCCCGGCGGACCAACTGGCCACCGTCGCGCGGTGGGCCGAGGAGCGCGGGGCCCCGCTCCACGTCCACCTCTCCGAACAGACGGCGGAGAACGACGCCTGCCTGGCCGCCCACGGCCGCACCCCCACCCGGCTGCTGGCCGACCACGGAGTGCTCGGCCCCCGCACCACCGGCATCCACAACACGCATCTCACGGAGGAGGACATCGCGCTGCTCGGCTCCTCCACCACCGGCACCTGCATGTGCCCCACCACCGAACGCGACCTCGCGGACGGCATCGGCCCCGCCGCCGCCCTCCAGAAGGCGGGCTCGCCGCTCTCGCTGGGCAGCGACAGCCACGCCGTCATCGACCTCTTCGAAGAGGCGCGCGCGATGGAGCTCAACGAGCGGCTGCGCACCCACATCCGGGGCCACTGGACGGCCGCCGCCCTGCTGCGGGCGGCCTCCGCTGACGGGCACGCCGCACTCGGCCGCCCCGAGGCGGGCGTCCTGGAACCGGGCGCTCCCGCCGACCTGACGACCATCGCCCTGGACTCCGTCAGAACGGCGGGGCCGGTGCCCCGGCTGGCGGCGGAGACCGCCGTATTCGCCGCCTCCGCCGCTGATGTGCGGCACACGGTCGTGGCAGGCCGTCATATCGTCCGCGACGGCCGCCACGCGCTGATCGAGGACGTGCCCGGAGCGCTCGCGGCAGCCGTGGCCGCCCTGCACCACTGACCGCATCCCCTCCGGAACCCCCGGAACCCCCGGAACCTCCGGACCCGCCCTCGGACCCGGAACGCGCGAGAATCCCGCAACTCCCGGACCCGGACCGGAACCCGCCCGCAGAACCGGACCTCCCGGAACGCAAGGAGAACACTCTCCAGATGACGACCACCGCCGTCACCCACATCGCCAGCCTGGTCACCAATGACCCCTCCCTCGGCAACGGGACCCCCCTGGGCCTGATCCAGGACGCGGCCGTCGTCATCGACGGCGACCGCATCGTCTGGACCGGTGAATCAAGCAAAGCACCCGCCACTGACAACGTCCTCGACGCGGCCGGCCGGGCCATGATCCCGGGCTTCGTCGACTCCCACTCGCACCTGCTCTTCGCGGGCGACCGCACCCAGGAGTTCAACGCCCGCATGTCCGGGCAGCCCTACACCGCCGGCGGCATCCGCACCACCGTCGCCGCCACCCGCGAGGCGTCCGACGACGAGCTCTCCGCCAACGTCGCCCGCTACCTCGCCGAGGCCCTGCGCCAGGGCACCACCACCTTCGAGACCAAGTCCGGCTACGGCCTCACCGTCGAGGACGAGGCCCGCGCCCTGCGCATCGCCTCCCGCCACACCGACGAGGTCACCTTCCTCGGGGCCCACGTCGTCTCCCCCGACTACGCCGACGACCCGGCCGGGTACGTCGACCTGGTCACCGGCCCGATGCTGGAGGCGTGCGCCCCGCACGCCCGCTGGATCGACGTCTTCTGCGAGCGGGGCGCCTTCGACGGCGACCAGGCCCGCGCCATCCTCACGGCGGGCCGCGCCAAGGGGCTCCACCCCCGTATCCACGCCAACCAGTTGACGTACGGGCCCGGGGTCCAGCTCGCGGTGGAGCTCGACGCAGCCTCCGCCGACCACTGCACCCACCTCACCGACGCGGACGTGGACGCGCTCGCCCAGGGCCGTACGGTCGCCACGCTGCTCCCCGGGGCCGAGTTCTCCACCCGCGCCGTCTGGCCCGACGCCCGCCGGCTCCTGGACGCGGGGGCCACGGTCGCGCTCTCCACGGACTGCAACCCCGGCTCGTCGTTCACGTCCTCCATGCCGTTCTGCGTCGCGCTGGCCGTACGCGACATGGGCATGACCCCGGACGAGGCGATCTGGTCCGCCACCGCGGGGGGTGCGGCCGCCCTGCGCCGCACCGACATCGGCCGGATCACCCCCGGAGCCCGCGCCGACCTCGTCCTCCTCGACGCCCCGAGCCACGTCCACCTCGCCTACCGCCCGGGCGTCCCGCTGGTCAGCGCGGTCTGGCGGGGCGGCGAGCGGGTGGAGTAGCCGCCGGGCGCCCGACAACCGTCCACGAGCCCCAGGAGCCCCAGGAGCCCCAGGAGCCCCAGGAGCCCCAGGAGCCCGGGAGCTCAAGAGCACAGAAACTCAGGAGCCCGGGAGCACAGAAGCCCGGGAGCCCAGGAGCCCGGACATGCGGAAGGACCCGCCCCGGATACGTACAGGGGGCGGGTCCTTCCGCATGTCCGGCGCGCCGGCCCGTCACAGAGCGGCCGGGCGGCCGGGCTATTCCTCCAGGGTCAGCCCCTTGCGGAGCTTGATCAGCGTTCGGGAGAGCAGCCGGGACACGTGCATCTGCGAGATGCCCAGCTCCTCGCCGATCTCCGACTGCGTCATGTTGCTGACGAAGCGGAGCGAGAGGATCATGCGGTCCCGCGAGGGCAGTGCGGCGATCAGCGGCTTCAGGGACTCCATGTACTCGATGCCTTCGAGCCCGTGGTCCTCGTAGCCGAGACGGTCCGCGAGCGCGCCCTCGCTGTCGTCGTCCTCGGGCTTGGCGTCCAGCGAGCTCGCGGTGTACGCGTTGCTCGCGGACATGCCCTCGACGACCTCGTCCGGGGTGATGCCGAGGCGCTCGGCCAGCTCCGCCACGGTGGGCGCGCGGTCCAGCTGCTGGGAGAGCTCGTCCCCCGCCTTGGCCAGGTCGAGCCGGAGCTCCTGGAGCCGGCGCGGCACGCGCACGGACCAGCTGGTGTCGCGGAAGAACCGCTTGATCTCGCCGACGATCGTCGGCATCGCGAACGTCGGGAACTCGACGCCCCGGCTCAGCTCGAACCGGTCGATCGCCTTGATCAGGCCGATCGTGCCGACCTGGACGATGTCCTCCATCGGCTCACTGCGCGAGCGGAACCGGGAGGCGGCGAACTTGACGAGCGCGAGGTTCAGCTCGACGAGGGTGTTGCGGACGTACGCGTGCTCGTGGGTGCCCTCTTCCAGGCACTCAAGCCGCTCGAAGAGCGTCTTCGACAGGGCCCTGGCGTCCAGGGCCCCCACCTCGGCGTAGGGCGGGATCTCGGGCAGTCCTTCAAGTCCCTCGCCGGGAGAGTCCGTGGTGGCGCCGGCGGCACCGGTGGAGCGGAAAGTGCCGGTAGTGCTGGTGAAACCGGTGGTGCTGGTGGAGCTGGCGGTGCTGGTGCGCGGGCCGGGGACGGCGCTCGCGACCGGGGAGTCGGAATTGGTCGGTCCCTGAGGACATGCCGACGACGCGTTGGGGGTACGCGCTTCGTCGAGCCGGGGTGACATGGTTCTCCTCCATCGTTCTCGGCATATGGCTGCCGATGCCCATACGTGTTCCTGAGGTGGAGCGGCGCCTCCAAAGCCGGTCGTGTTTCGGGTGTCCCTCTACCCTTACCCGGTTCCGGCCAGCAGTTACAAGCGCCAATTGACGCTATATGTCCGGTTTGTTGAGGTCTTCGACTACCGCGTGGCGTACGAAACGCGTACTGTTTCGAGCACGTCGGCGGCAGTTCTGCATCAGCCGCACAGGCAGTGACGCGCACAGTGACGAACGGCGAAGAGGAACGGGCATGGACCGCGGGACGGTCGGGAGTGCGAACCGAGGTCGGCTTCAGGTCGAGGCCCGGACCGAGGGGCGCAGCGAGGTCGTGACACCGGTGGGTGAGCTTGATCACCACACCGCTGATCTGCTGCGGGCTCCTCTGGAGAACGCGGTCGAACAGGGGCGGTCACGTCTGGTGGTCGACTGCTCACGCCTGGAGTTCTGCGATTCCACCGGGCTGAACGTGCTGCTCGGCGCCCGCCTCAAGGCGGAGGCGGCCGGGGGAGAGGTTCATCTGGCCGGAATGCTGCCGGTGGTGGCTAGAGTGTTCGAGATCACCGGCGCCGAGGCGGTCTTCACTGTTCACGCCTCCCTCCAAGAGGCTCTGGACACCTGACCCGGCGCGGGCGCACGACTGCGGATATCCCTGATGTCTGCTGTGATGTCTGTTGTGTCACGCGATCGACGGCCCGAAGGGGGTGTCGTCGCGAGGCGGCCGGGCAGGAGACACCCCGTCGGTATCCCGAAAGGGTCCGGCACACTCGGTAACTGATCACTATCTGTTCGATGGCGACATGGAGACATGGCGAATCGGTGAGGTGAAGCGCTGATGAGCACCACCCGGCAGCAACCGCCGGGCGACCTCGGTCGCGAGCCGGACGAAGCGGGCGCAGCCTCGCCCGCCCCGGCCGAGCGGCAGTGGCGCACGCTCTCACTCGGGCAGGCCAGCGGCATCGTCCCGATGGCCCGGGATTTCGCCCGACAGGCCCTGCACGACTGGGGCTGGCTCCCGGCGGCCAGTGCGGACCGCCGTGCCGCGGCCGAGGACGTCCTGCTGGTCGTCTCGGAGCTCGTGACCAACGCGTGCCTGCACGCGGAGGGGCCGGAGGAGCTGCGCATCGGCCGCACGCCCAAGGCGCTGCGGGTCGAGGTCGTCGACCGGGGGGCCGGCCAGCCCGCTCCCCGTACACCGCACCGCGCCGGCCGCCCCGGCGGGCACGGCATGTTCATCGTGCAGCGCCTCTGCATGGACTGGGGCGTGCAGCGTACGCCGGAGACGCCGGGCAAGACCGTCTGGGCGGAGCTCGCCGCCCCCGCGTGACCCCTCGCCCCGCCGAGACATCCCGCACCGCAAGAGCGCGCCGATCCGGCGCGCTCTTTGTCTTCCCTCCATCAGGCCCCGGGCGTACCTTGAGCGCCCAATCTGATGTGTCGTCAGTAACCTGCGCCCGTACGGATGGTGGCGCGCGGCGACGTCCCGCATGAGGGGAACACGAGGTGTCGAACCAGAAGCGGACAACTCTCGCGCGGACGACTGCGCGGACTGCCGGGCTCGCGACCGCACGGAGGGCCGGGCGGACTGCCGGGCTCGCGACCGCACGGAGGGCCGGGCGGACTGCCGGGCTCACGGCCGCGCTGGCGGGTTCGGCGGTGCTGGCGGGATCGGTGGTCCTGCTGGCCGCGCCCGCCGCCCACGCCGAGGTCGTGGACGTGAACTACCAGTGCGAGACGCCGATCGGGCCCAAGGGAGCCGTCTCGCCCATCGACATCAAGGGCGTGAAGAGCGGCGGCGGATACCGGCTCACCATGTCCTTCCAGAAGGGCGTCTCCTCCAGCCCCGTCGAGCTGGGCAAGGGGGCGATGAACCCGAGTGCCGTGATCGAGCTGGGCGGTGCGGAGAAGGGGAAGGTCCAGGTCTCCGGCCCGGCGAACGCCGAGGCGATTCCGGCCAACACCCCTATCAAGATCAGTGACTTGTCGGGGACGTACACCCCGAAGAAGAGCGGCAAGGTCACCTTCACCGCCGGGGTGCTCACCATCAAGGCGCTCGGTACGACCACGACCTGTACGCCCAAGAACGGCCCCGGCCCGTCCCTGCAACTCGACGTCCAAGGCGCCGGAGGCTCGGGCGGCTCCACGAGCGGTTCCACGGGGGGCGGTTCGACCGGCGGCGGCTCGACCGGGGGCAGCGCCACGGGCGGCTCCACGGGCGGAGCCTCCGGCGGCGGCGAACTGCCGAAGACCGGCCCCCTCGACTCGGCGGTCGCGCTCGGCACGCTCGGCGGGACCGTGCTGCTGACCGGAGCGGCCGGAGTCCTCTGGCTGACTCGGCGAGGACAGCGCCCCACGGGCTGACCGCCGGAACCGCCAGTGTGAGGGAGCCGCCCATGTTGCCGTCGACACCCCGCGTACGCCTGCTCGTCGCCCTGCTCCTGGCGCTGCTCGTCGCCCCTCCGGCGGCGGCCCACGACGGCCCCGGGGCCCCGGCGGGCTGGACGGCCCGGCCCGCGGGCGGCGGCAGCACCGGGCGGGACGCCCGGCCGTACGTCTACCTGGAGGGCGGCCCCGCCGCGGTGCTCCAGGACCGGCTGTCGGTGACCAACCACGCCCGCACCCCGCTGACCGTACGGCTGCGGGGCGGCGGCCCGGCCGGGGCGTGGCTCCGGTTCGCCGCCGGGACCGTCACCGTGCCGTCCCGGACCCGCGCCGACGTGCCGTTCGCCCTCGCCGTGCCGGGCGGCGCGGTCCCCGGTGACGTCGCGGGGGAGATCGTCGCGGCCGGCGGGGGCGAGGAGAGGCGGGTGCCGGTACGGGTGCGGGTCGGCGGTCCCACGCTGGCGGCGCTCACCGTGGAGGACGTCGAGGTGTCCGGGCGGACGATCCGGTACGCCCTGGTCAACCGGGGCAACACGCCCCTGCGGCCCCGGCTGGCCGTGCGCGCGGACGGGGTGTTCGGCCTGCTGCTGGACCGCCCGGCCCGGCCCCTGCCCCTGGAGCTCGGGCCCGGCCGCCGTGTCGAGCTCACCGAACCCTGGGCCGACGCACCGGCGTTGGACGCGGTCACCGTACGGCTGCGGGTCGCGGCGGAGGGCGGGGCGCGGGGTGAGGCCGCGGCCTCGGCGACGTACGTCCCGGTGGTTCCGGTCGCCGGAGGCGGGCTGTTGGCGCTCGGCGTCCTGGCCGGGCTCGGGGCGGCGGTGTACCGGCGGCGGCGCGACCGGCGCGAGCCGCCGACGACCGGGGCGGCCATCGGAGACGTACCGCAACCGGGCGCGACGACAAGGCCCTTGGCGAAGGCGGGAGCGACATCGTGACGCAGCAGTACCCCGGGGCCGCCCCGCGCACCGCGCGGCCCGTCCTCCTGCTCCTCGCCCTGCTGGCCGTCCTCCTGGTCCTGCCCGCCCCCGGCGCGGGGGCGGCCGAGGGCGACCCGTCCGTCCGCCTGTCCAAGAAGGAGGCGGGCAAGGGCGGTGAGATCACCGTCAGGGGCGCGGGCTGGCGGCCGGACGCGCTGCTGATGCTGCTGATCTGCGGCCAGTCCACCCCGGAACGCGGCGTGATCGGCGGCACCAACTCCTGCGCCAACGCGGACGGTCGGGCCGTCACCACCGACGAGAAGGGCGCCTTCGGCAAGAAGCTGCCGGTGGCGGAACCGCCGAAGCCCTGCCCCTGCGTGGTGCACGTCGCCACGGTGACAGGTCAACAGGCCATGACCGACGCGGTGTTCACGGTGGCGGGCCACCCGACGGCCGCACTGCCGGAGCGGACCGAGGGCGGCAGGCTCGCGGTGCTGGCCACCACCCGTCTGGAGGGCGAGAGTTCGCTCCTCACCTGGTTCGGGGCCCCGCCCGTACGGCAGTTGGTGTTCACGGTCGGCAACCTCGGCGCCGACCCCGTCGAGGACCCCGTCTTCGAGGTCGGCACGGCGCACGGCGTCTACGCCCCGCAGTGGGAGGAACGCGAGTGGCGCGGCACGGTCGCGCCCGGCGGCAGGGCGCAGATCACGCTGCCGGTCGAACTGTCCGCCGGCGCGCACGGCGACTACCAGGTCTCCCTGCGGTACGGGACGAAGGTGCTGGCCGAGCAGCCGTGGGGGGTGAGCCGCCCGTGGGGCGTCACGCTCTTCTGGGTGCTGCTCTGCCTGGTCGTCCCGGCCGCCGTCTTCCGTACCGGCATGGCGGTCGTGGACAAGGTCCGCCCCCGCCCCGCCGGACCGGCGGCCCGCCACGCGCACCGTACGGGGCCGTCGCCCGCCACGAAGACGCGCGCCGGCCGGACGCAGGCCCGGGCCCAGCCCCCGACCCTGGCCGCGCTGCCGTGGTTCACCCCGGATTCCGCACCGTCACAGAACCGGCGTTCCGCACCGCCGGAGAACCCACCCCCACCCACGACGAAGGGACAAGCGTGGACACACAACGGAGGATGAGCGCGGCCGGAGTCGCGCTCATGCTCGGCGGAGCGGGCATCGTGCTGGCCGCGAGCCCGGCACAGGCCGCCGAGGTCAGTTACGCGACGGAGTGCGTGCCGCCGCCCATCTCGGGGCTGCCCGCGGTCCAGGGCACCACGAAGGTCCAGCTGACCGCACCGGCCGAGGCGAAGGTCGGCGACGAGATCGAGGTCGTCTGGAAGACGGTCGAGGCCGCGTCCAAGAACCCGGACGTGCTGGACCTGGGCAAGGACACGGTGAAGCCGACCGGGACGATCACGCTGGGCGGCGCGGCGAGCGGTGAGCTCAAGCTGGAGGGCCCCCGGCAGAACCCGCCCATCCCCAAGAACAGCCCCATGCTGCTGCCGGACATGACGGCCAGGCTGAAGCTGGAGAAGGCCGGGGAGATCACGCTGACCCCGGGTGCGTACAGCATCAACGTGTCCAAGCCGATCTCCACGGACACCAAGTGCGCCCCGAAGGAGACGGTCCGGCCGGGCGCGACGATCAAGGTGACGGAGGGGGGCTCCACCACCGGCGGCACGACCACCTTGGGGGGCACGACCACATCCGGCGGCACGACCACATCGGGCGGCACGGACTCCGGCGGTACGACGACGGGCGGGACCGACGCCGGAGGCGCCACGACGGGTGGGACCACATCCGGAGGAACCGACTCCGGCGGCAACAGCACCAGCGGCAACAGCACCAGCGGCGGCAGCACCGGTGGCAACAGCACCGGCGGCAGCGGCGGCGAGACCGACTTCCCCGGCAGGGAAGTCTCCGTCGCCTACGCCTGCAAGACCCCCATCGGGGACAAGAACGCCACCTCGCCGGTCCGGATCAGCGCCAGAAAGAGCGGAGGGGCCTACGACCTGACCGTGGAGTTCGCCAAGTCCGTGATGGACAGCCCGATCGACATCCCGGCCGACCAGGTCAAGCCGTCCATGGACGTCAAGCTCGGCGGGGCCGACAAGGGCTCCGTCAAGGTCGAGGGACCGCTCAACAAGGAGGTCATCAAGACCGGGGCCCCGATCGAGATCCCGGACCTCACCGGCACGTACAAGCCCGGCGCGAGCGGCAAGTCCACTCTCAGCCCCGGCGTCCTGACGGTGATGGCCGCCGGTACGACGACGACCTGCACCCCGCCCGCCGGGGTCGCGGTCTCCCTGGAGCTGGACACCTCCGCGCAGCCGGGCGGCGCGTCCGGCGGCAGCGGCGGCGCGGCGTCCGGCGGTGGTTCGGGCTCCGGCGGCACGAGCTCCGGAGGCACGGACTCCGGCGGTGGCCTGGCCGCCACCGGGGCCGAGGGCGACGGCGTCCTGCGGGCGCTGGGCCTGGTCGCCGGTACGGCGATCCTGCTGGGCGGCGCGGTGTTCACGTTCACCCCGTGGCGGAGGCTGCGCTCCACGCGCTGAGGCGCGGGCCCGCACGGCGAAGGGCCGCCGCACCGGAAGGACATCCGGTGCGGCGGCCCTTGGCCACGCGGTCAGGGCGTCGTCAGTGGACCTGCCCCATGAGCTGCTTGACCCTGCCGCGGTACATGAAGATCGCGACACCGGCGGCCACCGCGAGCGTCGCCTCCAGGCCGACCACCCCGGTGCCGTTGAGCTCCACACCGGCGATGGAGAGCAGCCCCGTGACGCAGTCGCCGGCGGTGACGGCGAGGAACCACACGCCCATCATCTGGCTGGCGTACTTGGCCGGAGCCATCTTCGTGGTCACCGACAGACCCACCGGCGAGAGCGTCAGCTCGGCCACGGTCTGGATGAAGTAGACGGCGACCAGCCACATCGCGGCGGCCTTGTGGCCGTCGCCCGCGACCGTCAGCGGCATCAGGAAGAGGAAGAACGACGCACCGACCAGCACCAGGCCGGAGCTGAACTTCACGATCGTGCTCGGCTCCTTGCCGCGCCGGTTCAGGGCCAGCCAGAAGGCGGCGAAGACCGGGGCCAGCGCCATGATCAGGACCGGGTTGACCGACTGGTACCAGGAGACCGGGAAGTTCCAGCCGAAGACGCTGTTCTCGGCCGAGGTCTCGGCGAAGATCGCGACGGTCGAGGCGCCCTGGTCGTAGATCATCCAGAAGATGGCGGCGGCGACGAAGAACCAGATGTACGCGGACATCTTCGACTGCTCGGCCTGGCTCAGGTCCTTGTCGCGCCGGATGCGCGTCAGCACCACGACCGGGATCACGAGACCCGCGACGGTGATCGGGACCAGCAGCCAGTTCAGCGTGTAGACGCCGGTGACGACCGAGATGATGTAGAAGACGGCGGCGACGGCCAGCCAGATCATCGACTTGCGCAGCGTGGACGAACGCTCTTCGGCGGACAGCGGCTTCGGTACGACGAGGCTGCGCTCGGCCAGGTGGCGGGTGCCGAGCAGGAACTGGACCAGGCCGAGCCCCATGCCGACCGCGGCGAGGGCGAACCCGAGGTGCCAGTCGACCTTCTCGCCCACGGTCCCGATGAGCAGCGGCGCCACGAAGGCGCCCATGTTGATGCCCATGTAGAAGATCGTGAAGCCACCGTCGCGGCGCGGGTCTTCCGGGCCGTCGTAGAGGTGGCCCACCATCGTCGAGATGTTGGACTTCAGCAGACCCGATCCGACCGCCACCAGGCCCAGACCGGCGAAGAACGTGCCCTCGGAGGGCAGAGCCAGGGTCAGGTGGCCGATCATGATGATGCCGCCGGCGATGGCGACGGTCTTGCGCGGGCCCCAGACCCGGTCGCCGAACCAGCCGCCGGGCATCGCGAGCAGGTACACCAGCGACAGGTAGACCGAGAAGATCGCCGTCGCGGTGGTGGGCTTCATGTCGAGCCCACCGGGCGCGATCAGATAGAGCGGAAGCAGCGCCTTCATGCCGTAGAAGCTGAACCGCTCCCACATCTCGGTCATGAAGAGGGTGGCCAAACCGCGGGGGTGGCCGAAGAAGGTCTTCTCGCCCGAACTGGCCGAGTCCTTCGTCAGGCTGGACGCCATGGTCGATCCTTGCTGGTCGGGACGCGCTCGCCTCGTGAGCGGTGCGCGCCCGGTGGGGGGTAGCCGGCACCGGCGCGGCCGCACCCCATCCCCACGCCTGAGGGGGACTCGCCCCGGGGCCGGGCTCCGGTCGGAGCGTTCGGCGGCGGGGCGGGGAAGTACCGCGTCGGGATCCACACCCGGGGCGCATCCTCACGCTCCGGGCCCGGCTCACAGGTCATTCACTCAACACGGGCCGGCGCGAACCGGCCCAACACACAGAAGAGACCCTTGGCGCTCATAGCGGCCCAAAGGTCCTTCAGTAGTGCAACAGGCGTCGGGACACCATACGACACGACACAGCGGCATATGGAAGGACTTGAGAGATGGATCACAGGCGGTAGTGGAACCAGGCTCCCATATTCAAAGGTCCTTGACCTCTTTGTGGCCCTGACCCGCAGGCTCTGGTCGGGACCTCACTCCGGACGCCCCGGCCGGACTACCATCAGTCCATGACCCGTGTACTGCTCGCCGAGGACGACGCATCCATCTCGGAGCCGCTGGCCCGCGCACTGCGTCGGGAGGGTTACGAGGTCGAAGTCCGCCAGGACGGTCCGACCGCGCTCGACGCCGGACTCAAGGGCGGCGTCGACCTGGTCGTGCTCGATCTGGGGCTGCCGGGGATGGACGGCCTCGAAGTCGCCCGCCGGCTCCGCGCGGACGGGCAGACCATCCCGATCCTGGTGCTGACGGCCCGCGCCGACGAGGTCGACACCGTGGTCGGCCTCGACGCCGGGGCCGACGACTACGTCACCAAGCCCTTCCGCCTCGCCGAACTCCTCGCCCGGGTCCGCGCCCTGCTCCGCCGCGGGGCCGCCGAGTCCGTCCCGCAGCCCGCGACCCACGGCGTCCGGATCGACGTCGAGTCGCACCGGGCCTGGATGGGCGAGGAGGAACTCCAGCTCACCGCGAAGGAGTTCGACCTGCTGCGGGTCCTGGTCCGGGACGCCGGCCGGGTCGTCACCCGCGACCAGCTGATGCGCGAGGTCTGGGACACCACCTGGTGGTCCTCCACCAAGACCCTCGACATGCACATCTCCTGGCTCCGCAAGAAACTGGGCGACGACGCCGCCAATCCCCGTTACATCGCCACCGTCCGGGGCGTCGGCTTCCGGTTCGAGAAGAGCTGACGTACGAAGCACCCATGCACCTTGACGACGTACAGGAACCGAGTCGGCGGCCGTGCGCCGCCGGCTGATCAACTCCACGCTCGCCGTGGTGCTCGTGGTCATCTCCGTCTTCGGCGTCTCCCTGGTCATCGTGGAGACCCGCACGATCAGCGCCAGCGCCCAGGAGAGCGTCGAATCCGAGGCGCTGCGGCTGATCAGCGTGGTCGACAGCCGGCTGATGGGCGACGAGGTGATCAACGCCGGGGTGCTGTCCGAGCAGATCGACCCCGCCCGGTTCGCGCTGATCGAGATCCCGGGCCGGGCCCCCATCACCGTCGGCGAACGCCCCACGGACAGCGTGCTGCGCGCCACCGAGACCGGCGAGCAGGGCGAGAAGGTCACCGTCGAGGAGTCCCGCTCGGCCGTCACCCGCGAGGTCGGGCGCACGCTCCTGATCATCGGCGCGGTGGCGCTGCTCGCGATCATCTCCGCCGTGCTCCTCGCCGTACGCCAGGCCAACCGGCTCGCCTCCCCGCTCACCGACCTCGCGGAGACCGCCGAACGCCTCGGCTCCGGCGACCCCCGCCCGCGCCACAAGCGGTACGGGGTGCCCGAACTGGACCGGGTCGCGGACGTCCTGGACGCCTCCGCCGAGCGGATCGCCCGGATGCTGACCGCCGAGCGGCGGCTCGCGGCGGACGCCTCGCACCAGCTGCGTACGCCGCTGACCGCGCTCTCCATGCGACTCGAGGAGATCTCGGTGACCGACGACCCGGAGACGGTGAAGGAGGAGGCGAACATCGCGCTCACCCAGGTCGAGCGCCTCACCGACGTCGTCGAGCGGCTGCTCACCAACTCCCGGGACCCGCGCACCGGCTCCGCCGTCGTCTTCGATCTGGACGAGGTCATCAAGCAGCAGATCGAGGAGTGGCGGCCCGCCTACCGCTCCACGGGCCGCGCGCTGGTCCGCTCGGGCAAACAGGGGCTGCGGGCGGTCGGCACCCCGGGCGCGGTCGCCCAGGTCCTCGCCGCGCTGATCGAGAACTCCCTCATGCACGGCGGCGGCACCGTCGCCCTGCGCACCCGCGTCACCGGCAACCAGGTGGTCATCGAGGTCACCGACGAGGGCCCCGGCGTCCCCGCCGAGCTGGGCGCGCGGATCTTCGAGCGGACGATCAGCGGCCGCAACTCCACCGGCATCGGCCTGGCCGTCGCCCGGGACCTCGCGGAGGCGGACGGCGGCCGGCTGGAACTGCTCCAGCAGCACCCGGCGGTGTTCGCGCTCTTCCTCAGCCGCACCCCGCTGGACCGCAAGGACCCGGAACGCCCGGTGCGCTGAGCGCGAGGGTGCGGGGCGAGGGCCGGTCGCGTACGGGGCACGGCTCCGCGGCCACCGTCACGGTCTTTGCGAGCACGGTTTCTGCGAGCACGGTCTCTGCGGTCACGGTTTCCGCGGTCACGGTCCCCGCGAGCACGAGCGTGCGAGGGGGAGGGTCAGTTGCGTACGGGGTCCGGCTCCGCGGTCACCGTCACGTTCTCCGCCGGCCGTCGCTGCTCGAGAAATCGTTCCGTGCTCGGCGGCACGGCCTCCTCTGCGGGGAGGGTCTTGAAGACCCAGGTCCGGTAGGACCAGAAGCGGAAGAGGGTGGCGATCCCGATGCCGACGATCTTGAACACGTTGCTCTGGACCGGGGTGTTCCAGCCGAAGGCGTACGTCGCCAGGTACAGCACCCCGTTCTCGATCACCGCGCCCACCGCGCTGAACAGCAGGAAGAGGGTCAGCTCGCGGGTCCGGCCGGTCTTGTCGCGGTCCCGGTAGGTCCAGTAGCGGTAGCCCACGTAGTTGAAGAGGACGGCGACGAAGGTCGCCAGCAGGCTCGCCCGGACCACGGGGAGATCCGTGGTGTGCCGGATCAGGTTGAAGGCCCCCATGTTGACCAGCAGGCCCAGTGCGCCGACCACGCCGAACTTGGCGACCTCCCGGGCCAGCAGATCAAGCCGGGTCCGCAGTGCGCCCCGTTCGCTCATGGTGATCGCTCAGTCCGTTCGTTCGATGGCGTCGACTGGGTTCCGTCAACTTGGTCATGCTAACCAGCCCTCCCGTGTGATGCCCGTGTGGTGTCCCCGTGACGGCGGGGAGTTCACCGAGGGGCGGCCCTCGGGGGCGGTCGGGAGATCACCGGGGGCGGCTCTCGGGGACGGCGGGAAGGTCACCGGGGGTGGGGTCGGGAGGTCACCGGGGGCGGCCCCGGGGGACGGTCGGGAGATCACCGGGGCAGCCCTCGGAGCGCGGCCGGGCACGGTCCCCGGACGGCGTCCCGGGCGCACCGGCGCGCCCGATACCCTGGGGGTGTGACGTTCCCGGTAGTCGGCATGGTCGGCGGCGGTCAGCTCGCCCGTATGACCCACGAGGCGGGCATCCCCCTCGGCCTGAAATTCAAGCTCCTCAGTGACACGCCCCAGGACTCGGCGGCCCAGGTGGTCAGCGAGGTCGTCATCGGCGACTATCGCGACCTGGACACGCTGCGCGCCTTCGCGCGGGGCTGCGACGTGATCACCTTCGACCACGAGCACGTGCCCACCGAGCATCTGCGGGCCCTGGAGGCGGACGGCATCCCCGTGCGCCCCGGCCCCGACGCCCTGGTGCACGCGCAGGACAAGGGGGTGATGCGCGCGAAGCTCGCGGAGATCGGCGCGCCCTGCCCCCGTAACCGCATCGTCGCCGACCCCGCCGACGCCGCCGCGTTCGCGCGGGAGGCCGGGGGCTTCCCGGTCATCCTCAAGACCGTGCGCGGCGGGTACGACGGCAAGGGCGTGTGGGTGGTCCGCTCCGAGGCGGACGCGGCCGATCCGTTCCGCGCGGGGGTCCCGGTGCTCGCGGAGGAGAAGGTCGACTTCGTACGGGAGCTGGCGGCGAACATCGTCCGCTCGCCGCACGGCCAGGCCGTGGCCTACCCGGTCGTGGAGTCCGTCCAGGTCGACGGCGTCTGCGACACGGTGATCGCCCCGGCCCCCGACCTGTCCGAGCAGCTGGCCGGCGAGGCCCAGCAGCTCGCGCTCCGCATCGCCGCCGAGCTCGGTGTCGTCGGACACCTCGCGGTCGAGCTGTTCGAGACCCGTGACGGTCGCATCCTGGTCAACGAGCTGGCGATGCGCCCGCACAACTCCGGCCACTGGACGCAGGACGGGGCGATCACGTCCCAGTTCGCCAACCACGTACGGGCCGTCCTCGACCTGCCGCTGGGCGACCCGCGCCCGCGCGCCCCCTGGACGGTCATGTGCAACGTCCTGGGCGGCGACTACCCGGACATGTACCAGGCGTATCTGCACTGCATGGCCCGCGACCCCCAGCTCAAGATCCACATGTACGGAAAGGACGTGAAGCCCGGCCGCAAGGTCGGCCACGTCAACACCTACGGCGACGACCTGGCGGACGTGCGGGAGCGCGCCCGGCACGCGGCCGACTACCTGCGAGGAACGATCACCGAATGACATCCCCCTCCGCACCGGCCGCCCCCCTCGTCGGCATCGTGATGGGCTCGGACTCCGACTGGCCCGTGATGGAGGCGGCGGCCAAGGCGCTCGACGAGTTCGAGATCCCGTACGAGGTCGACGTCGTCTCCGCCCACCGCATGGTGCACGAGATGATCGCGTACGGCGAGGACGCGGCCGGCCGCGGTCTGAAGGCGATCGTCGCGGGCGCGGGCGGCGCTGCGGCGCTCCCCGGAATGCTGGCCTCCGTCACCCCGCTGCCGGTCATCGGCGTCCCGGTGCCGCTGAAGTACCTGGACGGCATGGACAGCCTGCTCTCCATCGTCCAGATGCCCGCCGGGGTGCCGGTGGCCACCGTCTCGGTCGGCGGCGCGCGCAACGCGGGCCTGCTGGCCGCACGGATCCTGGCCGCGCACGACCCGGCGCTCCAGGAGCGGATGGGCGAGTTCCTCGGGGAGCTGAACGCCCAGGCCACGGAGAAGGGCAAGCGCCTGCGGGCCAAGGTTCAGGGGTCCGACTCCTTCGGCTTCGGAAAGTAGGGCACACCGTGGACCAGCGCCCTGTGGACCACCTCGCCCGCGCGCACGAGCTCCTCGCCGCCCACCCCGTCGTGGACGGCCACAACGACCTCCCCTGGGCCCTGCGCGAACAGGTCGGCTACGACCTCGACGTCCGGGACATCGCCGCCGACCAGCGCGGCTTCCTCCACACCGACCTGAACCGGCTGCGGGCCGGCGGGGTCGGCGGCCAGTTCTGGTCGGTGTACGTGCGCACCGACCTGACCGGCGACGCGGCGGTCAGCGCCACGCTGGAGCAGATCGACGTCGTCGCCGAGCTGATCGCCCGCTATCCCACGCACCTGCGGCGCGCGCTCACCGCCGACGACCTGGAGAAGGCCCGCGCCGAGGGCCGCATCGCCTCCCTGATGGGCGCCGAGGGCGGCCACTCCATCAACAACTCGCTGGGCACCCTGCGCGCCCTGCACGAGCTGGGCGTCCGCTATATGACGCTCACCCACAACGACAACATCGAGTGGGCCGACAGCGCCACGGACATCCGGCGTCTGGGCGGCCTCTCCGCCTTCGGCCACGAGGTCGTCCGCGAGATGAACCGCGTCGGCATGCTGGTCGACCTCAGCCACGTGGCGGACGGCGTCATGCGCGACGCGCTCACCACCAGCACCGCGCCGGTGATCTTCTCGCACTCCTCGGCCCGTGCCGTCTGTGACCACCCGCGCAACATCCCCGACGACGTGCTCGCGGCGCTCCCGGCCAACGGCGGCGTCGCGATGGCGACCTTCGTCCCGAAGTTCGTGCTGCCCGAGGCCGTCGCCTGGACCCTGGCCGCCGACCGCAACATGCGCGAGCACGGCCTCCACCACCTGGACACCACCCCGCAGGCGATGCGCATCCACGAGGACTTCGAGGCGGCCCACCCCCGCCCCGAGGCCACGGTGTCCACCATCGCGGACCACCTCGACCACATGCGCGAGGTCGCGGGCGTCGACCACATCGGCATCGGCGGCGACTACGACGGCACGGCGTTCACCCCGCGCGGCCTGGAGGACGTCTCCGGCTACCCGAACCTGATCGCCGAACTCCTGCGCCGTAACTGGTCGGAGGGCGACCTCGCCAAGCTGACCTGGCGGAACGCCGTACGGGTGCTGCGCGACGCGGAAGCCGTGGCCCGCGACGAGCAGAGCACGCGCGGCCCGTCCCACGCGACGATCACGGAGCTGGACGGGCGGGGCATCCGCTAGGGGGTGTTCGGGGCGGCGAACGGTCCTCCCGCCCCGAAGGCGAGCGCGCCGAAGCGCTCGCCCATGCGGCGGTGGCCGGCGGCGTCCGGGTGGAGCTGGTCGGGGAGCGGGAGCTCGGCGAAGTCGGCCGCGCCGTAGAGGCGGAGGCCGTCCACGTAGGACAACCACGGGTCGTCGGCCGCGCGCTGCTCCACGATGCGGGCGAGCTCCCTGCGGATGACCCGCAGCGTCAGCTTCCCGAGGGGCACCTCCGCCGGGTCGCCCATGGCCTTGAACTCCATCTTCCCGTCGCTGAAGTCCGGGGCCGCGGGCCCCGGGGTGTCCTCCTGGGCGGGGCAGTGGACGGGCGAGAGCACCACCAGCGGCGCGGTGGGGTGCCCTTCGCGGATGGTGTCGAGGAACCCGTGCACGGCCGGGCCGAAGGCGCGCAGCCGCATCAGGTCGAGGTTGACCAGATTGATGCCGATCTTGACGCTGATCAGATCGGCGGGGGTGTCCCGCATGGCGCGGGCGGTGAACGGGTCGAGCAGGGCGCTGCCGCCGAAGCCGAGGTTGACCAGTTCCACGCCTCCCGCTGCGGCGGCGAGGGCGGGCCACGTCGTGGCGGCGCTCTCCGCGCTGGAACCGTGGCTGATCGAACTGCCGTGGTGCAGCCACACCCGCCGCCCGCCCGGCTCGACGGCCTCGACGGGGGCGTCGGTGCGCAGGGCGACCAGTTCGGTGATCTCGTTGTACGGCAGCCAGACCTCGACGACCTTCTCCCGGCCGGGCAGCCCGTCGAACCGGACGGTGCCGACCGGCCCGGGGATCGTCTCCCGGGAGCCGTCCGCCAGGTCGACCATCAGCACCTTGCCGCCGCTCCCCGTGGCCCGCCCGGCCGGCCGCCCGTCGACGTGCAGGTCGTACGCGCCGTCCGGGCGGGGCGGGACGCCGCGGTAGCCCATGACGGTGCGCAGGGTGTCCAGCTCCACGACGGTGGCCTCGGTGCGGAACACCAGCCGTACGCCGGAGGGCTGGGACTCCGCCTGGGCCAGCTGCTCGTCGGCGCACTGGGCCCGAGCGCGGGCGGGCAGCCGGTGGGGGAGGAGGCCGTGCTCGGTGCGCTCCAGGTCGAGCGCGCCGCGCAGCAGAGGGGCGGTGATGGGGGTGGTGACCCAGTCCGTGCCCCCGGGCCCGCCGGACCTGCACCCGGCACCAGGACCCCCGGCACCAGGACCCCCGGCACCAGGACCGGCATCGGCATCGGAGCCTGAGCCGGCCTGGGAGCCGGGGCCGGAGTCGTACGAGAAGTCGTCCATGATCCCACCCTGTCAACCGTCCACCTGATCCGCACACCCTTTTCCGGCCACGGCCGGAAGTCGCCCCCTGGCTAACGGGCAGAGGCAGAACGGATACCCCGCCGGACCGGCGTACACCCGGAACGCCCGCTTCCGGCCTCCGCGTCCAGAGGCCGGGCCCACCGGGTTCCTTAGAAGATCACCCACTGTGCACGCGTCACGGAGAACGAGCCGGAGCCCTTCCGGCAGCAGCGTTCGTCCGCCGGTTCGAGCAGCCTTCCTCACGGTCCGCCACGACACGTTGTGACAGCGCTCAAGCTCGCGCCTCACGAGCAAGCCGCGACAACAGGACAGCACCCGGGGCAACAGGACGGCACCCCGGGATACGGCCTCCGCCCCTCAGGCCCTCCGCCCCTCAGGCCCTCGGACGCCCCATCGCCCGGTACGTCCACCCGGCCTCGCGCCACACCGCACTGTCCAGGGCGTTGCGCCCGTCCAGGATGATCCGCCGGGACACCGCGTCGCCCAGCTCGGCCGGGTCCAGCTCGCGGAACTCGCGCCACTCCGTCAGGTGCAGCACCACGTCCGCGCCGCGCACGGCCTCCCGTGCGGAGTCGGCGTAACCGAGCGTCGGGAACAGCCGCCGGGCGTTGTCCATCCCCTTCGGGTCGAAGACGGTCACCTGGCCGCCCTGGAGGTGGATCTGCCCGGCGACGTTGAGCGCGGGGGAGTCGCGTACGTCGTCGGAGTCCGGCTTGAACGCGGCCCCCAGGACGCCCACCCGCTTGCCGAGGAACGAGCCGCCGCCCACGGCCTCGCGGGCCAGCTCGACCATGTGGCCGCGGCGGCGCATGTTGATGGAGTCGACCTCGCGGAGGAAGGTGAGCGCCTGGTCCGCGCCCAGCTCGCCGGCGCGCGCCATGAAGGCCCGGATGTCCTTGGGCAGACAGCCGCCGCCGAACCCGATCCCGGCCCGCAGGAACTTCTTCCCGATCCGGTCGTCGTACCCGATGGCCTCGGCGAGCTTCACGACGTCCCCGTCGGCGGCCTCGCAGACCTCGGCCATGGCGTTGATGAAGGAGATCTTGGTGGCGAGGAAGGAGTTGGCGGAGGTCTTCACGAGCTCGGCGGTGGGAAAGTCCGTGACGACGAACGGGGACCCCTCCCCGACCGGCACGGCGTACACCTCGCGGAGCAGCTTCTCGGTCCGCTCGCTCTCGACGCCGACGACGATCCGGTCGGGGTGCAGGGTGTCGTCGACGGCGAAGCCCTCGCGGAGGAACTCCGGGTTCCAGGCCAGCTCGGCGTCCGCGCCCACCGGGGCCAGCTCCGCGAGCCGGGCGGCGAGGCGGGCGGCGGAGCCCACGGGGACGGTCGACTTGCCGACGACGAGAGCGGGCCGGGTGAGCCGGGGGGCGAGGGACTCGAAGGCGCTGTCGACGTGACTCATGTCGCACGCGTACTCGCCGTGCTTCTGCGGAGTGTTCACGCAGACGAAGTGCACGTCCCCGAACTCCCCGACCTCGTCCCAGGAGGTGGTGAAGCGCAGCCGCCCGGTGGACCCTTCGATGCCAGCGACATGCTTGCGGAGCATGTCCTCCAACCCCGGCTCGTACATCGGCACCCGGCCGCGGGAGAGCAGCTCGACCTTCTCCGGTACGACGTCGAGCCCGAGGACCTCGAAGCCCAGCTCGGCCATGGCCGCGGCATGGGTGGCGCCGAGATAGCCGGTGCCGATCACAGTGATCCTGAGGGCCATGGGTGCTCCTGGAAGGTGCGGATAGACGTGCGAACCGAGCATAGTCGCGGACGGGAACCCCGGATCTCCCCGCTCGATCCGCCCCTTATCCAGCCGTTTGCCCGACCCCTGTCACCAAGCTCACGTGGCACTCACATATGCCGTCCCGGGGCTTCCGCACTAAAATTGAGTTACTTAACGGTAGTTAGCATCTGGGGAGTGAGCGTCTTGGCGGGTTCGACCGATTTCGACCTGTACCGTCCGGCCGAGGAGCACGACATGCTCCGGGAGACCATCCGTTCGCTCGCCGAGACGAAGATCGCCCCCTTCGCCGCCGCGGTCGACGAGGAGAGCCGCTTCCCGCAGGAGGCGCTGGACGCCCTGGTCGCCTCGGACCTGCACGCCGTCCACGTCCCGGAGCAGTACGGCGGCGCGGGTGCGGACGCGCTCGCCACGGTCATCGTGATCGAGGAGGTGGCCCGCGCCTGCGCCTCCTCCTCCCTGATCCCGGCCGTCAACAAGCTCGGCTCGCTCCCGGTGATCCTCTCCGGTTCCGAGGAGCTGAAGGCCAAGTACCTGGGCCCGCTCGCCAAGGGCGACGCGATGTTCTCGTACGCGCTCTCCGAGCCGGACGCCGGCTCCGACGCGGCCGGCATGAAGACCAAGGCCGTGCGCGACGGCGACTTCTGGGTCCTCAACGGCGTGAAGCGCTGGATCACCAACGCGGGCGTCTCCGAGTACTACACGGTCATGGCGGTCACCGACCCGGCCAAGCGCTCCAAGGGCATCTCGGCGTTCGTCGTGGAGAAGTCCGACGAGGGCGTCTCCTTCGGCGCCCCGGAGAAGAAGCTCGGCATCAAGGGCTCCCCGACCCGCGAGGTCTACCTCGACAACGTCCGCATCCCCGCCGACCGCATGATCGGCGAGGAGGGCACGGGCTTCGCCACCGCGATGAAGACCCTGGACCACACGCGCATCACGATCGCGGCCCAGGCGCTCGGCATCGCCCAGGGCGCGCTGGACTACGCCAAGGGGTACGTCCAGGAGCGCAAGCAGTTCGGCAAGCCGATCGCGGACTTCCAGGGCATCCAGTTCATGCTGGCGGACATGGCGATGAAGCTGGAGGCGGCCCGCCAGCTCACCTACGCGGCCGCCGCCAAGTCCGAGCGCGTCGACGGCGACCTCACCTTCTTCGGCGCGGCGGCCAAGTGCTTCGCCTCCGACGTCGCCATGGAGGTCACCACGGACGCCGTCCAGCTCCTGGGCGGCTACGGCTACACGCGGGACTACCCGGTGGAGCGCATGATGCGCGACGCGAAGATCACCCAGATCTACGAGGGCACGAACCAGGTCCAGCGCATTGTGATGGCCCGCAACCTGCCGTAGCGGGGTTGCGCAGGGTCACCACCCTTCTCAGGTGACCGCCTCCGGTCCGTTCGGACCCGCTTTCGGGCCTCTCCCGGGTGTCATACCGGGGAATTCCCGGGAAGATCCCGGGCGGACACTGGGCCAATGGACGAGACGAGCCCCGGCCGATCGGCCGGGGCTCGTCCCGTTGCCTCGACGACCGGCCGGTGATTCAGACGGTGTATTTCTCGTGCGGGATGCCGCGTTCCCACACTGCTTCGAAGGCCGCCGCGCAGCGGGCGGCTACGGCGGGGTCGTCGGTTCGGTCGGTGTGGACCCAGCGGCCGACCCCGTCGAAGATGCTGAACTGGACCAGCTTCCCGTCGAGCAGCCAGAAGTCGTTTCCCGGGAGGGCGAGATCAGATGCTTGCCTGGTCGAGCCAGGGGCGCCACCAGGAAGCCCGGTCGTCCGAGTTCAGTCGGTGCCCCTGCCTCCACTCGGCGAAGTCCTTGGTCTCGTCGTCGACGCCATAGCCGTCTCGCATCTCCAGATGTACGGCCGACTTCTGGACCGACCTGAGGAGGTCGGAGAAGTCAGTCAGACTCTGCGACACGAATGGCCTCCTTGAGCAGCGGGATCACCCTGGGCATAAGGGTGATCAAGGATTCGTCGTCGAACCGGAGTGAGTCGACGGCGACCTGACCAGGGAGACACAACAACTGCTGGTGTCTCAGGTTCGACAGGCACTGAAGGGGGCGGCACTTTCCAGGGCGAGATCCCGCCACGCGAGATACATGCCCATGTCCGGGTCCCGGATGAGTTCGCGGCCGATCTGCGTCCCGTCAGGACGGTAGTCGAGATGAACGACCGTCGATTCGTCGAACATCCAGAAGTCTTGTTCAGGAAGTCCAGGATCAGGCCGGTCGGTCACATCGACTATCCGGTAGTCCTCGCCGGCTGCGACGTTTCCCGGGATGCACCACTCGAACAGATAGCGGCTGTACGGCGTGAGCGGTCGGCGCACGACCTTGGCGCGGGTCATCGTCCGCCCGGCCGCCGCGTGGTCTCTGATCGTCCGGTGCCACGAGGCGTTGAAGCCATCCGGCTTCCGGGCCCCGGCGAGGAAGCCGCGTACGGCCTCGGCCTCGGCCGGCATGGTGTACGTCTGGTGCACTTCGAGCCGGAAGGCGGAACGCTGGAAGTCGCGGAAGTACGCCTGCCACTCGTCGCCGTCCAGCAGCATGGGGCTAGAGCCGTCAAACGGCATGGGCCGCCTCCTTGTCGCCGCCTCGGCACGGCACGCCTGCGATCCTTCGCAGCTCGTCCATTGAGGCCCCCTCCGCCCTGTGTGGCCAGCACACTACGGACGGTGATGCATGCGACACAAGGGGGCCCGTCTTCCCGTCACGCAGTCGCCTCCACCCGCGGCTGCCTCAACGTCATTGCTTCGACGGCGGCTATCCCAAGGGGCACGGTAATTCCGGACAGGAGCGGTTCGGCGAGCACGTCACCAGGGCGACAGAGTGGAAGACGGTTCCGCTCAGGTAGTGCCCCAGGGACACGTCCCCACCCCAGGCCAGCCGTTCCACGGCGGCCTTCACCGCGAGGGCCAGGCGGGGCGCTTGCCGGTCCGCTCCCGAGGCGAACCGGGGTGCGAGCTCGGCCAATTGCCTACCCAGCCACTCTCCGGCGTCCTTCGGCTCCTCCCACGTGCCCCGCACCACGGAGGCCGGTTTCGTCAGCCAGTGTGCTGTCTGGATCGGGGGAACGCCCGTTGCCGGGAAGTCGGCCACGGCCTGGCGGTAGCGCTCCCTCAGCGCCTCATCGCCTTCCATGGGCGGGGGATGTTCCGGCGGCGGTCTCCGGATGCTCTCGTGGTCGAACGTCTTCTTCTCTCCGAGCCAGGCGTAGCCGTGATGGTGCATTCGCAGCCGCTCCGTTCCGGGAAGGGCGACGGCCCCGCCCGACGACGTGCGGGCGGGGCCGTCAGTCAGACGGTGCTCAGGGGTCAGGCGGAGAGGTCGAACCGGGCGGGGTCGACGCCCGCCGCGTCCAGTTCGGCCGTGGTGAACCGCAGTGGCTCAGCGCCCGGCCGCTTGCTGTCGGCCAGGGCCCACGCATCAGGGCCGATCCTGGCAAGCGTCATGCACGCCTCGCCGTCCGGATGTGTGCTGCCGCCGCACGCCTTCGAGAACTCGGCTCCCTCGATGGGGAGCCTGTACAGGTCGGTCATCCTCGTGCCCTTCCGGTCGTCTCCGAACTCGATGAGATGACCCTAGGAAGTGGAGGACAAAGCGCACCACGAACTTGCGCGAACTTGCACGCGAATTAGCCGAGGGCTGTGATCGCATCCGAGATCAGAACACGGGCGGCAGCGCCGTGGACGGCGAGCTCGGACAGCTCGGAGAACGCCTTGGCGTACGTGGCGATCTCGCTGGGCGCGGTGACGTTCACGGCGGCCGTCAGCAGTTCCACGCTCGCTCGGCGGTTGTCGAACAGATAGAAGGCTTCCAGGGGCCAGACGCGCCGCCGGGCCGTGAAAGGGATGACTCCCAGGCTCACGTTCGGAAGTGCCATGACGGCCAACAGGTAGCCGAGCTGTCCGGCCATCGCGACATCGTCGCCCATGCGGTAACGGAGCACGGTTTCTTCCAGCAGCAGCGCGAAGCGGTGGTCGCCCTCGTGAAGTACGCGCGAGCGTTCGATACGGGATGCCGCGGCCGTCTGCGAATCGTCAGGGGTGCCTTGAAAGGCGGCGATGGTCGAGAGCAGGGACGCCGCGTACGCCTCTGTCTGGAGCATGCCCGGCATCACGTTCGAGCAGTACACGCGGAAATGGCGGGTCCGCTCGTACAGCGGGACGACTTCCTCCTGTGCCCGGCGCATCCCGTGCCGGTGCAACTTCTGCCAGTGGACGTACATCTGGTCGGCTTGGCGATTCGCCGCGACCAGGTCGTCGGTCTGGTCCGCCGCGTCGCACGCCGCACACCAGGCGCGGATGTCGGCGTCCGACGCAGGGGTCTTCGCCCGCTCGATGCGTGACGACTTCGCCGGACTCCAGCCGCACCGGAGTGCCACCTCATGCCCGGTCAGCTCCGCGTCTCTGCGCAGGCCCGCCAGACGCTCGGCGATGGCTTCGCGGGCGGCCTGGGCGCTGGACGAGGGGGAGGCAGACATGAGGGGGCTTTTCGTTCTTCCGGATCAGACCGTGTATTTCTCGTGCGGAATGCCATGTTCCCAGACCGCCTCGAACGCATTCGAGGCCAGCCGAGCCACGGCGGGTTCGGAACGTACCTCCCAGCCGGGCTCGGACCAATTCCCCTCTCCGGAGAAGTGGTTGAAGAGCACGACCTCTCCGTCGAACACCCAGCAGTCGTTTCCGGGAAGGGCGATGCCCGAAGCCTGCCGCCGGGGCAGCCAGCGAACCTGCTCCCCGGCATGAAGGTTGACCACGGTGCCGGCGTGTTCGTACCGGATGTAATCCGTCACCGGCTCCGATACGACGCGGGCCCGGCGGACGGCCACGCCTCGGGCCACGGTGCTGCGGACCAGGTCGACCCACGGCGCCCAGTAGGCGGACGCCGGGTCGACGTCGCGCCGGCCTGTGCGCTTCCAGGTCTCGAAGTCCTCGGCCTCGTCCCCGACGCCGTACGAGTCGCGAAGTTCCAGGTGCACGGCCGAGTGCTTGGCATCAGCCAGGAGCTCGTCAAAACCCGGCTTGTTCTGCGACATCGCACGCCTTTCTGAGCATCGGCGCCATACGGAGCGGAATCCGAATGACACCTTCGTTCGGAGGGATTCCCGGGGCGTGCCCCGGCACTTCGAACGCCGCGCACTCCGCGTCCAGCTCCTCGTCCGGCATCCAGCCCTGCAGGACGAACTCCCCCTTGATCTCGTCCACCCATACGGTGGGGGAGCCCTGCTGGCCGGTGTCCGGGTCGATGCCGATGAACCGTAATGCCATGACTGCCTCCGGTGTCGAGTGGCTTACGTCAACTTGCACGAGCATCGTCCGACAGCCTCCGGGCGTCAAGAGGGCGATCGGACGCCCGCAAGGTGGACGGGTTCGTCGGGACGGGGAGGGATTCGTCTCAGCGGACCGATGGGTTCGTCTCAGCGGACCACCTCGAACACGTTCTTCTGGATGCCGTTCGCGTACGCCTCGTGCTCGACCAGCTTCAGCTTCCGGGCGTCCTTGTCCGTCGTGCTGAACAGGCGCTTGCCCGCGCCCAGCAGGAGCGGGAAGACGAGCAGGTGGTAGCGGTCGATCAGGCCGGCGTCCGACAGGCTCCGGTTCAGGGCGGCGCTGCCGTGGATGATGATCGGGCCGCCCTCCGTTTCCTTCAGGGCGGCGACCTCCGCCGATGAGCGCAGGATCGTCGTGTCGCCCCAGTTCGTGACCAGGTCGTCCTCCTTGAGCGTGGTGGAGACGACGTACTTCGGCATCACCTTGTACTCGGCGAACTCCTCCATCCCCGGCCACACCGTGCTGAACGCCTCGTAGCTGGTCCGGCCCAGCATCAGCGCGGCGGCCTCCCCCTGCTCCCGGCCCTTGATCTCGTACGCCTCCGGGAGGAACTCCACGTCCTTGAAGGTCCACCCCGAGTTCCGGTAGCCGGGCTCCCCGCCCGGGGCCTCCACGACGCCGTCGAGCGAAACGAAAGCGGTGCTGATCAGGGTGCGCATCTGGGTCTCCTGGGTGTCTTGCGACCGGGGCAGGGGCACGGGCCGGGGCCGGGGCTGAGCTGTGGTCTCGTGCCCGGGTGCTTCGTGCCGGGTGCCAACCCTTACGGACGTACTGACCCCACGCCCCGCAGAAACTCATCGGTCCGCCCGCATCCAACCGTTCCGGAGCACTCCCGTCCACGGCCGGTAGCCTCCCTCCCCATGACCGAACTCGACAGGCTCACCGACCTCTTCCGTGCCCTGGGCGCGGCCGACGACGCGGCCGACTGGGCCGAATCCGAGGCCGAGGAAGGGCTGCCGCAGCTCGCCCGTTACCGGTTGCTGCGGACGGTGTGGCAGGACGTCGACGCCTGGGGCACGGAGGCCCGGCGGTGGGTGGCCTCCTACCGCAGCGACGGCGTCGCCGCCGGGGCCGTCGACCGCGCCCTCGCGGCCGGGCTCACCCCCGAGGACCTCGGCGAGCTGGCCCGCGAGGTGGCCCGGGAGGCCGCGTTCGGGGTGCTGTACGCTCTGGCCGACCCGGCGGACGGCTCGCTGCCCGCCGAGGTCGAGGACCAGCTCCCCGGCTGGCGGCTGGCGGAACTGGACCCGGCCGGCGAACCCACCGGCCGCCATCTCGACGCCCTCCACGAGGACTTCGCCGGGCTCGAACCGAAGGGGATCACGCCGTGACCGCCGCCTCCGGCGCATTCCCGACAACGCCCGCCGCCACTCCCTTCGACGCCGCCGAGCGGCGCATCTGGGCCGGCCGCGCCGACGCGTACGCCCGCACCTACGCCCGGCTCTGCGCCCACCCCGTCGACGCCCTCCTCGACGCCGCCGGGGTCGGGCCGGGCAGCCGCGTCCTCGACGTGGGCTGCGGCAGCGGGACCGTGAGCGCGGCGGCGGTGGCGCGCGGGGCAGCCGCCTACGCGGCCGACGCCGAACCCGGCATGGTGGAGGCCACCCGCCGGGCGGTGCCCGGTGTCGACGCCCGCCTCGCCCAGCTGCCCGAACTTCCCTACCCCGACGACCAGTTCGACGCCGTCCTCGGCAACTTCGTCCTCAACCACGTGGGCCGCCCGCTCCCCGCCCTGAAGGAGCTGCGCCGCGTCACCCGCCCCGGCGGCCGGGTCGCGGTCACCGTCTGGTGCTCGCCCGGAGCCCCCGGCCAGGCTCTGATCGGCCGCGCCGCGCAGGCAGCGGGCCTCACCCGCCCCGACTGGCTCCCCGCACTCGCCCCCGAGCACGACTTCCCCCGGACGCCGCAAGGGCTCGCCGCCCTGCTCGACGCGGCCGGGTTCCCGGGGGCGGAGTGCTCCGAAGTGGCCTGGGAACACCTGACCGGTGCCGACGGGTGGTGGGCCGGGGCCGAGCACGGGATCGGCGCGATCGGCCAGGTCGTCAACAGCCGGGGGCCGGAGGGAGTGGCGGAGGCCAGGCGTGCGTACGACGGTCTCTGCGCCGAATTCCGCACGCTGGACGACCAGTTGGCGCTGCCTCACCGTGCCCTGCTGGCGTGCGGGAGAGCGTAGGGGCGGACCGGACAGGGCGGACGGTGCGCGGGTCGAAGACCGCGTAGACCGTGCGCTCCTCGATCGTGCCCGGGGATGAGGGTCGTCCCCTTCGTGCTAGGCGGCCGCCTCCGTCGGCTCGCTCCGGCAGCCACGGCAGTGGCCCGGCGTCCTGGAGCGGAACGCGTGGTCGCAGCGGTCGCAGTTCTGGAGGGGGATCACGACGGTACGGCGGCGGACCGGGGTCAGCTCCTGGACACCGGGGAGCGGTGGCGGCAGGAGCGCGGTGAGGCGGTGCTTGACGAGCTTCGCCGGGTGCCGCAGCGGCTGCGGAAGGTCGGCCGTCAGGGCCCGGCGGATGGTGTCCGGGTGCGCGTCCCGCTCCAGCCAGGCGGCCATGGCGGGGGCCAGGTGGTGGACGTCGCCCTCGGAGAGCGCGAGCTGCGGCGCGTGACGGCGCAGGTCGGCGAGGAGCGCGGCAGCCGTCCGGTGCAGCTCCGGGGTGAGCTCGCGAGGCTGGGGGAGCGGCGGGGGCGGCGGCTTGGGCGCGGTGCGCGGCGGCACGAGGACCGGGGGGTGCGTCGCTGGTACGGGGGTGGGGGCGGCCTGCGGTACGCGCTCCGGTGGCGAGGTGGGAGCGGCCTGCGGTACGCGTTCCGGTACGGGGGTGGGCGCGGTCTCCCGTACGGGCTCGGGGCCTGCCTCCTGCACGTGGGCGGGCGGAAGGAACTCCCGTACGGCGGAGGGCTGAAGGGATTCCCGTACGGCGGCGGGCGGAGGGGATTCCCGTACGGCGGCGGGCTGCCCGGCCTCCCGTACGGCGGGCCCGCGCCCGGGCGCACGCGCTGGGGCCGTCGCTGCCCCCGCCGGAGTCGCCATCGCTGCCCCCGCCACAGTCCCCGCCCCCGCCACAGTCCCCGCCCCCGCCCCCGCCACAGTCCCCGCCTCCGCCACAGTCCCCGCCGCCCCCGCCCCCGGCTGGTTGCAGAACACCGTGCGGGTGGCGATTCGGCCGCTTGCCAGCCGGACGCGCGTCCGGTGCAGGTAGCCGTGGGCCTCCAGCTCGCGCAGGGCGGACGCGATCGTCGTCTCGCCCTCGGGGAAGCGGGCCGTGAGTTTCTTGATGCCGACCTGGGCCCCGGCGGGCAGCGACTGGATGTGCACGCCGAGCCCGATCGCGACGAGGGAGAGTCCGGTGTGCTGGGCGAGGTGGTTGCCGACGATCACGAACCGGCTGGTGTGCGGGATCGCGAGGTGGATCACGCCGGAGGCCGGGGGAGGTCCGGGAACCTCCGCCAAGGTGCGCGCGAGCGCAGTATTCTGCTGGGTATCCATCAGGAAGCTCCGAACTTCCTCGGTGGTCAGGCCCCTCGGTCGGGATGCCAGTCCCGGCCGGGGGCCGACGCATGTCTGTGGTTGTGGTCAGCGTGAGCATATGCCGGGCAACCCGGCCGAAATCCAGTCCAGTTGGCAAACCTCACCCGTGTGGGTGACGAGCCCTCCCGCACCTGACCACCGGGATCGGGTGGGGTGGGGTTGGGTGTTTTTCCTGAAGTTCTTTTACGCAGTTGATGTCGCGGCTCACCGAGTCGCGGCGGGCCACGACCCGGTGAGCGTCCACCGGATCGTGACGCGCCACGACCCGGTGCGAGCAGCGATTTCGGGTGGGTCCGCCCGGCCGGTTCGGACCATTGCGGCGGAAACCCTGACACCGGTCGACCGCTTCGGCACACTGGGTGCATGAATGATCACCCGGGGAAGTCGCCGGACCATCTCACCATCAACGTCACCCGGCGCGACGACCCGATTTCCGAGGTCACCGAGGCCGATGCGTTCGCGTCGGTCCGGAAGTACCCCGAAATCCTCGTCCGAGGGCCGCTGTTCGGGCTCGCCGAGCAGCGGCGCGGGGAGCGGCCGCGATGGCGGCTGCTGGGGGAAATGGACGCCGGATTCCCGCAGTTGGCCCGGGACGAGCTGAACTCGCACCTGTGGTTCATGGCGAGGGACGACACCGACGACCGGAGTGTGCGGCGGTCGCTGTTGCAGGCGGTGGCCCGGCTGGAGACGGAGCGGGCCGACGACCTGACGGCGGCCGGCGTGCGCTACCGCGTCGTACGCGCCGACGAGTTCGCCCGGATCGGCGGCGGGCGTCTGGAGCCGCCCCGGCCCACCGACGTGGACTCCGACGACTGGGACATCCTGGCGTCCGACCCCTCGCGCACCGATGGGTTCGTGATCGACCACGCGGCGGCGGTCGGGCTGGCCGAGGGGCTCAACCGCATGGGTCTGGTGTCGCACGCCTACACGGCGACCCGGTTCCCCGAGGACGTACGGGCCGATTCCCAGCGGGCGTTGAGGACCCATCCGGGGGTCGTGATGCTCCCGGCGATGTTCCGGGTGGTGGAGCGGAAGGAGAACTCCTGGTCGATGGTGACCGGGCAGTACCCCACCCCGCAGGGCGCCCGCCGTTCCCTCGTCTATTACCTCAAGGAGTTCCTGCCGAAGCTGGATACGGTCAGCGAGAAGGACCTCGCCGTCTACGCCCGGGCCGCGGACAAGTTCGCGGGGCGGCGCAAGCCCGACGAACTCATGGTGCGGGGACGCCGGTTCGAGGTCGTCCGGATCGAGCGCATGATGCGCATCGGGCCGGACGGGCCGGAGAAGCCGCGCCCGTCCGACGTGGACGACGACGCCCCGTCCAAGATCCATCTCTCCATGGACGACGACGGGAACGTCATCCCCGAGACCTGAGGGCGTACGGGACGAAAGCGCCCGAGTCCCGAGGACGTACGGGATCCGGGTGCGTGAGCGGCGGCCGAGGAGCTGCAACGGCCGCCGCCCGCACCTCAGTTGCCCTTGACCGTGACCTTCTCGTCGTTCTTCAGCTGCTCCACGAGCTGCTTGACCTTCGCCTTGTCCCACACCAGGTTCCCGCCGGAGCTGCCCGAGAGCGGGATGTTCATCGACGTGCCCTCGCCGCCCGTGACGCCCTTCATCGCGAAGAACATCTGGCTCAGCGACCAGAGCGACATGTCCTTGTCCACGATCAGCGTGTCCAGGCCCGCGCCCATCGTCGGGTACAGCTTGAACGGGTTGAGGACCGTGGACGGGGTCGCCGTCTGGCTCGCCAGCGCCGCCAGGAACTTCTGCTGGTTCTTCGTGCGGTCCAGGTCGCTGCCCGCGAAGGCGTACCGGGTGCGGACGAAGGCGAGGGACTGCTCGCCGTTCAGCGTCTGCTTCCCGGCCTGGAAGTCGGCCCCGGACTTCTTGTCCTTGAACGCCTTCGGGATGTCCATCTCGACCCCGCCGATCGCGTCCACGATCTTCGCGAAGCCGCCGAAGCCGATCTCGACGTAGTGGTCGATGCGCAGCCCGGTGTTGAACTCGACCGTGCGCACCAGCAGTTCGGGGCCGTCCTCGGCGTACGCGGCGTTCAGCTTCACGCGCCGGCCGGCACCCTGGAACACCTTGCCGGACTCGGACCCCTTGAAGGAGGGGATCTCGACGTCGGAGTCGCGCGGCAGGGAGATCAGCGTCGGGCCGTTCGAGCCCCGGTGCAGAATCATCATCGAGTCGGTGCGCTTGCCCTCGGCGGAACCGGTGCGCAGCCGCTTCTTCTCCTCGGCCGACATGCCCTCACGGCTGTCGGAGCCGACGATCAGGTAGTTCGTGCCCTCGCCCTCGCTCGGGCGCTCGATGACCTTGGCGAGGTCGACCTCGCGCTTGAGCTTCGAGTCGGCCCAGAAGTACGTCGAGACGGAGACCACGAGGAGCACGACCACCAGGGTCAGCGCGCCGAGCTTGATCCGGCGACGCCAGTCCGGCGCCGGGCGGCCCTGGACGTAACCCGCGTCACCGCCGCCGCGACCGCCGCCCCGGCCCCCGCCGCGACCGTCGCCCCGGCCGGAACCGGCCCCCGCGCCGGCTCCGTAGACCTGGCCGGTGTTGTAACCGCTGTCGTAGCCGGGGGCGTCGCCCGGGTGGCGGTCGTCGTAGCCCTGGCCCTGCGGCGGTACCTGCGGGCGCTGCGGCGGCACCTGCGGCCTCTGCGGCGGTGCCGGGCGGCGCTGGATGTGGGGCATCGCCCGGGCGCTCTCGGGCTGGGAGCTCGCGCTGCCCCGCCCGTAGCGCTCGCTGCGGTCGCCGGTCCGTCGATCGGGCCAATCGTTCATCCGAACAGTGTGCCGTCCCGACCCACAGCTATTACAGGGTGTAAGGGAAATCGCACCAGGGCTGTTGCGAAGCTGATGCATTTCTGCGGGATCGGGGCCCACGCATAAGGTGGACTGTATGACAGATCAGGCCACCCGCTCGGAGGGCGAAATTCCGGGCAAGCCGACCGCGGCGTCCCGCACGACCCTCAGCCACATCATGACCGGCAGCGACACCAACCTCCTCGGTACGGTGCACGGTGGCGTGATCATGAAACTGGTCGACGACGCGGCGGGAGCCGTGGCCGGAAGGCACTCCGGCGGGCCCGCGGTCACCGCGTCCATGGACGAGATGGTGTTCCTGGAGCCGGTGAGGGTCGGAGACCTCGTCCACGTACGGGCCCAGGTGAACTGGACCGGCCGCTCCTCGATGGAGGTCGGCGTCCGGGTGCTGGCCGAGCGCTGGAACGAGTCGACCCCCGCCCAGCAGGTCGGCAGCGCCTATCTGGTCTTCGCCGCCGTCGACGGCGACGGCAAGCCCCGCCGCGTACCGCCGGTGATCCCCGAGACCGAGCGCGACAACCGGCGCTACCAGGAGGCGCAGATCCGCCGCACCCACCGGCTCGCCCGCCGCCGGGCGATCAAGGAGCTGCGGGAGAAGCGCGCCGCTGACGGCATCGACGACTGAGCCCGCGGCGCCCTTTCGGGCTCCGGGGTCTTTCGTTTGGAGCAGGCCGGAGCAGGTGGGATCAGGTTGAAGCGGGTCGGATCAGGTCGGATCAGGGTGCCGGGGCGCGCGAGCCCGGCATGATCCGAGCGAGAGGCCCTAGGGGCACACCACCTCGTCGCCCGTCACCGTGCCGAACTCGCCCGTCTGCGGCCTCTCCGCCCGCACCGGCCGCACCTCGGTGAAGTCCGAGCCCACGGTCACCTCCATCGTGCCGCCCTGCCCCTTCACCGCCTTCAGCTCGCTCCCCGGCAACGCCGCCGCCAGCGACTTCGCCGACCGGTCCCAGCGCGGGTCGTACGTGACGAGCGTCCGCCGCAGGTCCCGCAGCTCGCCGTTGAGCGGGGCTTTCGTGGTGGTGAAGCCGGTGGCGCGCAGGGCGGTGTCCACGTCCTGGCCCAGGCCGTCCTTGGGCGTCCCGTTGTAGACCTGCACCCGGATCTCCTCCGGGGCCACCTCCACCAGGACCGCCTTGGGCTGCTTGGCCGCGCCCGATCCGCTCGCCCCGCCCGATCCGCTCGCCCCACTCGTAGAGCTCGCCCCGCCCGCCCCCGGCTTCGGCTCCGGTTTCGCCGGGGCCAGCGGCTTGTCGTCGCGCAGCGCCTGGAACAGCTTCTTCGACTTCTCCGCGTCCCACTGGACCGTGGAGCCGATGCCCTTCACCGGGAAGCTCGGATTCCCGATCGGTACGGAGGTGAACTCCGACGACGCCGGGCTGAAGCCGCGCATCGCCGTCCCGAGCGCCAGCATCTGCTCCGTGCCGAAGCCCTCGTCGGCGCGGACCGAGCCCAGCACCGAGGCGGACACCTGCTGGAACTTCACCGGGTTCAGCAGCACGTCGCCGCTGGTCGCCTGCTTGATCAGCGCCGCCATGAACTTCTGCTGGCGCTGCATCCGGCCCAGGTCGGAGGCGACGTCGATATGCCGGGAGCGTACGTACTGAAGGGCCTGGCCGCCGTTGAGCTCATGGGTCCCGGCGGGCAGGTCCAGTCCGGTGTACGCGTCCTTCATCGGCCGGGCCGTGCAGATCTGCACCCCGCCCACCGCGTCGACCGTCTTCATGAAGCTGGTGAAGTCGACCTCCAGATAGTGGTCGACCTTGACCCCGGTCATGTGCTCGACCGTCCGCACGGTCAGCGTCGGCCCGCCCTCGGCGTAGGCGGCGTTCAGCTTCACGGGGTGGCTGTCGTGCTTCTTGCCGGTGGTGCGGTCGGTGTGGGCGGGGATCTCGGCGTAACTGTCCCGGGGGAGGCTGACGACGCTGGCCCGCCGCTTGTCAGCCGACAGATGCACCAGCATGATCGTGTCGGTGCAGTGGCAGGGCGCGCCGCCCAGCTTGTACTTCCGCTTCTCCGCCTTGGTGATGGTGTCCCGGCCGTCCGTCCCGACGAGCAGCAGATTCGTGCCGTGCCCGGCCTGGGGCCGGTTCTTCATGTCCCTGAACGGGTCGACCCGGCCGATCCCGGTCTCCAGGTTGCTCACCAGCGCGTGCCCGATCCCGCCCGCGCCCAGCACCAGAACGGAGATGCCGGTGGCCACCCGCATGCCCCAGCGCGGCCGCTCGTCCTGCCGCCGGGAGCGCGGGGCCCGTGCGCCCTGCGGTGGACGGCGGCGCGGGGGAGTGGCGCGGGGTCGGGGCGGGCGCTGCGGTGGACGGGGGGTGGGCACGGGGGGAGACACCTCCGCGGTGCGAGGGGACGGAGACACCCCCGCGGCGCGAGCCGGTGCAGGGGACGACACCCCCGCGGTGCAAGGGAGACGGGCACCCCCATGGCGCGAGGGGGACGGAGACACCTCTGCGGTGCGAGGGGACCATCGCACGGTAGGCCCATACGATCTCCACCCCGGCCCACGACCCGGCGGCGCGCACCGGTGTCCCCCATTCGCGGTAACGTGGCGGCCGAATAGCGCCGGACGACGCCGCCTCCCAGGGTGCGAAGAACTCCCGGCGACCCCGAGGACCCCCGAGGACCACATGTCTGCCGCGCACTACCCCGCCGTCTCCGTGATCATGCCGGTGCTCAACGAGGAACGCCATCTCAGGAACTCGGTCCGGCACATCCTGGAGCAGGAGTACGCCGGTGAGATGGAGGTCGTGATCGCGCTCGGCCCCTCCGCCGACCGGACGGACGAGATCGCCGCCGAGCTGGTCGCCGAGGACTCCCGGGTCCACACGGTCCCCAACCCCACCGGCCGCACCCCCGCCGCCCTCAACGCGGCGATCAAGGCGTCCCGCCACCCCGTCGTCGTACGGGTCGACGGCCACGGCATGCTCTCCCCGGACTACATCGCGACCGCCGTCCGCCTCCTGGAGGAGACCGGTGCGCAGAACGTCGGCGGCATCATGCACGCCGAGGGCGAGAACGCCTGGGAGGACGCCGTCGCCGCCGCGATGACCTCGAAGATCGGCGTCGGCAACGCGGCCTTCCACACCGGCGGCCAGGCGGGCCCGGCCGAGACGGTGTATCTGGGCGTCTTCCGGCGCGAGGCCCTGGAGACGGCCGGCGGCTACAACGTGGAGTTCATCCGCGCCCAGGACTGGGAGCTGAACTTCCGCATCCGCGAGGCGGGCGGGCTGATCTGGTTCTCGCCCGAGCTGAAGGTCCAGTACCGCCCGCGCCCCTCGGTGAAGGCGCTCGCCAAGCAGTACAAGGACTACGGCCGCTGGCGGCACGTGGTCGCCCGCTACCACTCTGGCTCGATCAACCTGCGCTACCTCGCCCCGCCGACCGCCGTCGTCGCCATCGCGGCGGGCCTGGTGGCCGGCGCGGCCGTCACCCCGTGGGCCCTGCTCGTCCCCGGCGGTTACCTGGCCGCGATCGTCGCCGGGTCGCTGCCCGCCGGCAAGGGGCTCTCGCTCAAGGCCCGCGCGCAGATCCCGGTGGCGCTGGCGACCATGCACATGTCCTGGGGCTTCGGCTTCCTCACCAGCCCCCGGTCCCTGGCGAAGCGGGTCATCGCCAGCCGCCGCCCGTCGCTCGCGAGCAGCGGGACCGTCTGACCCGCCACCCCGCCCCCGTACGTCCGAGAGGGCCCCGCCGGTCGCCGGCGGGGCCCTCTCCGTCACGTGCACGGGTGCTGCTCCTGTACGTGCACAGAACGCTCTCCGGTACGTGCACGGGTGCTACTCCGTCACGTGCACGGGTCCCTCTCCGTCACGTGCACGGGTGCTGCTCCCGTACGTGCACGGAACGCTCTCCGGTACGTGCACGGGTGCTACTCCGTCACGTGCACGGGTCCCTCTCCGTCACGTGCACGGGTGCTGCTCCCGTACGTGCACGGACCCTCTCCGGTACGTGCACGGCTGCTCCCCCTCGTACGCGGGTGCTCCCCCCGTCACCAGGTGTACGCCGGGTTGACCTTCATGCACTTCTTCTCCTCGCCGTTGAGCGCCTCCGCCGACTCCGGGGTCTTCTCCGTGCCCTTGGACGCGGGGTAGGCCCCCTCCTCGCGCCAGTCGGCTCCCACGGCGAGCGAGATCCCCGAGACGTCGGTCGACCGCTTCACCTGCGACAGCGGGATGCCGAGCGCCTTGGCGACCGCCTGCGCGTCGCCCTCCAGGTCCGCGCTCGGGAACAGGATCCCGGTCCGTGCCACCCCGGCCACGTTGTCCGGGTCGACGGCGGCCATCCCGAAGCCCGACTCCTTCAGCCGGTCCGCCACCTCGCCCGCGCGCCCCGAGGCCGGGGCGAGGTTGTCGGCGGCGGTCCCGTTCCGTACGGCGACGGCGATCTCCCCGACCGGCGCGGACGGGTCCTTCGTCACCTGCGGCTTGCGCTTGGACGCCTTGCCGTCCAGGGGGGAGTCCTCGCGGACCATCCGGAACAGCTGCTCCGCGTCGCCCGCCTTGGGGTAGACCCGGCCCCGGTTCACGCCGGTGCCGTACACGTTCGGCATGGTCGACATCGTGATGCGCTTCGTCGGGACCTTCTTGAACTCCTCGGCCAGGTCGTAGAGCTTCTTGACCGTGTCGAGGCCCTTGTCGACCGTCAGCGCGGTGGTCGCGGCCTCGGCCAGCTTCATCAGCTTCGCCGGGTCGCTGAGCTTGGTGCCCTCGCGCAGCTGCCGCACCATCGAGTTCATGTACTGGTGCTGGGCCTTGGCCCGCGCGAGGTCGCTGCCGTCCTCGAAGCCGTACCGGGTGCGCAGCCACTGGAGGGCCTGCTCGCCCTGCACGTACGTGGTGCCCTTCTCCAGCCTCAGCCCGGACCCGCCCCGGCCGTTGCGGCCGCGCGAGTAGATGTTGGCGTCGACGCAGACGGGGACGCCGCCGATCGCGTCGGCCATCGAGACCACACCGGCGAAGTCGATCATCATGAAGTGGTCGATCCGGATGCCGGTCAGCTCGTACCAGGCGGCCACCGTGCAACCCGGACCACCGCGCCGCAGGCTCTGGTTGGTCTGTACGTCCACGGTGCTGGCGGGGAAAACCTCGCCGTCCGGGGCCGTGCACTTGGGCATCTTGAGCATGGTGTCGCGCGGCATGCTGACCACGGAGAGGTTGGAGCGGTCCGCGGAGAGGTGGAGCAGCATCTGCACATCGGCGAGCGGAGGGGAGCCGAAGGTCTCCTTCGCACCGCCCAGCTTCTGGTTCGCCTCGGAGTCCCGGGCGTCGGAGCCGATGAGCAGGATGTTGAGCGGGGTCTGCCCGGCGGCGTTGGCCTTGTGGTCGGCCATGCGCTTGTCGCCGAGGGTCAGATCCTCTTTCTTGATGTTGCCGTTGAGATGCTCGTAGTACAGGTAGCCGGCCCCACCGGCGACGAGTATGAGCAGAGCGAGTACGGAGGAGGCCCAGCGCATCACGCGCCGTCTGCCGCCCTTGGGGGCGCGGCGGCTGCTGCGGCCGGCCCCGCCCCGGCCGGCCCGGCTGCTCCGGCCCCGTGCCCCCGACCGCCGCCCCGGACCGCCGGGAGCCGCCTTGGCGTCCGCGCCGCTGCCGCTGCCGGTGTCGTCGCTGTCGCCGCCTCTGCCATCGCCTTCACCGCTTCCGCGGCGCGCGCGGTCCGCGTCGCCCCCGTCCCCGTACAGGCTCTCGTCGCGTCCGCCCCCGTTCCGGCCCCCGTCCAGCGGGCTCCCGTCGCGGTCGTGCCGGTCCGCCTGCCGGAAGCGTGACCGTGTCCCCTCCCCGGGCGTGCTGCTTCGTCCCACCGGACCCCCCATGCTGTTCAGATTTCCGCTGCGACGCGGTGACCTGATGTCACTTCGCGCAGACTTCCTTGTCGGCGCTTGCCTTCTCCACGTTGTCCGGCAGCTTCGCCGGTCCTGTGATGGGTATCCCCGCGCCCTTGAAGTCCGCCCCCAGCGTGAGCACCATCGCCTCGAGCCCCTCGGCGTCGGCGGTCCCGGGCTTCATCGCGGCGGCGGGCAGCCCCATCATCTCGGCGAGCGCACGCGCCTGGTCGGCCTGGTTGGGCGCGTACTCCAGCTTCGTCTTCTTGGTCTTCTCCGGGGCGTTGGCCTTGTTGGCGGACTTCAGCACGCCCTGCTGGTTCTGTAGCCAGGTGACGGTCGCGAACGCCGCACCCGAGACCTCGCCGCCGTTGAAAACGTCCACGCGGACGTCGGAGGGGTCGGCCTTCGGCCCCTTGAGGAGCGCCGCCTGCTTGCTCTTGGCGGCCTTCGCGTTCTTCTTCACCTCGGTCAGCGAGGTGTCGGAGCGCATCATCGCGAAGAGGGGTTCGGCCCGCACGTCGTCCACGACCACGGTGATGGGCTTCGGCTCCTCCGGGTTGTCCTTGACCGGCATCGTGACGAAGGTGATGTTCTTGGGGTCGACCTTGCCGATCTCCTGGGCGAGGGTCATCAGCTTCTTCGGGCTGCCGATGCCCTGGTCGACCGTCAGGGACTTGGTCGCGGCGTCGGCCAGGTCGAGCAGCCTCTTGGGGTTGGTGAGCGTCTCGCTCGACTTCATCTCGCGGATCATCGAGCCGAGGAACTGCTGCTGGACCTTGATCCGGTCGAGGTCGCTCTCGTTGCCGAAGCTGTGCCGGGTGCGCAGCAGGGCGAGCGCCTCCTCGCCCTGCACCTCGGACGGGCCCTCCGGCAGATCCAGGTGCGACTTCGGGTCCTTGACCGGCTTGGCCATGCAGACCTTGACGCCGCCGACCGCCGTCGTCAGCTCCTTGACCGCGTTGAAGTCGACCATCATGAAGTGGTCGGTCTTGATCCCGGTGATCTCCTCGACCGTCTGCATGGTGCAGCCCGGGTCCCGCCCGTCCTGGCCGAGGCTGACGTTGAAGCGCTCTTTCTGGATGCCGGGGATGGCCAGGGTGCTGCCGTCCGGCTGCTTCGACTCGCAGTCGGGGATCGCGGTCTTCAAGTCGCGCGGGATGCTCATCGCCGTCGCGTTGGTGCGGTCCTCGGAGACGTGGAACAGGATGGTGGTCTCGGCGTGGCCGGCGCTGCCCTTGTCGCCGTATCCCTCGTTGCCCTTGCCGGTGCGCTTGTCGGTGCCGATGATCAGGATGTTCATCGGACCGTCGCTGAGGACGTTCTTGTTGCCCTGGTTGCCGATGTCGACGGTGGCGATGTTGCCGTTGAGCCGCTCGTACAGGATGTACACGCCCACGGCGGCGGAGACCACCACGAACGCCGTCACCCCGCCCGTCCACATCAGCGCCTTCTTACGGCGTGCCTTCGGGGCCTTGCGCTTGCGGCGGCCCGCGGCCGGCGCGGCGGCGGCGCCGCGTCCGCCGCCCTGGGAGGACCGGCGGCTGCGCTGGCCGGGCACCTCGCGGCGCGGGGCGTCTTCACGCGTACCGGCCTGCCCCCGGCGCCCTCCGCCCTCGCGGGGCGGACCGATCCGCGCCTCGCCGTCGCGACCGGAGTCCCCCGAGGCCGCCGTGCGCCCCGAGGCGGTCGACTCCCCAGCGGATTGGTCCAGTCGCAGTTCGTAGTTGCCGGTCTGCGGGTTGAGCACCCACTGGTCTGCGGGGTCGATGTCGTCCGCCCGCCCACGGCTTTGCGCGTCCACGGTTGTTTGAGTCCTCCGTCGGTGCCACGCGAGGCGCCCTCCCCCGGCAAGGCGCTCGTTCGTTCGCTCCAGCAGTGCGCGACCTGACGGCCGGGAATACCGGATCGCGTCACACTATCCGCCCGGTTCGGAGTGGAGCGACGCGCGTGACGCACACCACGCCCCTTACAACCGGGCATTCTTACCATTAAGCGTCGATTGTCTTCTGTGTCTTGGTCATTGTTTTACTGCTCACACAGGTCGTCCGCGGCACTGGAGCCCGAGTAGGTGGGCGTCGGCGTCGGACTCTCGGAGCCGGCTTCGTCCGGCTTGCCGTCCTTGAGCTCGTCCGCCGGGACCACGGCGACGGGCTTGTCCTCGCGCAGTTGCTTGAACAGCTTGCCCGCGTCCGGTTCGACGAGCTCGTCCCGGTTCGGGTCCTGGCGGTACGGCTGCCGGGGCACGGTCAGGAACTGCACCTGATCGGTGGGGACATCACGCATGCTGCGCACCAGGTCGTACAGGTCCCGCAGCGAGTCGAGACCCGGGTCCGTCGTCAGCGACTTGGTCGCCGCGTCCAGGACCGGGTACAGCCGGGTCGGGTTGAGCAGGACGCCGTTGCTCTGCATCTTGTTCACCAGAGCGCCGAGGAACTTCTGCTGGCGCTCCATCCGCTCGGTGTCGCTGCCGTCGCCGAGGGTCTTGCGCGCCCGTACGTAACCGAGGGCCTTCTCGCCGTTCAGCGTCTGCCGTCCGGCGGGGAGGTCCAGGCGCGCGTCCTTGTCGCTGATCGGCTGCTTGAGGCAGATCGCGACCCCGTCCACGGCGTCGACCATGTCCTTGAAGCCGTTGAAGTCGACGACCATGTGATGGTCGACCCGGATGCCGGTCAGCCGCTCCACCGTACGGATCGTGCAGGCGGTGCCGCCGAGTTCGAACGCGGAGTTGAACTGCGCGAACCGCTCCCGGCTCTTCTCCCCGTCCGAGGTGCGGCAGCCGGGGATCTCCACCATCAGGTCGCGGGGCAGGGACACCGCCGTCGCGCTCTTCCGGTCCGCCGCCAGGTGCAGCAGGATCGTGGTGTCCGAGCGCTGACTGCCGCCGTCGTCGCGGCCGTACTCGCGATTGTCCCCGGCCCGGCTGTCGGACCCGATGAGCAGGATGTTCTGGGCGTCCATGACGACCGGGGTCGGCCGCTCCTTCTCGTACGCCTTCAGCTCGGCGGCCGTGCCGGTGTCGGTGGTGATGTTGCCGTCGAGCTTCTGGTACATCCACCAGCCCACGCCCGCGGCGACCAGGACGAGGAACGAGGCGGTGAGGGCGGTCCAGCGCAGCCAGCGCCTCCTGTGCCGGGCGGCGGCGGCGATGGCGGCCTTGGGCTGGTCGGCCCAGGTCTGCACGCCGTTCCGCTTGCCATCGTTGTTGCCGTTGCCGTTGCCGTTGCCGTTGTCGTCGCCGTCGCCTTCGCGGCTCACGTCCTCGCCGGAGGCGGTGCCGGGGCCGGTTCCGGGGCCGGTTCCGGTCTCGCCTCCGTCCTTGCCTCCGCCTCCGTCCCCGTCGCTGTCTGCGTCGGGCGATGCGGCGTCCGAGGTCTTGCTCCGGGACGCGTCGGGTTCGGCCTCGGGCCCTTCCGGTGAGTCCTTGGCCTTCGGCTCCTCCTGCGACCCGCCCTGCGGCGTGTCCCCGGCCGGGCGGTCCGGGTCGGCCGGCGTGCCAGCGCTGTCGGTCACGTCTGCGTCCATCCTTCACGTTCGGCGGCGCGATGGGCCGCCGGTCGCAGGAGTAGACGGCTGAACCTCACGCTTGGTTGTGCACTGCCACAAGAGTGGTCTGTACCGCCGATCATCTACCCGCTCAGGCGATCGTTACCGGGGGCTCGGCCCGCTGTGGGCCGGACGAGTGCACCTCAGCGCGCTTGTCATACCGCGGTGTTGGTGACCCGCTCGCTCTCGATCCGCTTGGCCAGGCCGTCCGCGCCGAGCTGCCCGAGGTGCCGGCACAGGACAACGGACCCTCCGGCGGCCAGTGGCGCGAAGAGGCCGGCGCTCAGCCCCTCCCAGGTGTCGTACGTGTGCCCGGCCAGCAGCCGCGATCCCGGTACGAGCCCGAGGGCGTCGGCGTCCGCACGGGCCTTCCCGACGAGCTCGGCGCCGGTCAGCTCGACCCCGCCCACGGCCAGCGCGGGAGCCCCCGGGTCCACCGGGGCGAAGGGCGCGAAGCGGTCGCCCTGGCTCGGGACCTCCACCGCGTAGTCCGCGAAGCCCTCGGGCGGCTGCGGGAACCGGCCCCCCAGCGGACGCAGGGCCAGCGCGACCCGCTCGCCCCGGCAGGCGCGGGCCCGCTCCAGGGTGTCCGGCCCGCTCACCACGAGGTCGGCGGCGGCGGGGTCGCCCTGGACGTCGGCGACGACGCCGACCGAGGAGCAGGCGAGCAGCCAGACCGCGGACTGCCAGTGCGCGGGGAGCAGCAGGGCGAGCCGGTCGCCGGGCTCCGCCGCGAGGTCGCCCTGGAGGAGGTTGGCGGTCTTGGCCACCCAATTGGCGAAGGTGGCCACCGACAGTTCGACGCGTTCTCCGGTGGCGTCGTCGTAGAAGGTGACCAGGGGGCGGGCCGGGTCCGCGGCGAGGGCGGAACGCAGCAGGTCGGCGGCGGTACGGTCGCTGGAGTTCATCCGCGCAAGCGTACGCGGGGGCCCCGGGCGGCGCGGGCTGAACGGGTGTCACGTACACCGGTTCGGCAGACACGACGTCAGATCTACCCGTATGCCCGGGTAGCCGGAGTTGGGCCGCTGTGCCCAGGATCATGTGTATGCGTGCACTACTTGTCACCTCCATCGGCGCCACCTGCGCGGCGGCTCTCACTCTGCCGCTCGCCGCCCCCGCGTCGTCCGCCCCCGCCCCCCACTCCGCGTCGGCCCCGCCTCCCCCCGCCTTCCCCGCGTCCCCCGGTGCCGGACCGCCCTCGGTACGGGCCGAGGCGACGAAGCCGGAAGCGCCGACGCCCGGCACCGCCCACATCATCACCCCCGAGACGTACGCCGCCGAGTCGGCGGCCGAACCCGCCGAGTCCGCCGCCGAACCCGCCGGCTCGACGCAGTCGCTGCCCCTGGCGCCCCTCGCCGCCCCCTCCAACCGGGTCGCGGGAGCGGCCGCGGTCCAGGGCCTGCCCCAGCGCGACGCCCGCCCGTTCTCCCTGGTCGGCGTGGTCTGGGACGACGCCGAGGCCGAACTCCACGGCACGGTCCAGGTCCGTACCCGGGCCACCGGCACCACGCGCTGGTCCGAGTGGCAGGACGTCGAGACGCACAACGCCGACCACGCCGCCGACCTCGGCAGCGCCGAACGCGAGGGGCGTACGGTGCGGGGCTCGACGGCCCCGCTGTGGGTCGGCGACTCGGACGGCGTGGAGGTACGCGTACGTCCGGAGGCCCCCCGAGCCCCGGAGGCCCCGGACTCGCAGGACCGGGCAGCCACCCCCGTACCGCTCCCGGAAGGGATGCGCCTGGAGCTCGTCGACCCCGGCGAGGACCCCGCGCCGGAGCCCGCCCGGGGTGCGCCCGTCACCAGGACGGCCGTCCCCGCGAGCTTCGCGGACACCCCGCCGACCGCCGCGTCCGCCCCGGCCTTCGCGTCGTCCGTGCCGGAGGTGTTCACCGCCGAATCCGCCGCCGCCTCCGCGGTGAACGCGGAACTCGCGCCCCTCGGTGCGACCGTCATCCCCGCCCTCACCCAGGCGGAGACGATCGAGTCGGTGAACCTGGCGCCCGGCGCGAAGCCGTACATCGGTCCGCGTCCGAGGATCGTCACGCGCAAGGGCTGGGGGGCCGACGAGAGGCTCCGGGAGAGGAACTTCGCGTACACGAAGTCCGTCAAGGCGGCGTTCGTGCACCACAGCGCCACCGGCAACAACTACACCTGCAAGCAAGCGCCTTCGGTGCTGCGCAGCATCTACCGCTACCACGTCAAGAGCAGCGGCTGGCGCGACTTCGGGTACAACTTCGCCGTCGACAAGTGCGGAAACATCTACGAGGGCCGGGCCGGAGGCGTCACGAAAGCGGTCCTCGGAGCGCACACCCTGGGGTTCAACAGCAACACCATGGGCATCGCGGTGCTCGGCTCCTACGCCTCCACCAACCCGCCCGCCGCTGCGGTGACCGCCGTCTCCAAGCTCACGGCCTGGAAGCTCGGGCTGTTCGGGGGCAACCCCAAGGGCAAGGTGAGCCTGGTGTCCGGCGGCAGCAACAAGTACAAGAAGGGCGTGACGGTCAAAATGAACGTGATCTCGGGTCATCGGGACGGGTTCGCAACCGAATGCCCCGGAGCACGTCTATACAAGAAGCTCGGCACGGCCCGGACCAGCTCCGCCAAACTGCAGGGCCGCTGACCGGGCCATGTCCGACCGGTCTGCTTAGACTGGCCAGCCGATACGAGGCCAGGCCCCACCAGGAAGCAGAGACGGTGCTGTGACAGAGGCAAAAGAAGCGATTCTCCTGGTCGGGGGCAAAGGCACCCGACTGCGCCCGCTCACGGTGCACACCCCGAAGCCGATGGTCCCGGCGGCGGGGGTCCCCTTCCTGACCCACCAGCTGGCGCGGGCCAGGGCGGCCGGGGTGGAGCACATCGTGCTCGCCACGTCCTACCTGGCCGAGGTCTTCGAGCCGTACTTCGGCGACGGTTCCTCGCTCGGCCTGCACATCGAGTACGTCACCGAGCGGGAGCCGCTCGGCACCGGCGGGGCCATCCGCAACGTCGCGGCCAAGCTGGCCTCGGGGCCGGACGACCCGGTCCTGATCTTCAACGGGGACATCCTGACCGGGCTCGACATCCGGGCCCTGGTCACCTCGCACAACGACTCGGGGGCGGACGTCTCGCTCCACCTGACCCGGGTGGCGGACCCGCGCGCCTTCGGTCTCGTGCCGACCGACGCGACGGGACGGGTCACGGCCTTCCTGGAGAAGCCGCAGACGCCCGAGGAGATCGTCACCGACCAGATCAACGCCGGGGCGTACATCTTCCGGCGCTCGGTCATCGACACCATCCCCGAGGGCCGCCCGGTCTCCGTCGAGCGCGAAACCTTCCCCGGCCTGCTCGCCTCCGGGGCGCACCTCCAGGGCATGGTGGACTCCACCTACTGGCTGGACCTGGGCACCCCGCAGGCGTTCATACGCGGCTCCGCCGACCTGGTCCTGGGCCGCGCCCCGTCCCCGGCGGTCCCCGGCCGCTGCGGCGACCGGCTGGTCCTGCCGACCGCTTCCGTCGCACCCGACGCCAAGCTCACCGGCGGCACGGTGATCGGCTCGGACGCGGTGGTCGGCGCGGGCGCGAGACTCGACGGCTCGACGGTCCTTCAGGGCGCGGTCGTCGAAGCGGGCGCGGTCGTCACGGACTCGCTCATCGGGGCCGGCGCGCGCATCGGCAGCCGTACGGTGCTGGCGGGCGCGGTCATCGGTGACGGCGCGCAGGTGGGCGCGGACAACGAGCTGCGCGACGGGGTCAGGATCTGGTGCGGGGCGGTCCTCCCGGACGCCTCGGTCCGCTTCTCCTCGGACCAGTAGGGTGCGGCGCCCCGTACGCTCGTAAGCGCACTTTCCGCACCATGAACACCTGAGGCCCCACCGTGGCAGGACGATTCGCCCCCCGCACCGCGCGCCCGACGCTGCCACGCCAGACGGCTGCGGCCGTGCGGGGCGAGGCGGCTCCGGCTCTACCGGGTGAGGCGACTCCCGCCCTACCGGGTGAGGCGGCTTTGGCCGTGCCGGGCGAGGCGACTCCGGCCGTGCCCGGCCAGGCGGCTTTTGCCGTGCCGGATGAGACGGCTGCGGCCGTGCGGGGCGAGGCGACTCCCGCCCTACCGGGTGAGGCGGCTTTGGCCGTGCCCGGCGAGGAGCGGCCGCTGACCCGGGAGTGGACCCCGCCGGGCCCGCTGGACCTGCGCCTGGTGCTCGGACCCCTGCGCCGGGGGCCGGCGGACCCCACGTTCCGGATGGTCGCGGACGGCTCGTTCTGGCGGGCCACCCGCACGCCGGAGGGGCCCGGCACCCTGCGGGTCGCGGCGCGCGGCGACCGGATCGGGGCCCGGGCGTGGGGCCCGGGGGCGGAGTGGCTGCTGGCCGGGCTCCCCGCCCTGCTGGGCGCGGACGACGACCCGGACGCGTTCACCCCGCACCACCGCCTGCTCGCGGTGACCCGGCACCGGCGTCCCGGGCTGCGGCTGCTGCGCACGGGCCTGGTGATGGAGTCGCTGATCCCGTCGATCCTGGAGCAGAAGGTCACGACGGACGAGGCGTACCGCGCCTGGCGCCTCCTGGTCCGCCGCTACGGAACCCCGGCCCCCGGCCCATCGGCCGCGCCGGCCCTCCACGTCATGCCGGACGCCCGCACCTGGGCGATGATCCCGTCCTGGGAGTGGCACAAGGCGGGGGTCGACACCAAGCGCTCGTCGACGATCCTGCGGGCGGTACGGGTGGCGCGCAGGCTGGAGGAAGCGGCGGCCATGCCCCTCCCCGAGGCCACGGCCCGCCTGGAACTGATCCCCGGCATCGGCCCCTGGACCTCCGCCGAGACGCTCCAGCGCTCCAACGGCGCTCCGGACGCGGTCACGGTGGGCGACTACCACCTGCCGGGCATCGTGGGCCACGCCCTGGCGGACAACCGCCACGCGGACGACGAGGAGATGCTCACGCTCCTCACCCCGTACGAAGGCCAACGCCACCGAGCGACCCGCCTGATCCTGCTGTCGGGCCGAACCCCGGAACGCCGAGCCCCGAGGATGACACCGGGCAACATCGCGGCGCTGTAGGTCTGTTACTGCCGGGGTTCGCCGTGGGGGTTCCAGCCCCTCCGGGGTCGAGGTGCCAGCCCGTCTGCCGTGGGGTTTCAGCCCCCTGGGGTCGAGGCTTCAGCTCGTCCGCCGTGCGGTCTTCAGCCTCTCCGGGGTCGAGGTGCCAGCCCGTCCGCCGTGGAGTTTCAGCCCCTCCGGCGTTTGAGGAGCGGGGTCCGGGGCGGAGCCCCGAAACCAGCCCGTCCGGCGCTTGAGGACAAAGGGGGCCCGGGGCACAGCCCCGGTTTCGGGAAGGGGCGGGGCGGGGCGGGGACAAAGCCCCGCGCAGCGGCCACCCCCCCCGCCCCCCCAAGGTCACCGCACAGCGATGAACGCCTCCGCATCCCGACCCCCCCGCTCCCGAGGCACCCCCACCGCATGCCCCACGGCCACCGCCCCCAACGGATCCCAGGACGCCGGCAGCGAAAGCACCTCCCGCACCACCGACCGGCAGAACATCGTCGAGGACACCCACGCCGACCCCAACCGCTCACCCGCCAGCGCCACCAGGAAGTTCTGTACGCCCGCCCCGGCGGCGACCACGAACATCTCGCGCTCCGCCGTGTCGCGCCGCTCGTCCCCGTACGTATGGGAGCCGTCCATCACCAGACACGGCACCGCCAGATACGGCGCGTTGCGCAGGACATCGCCGCGCCGCACCCGCTTGGCGATCGACTCCTCGCTCTTGCCGTCGCGCCGCAGGTCCGCGATCCAGGCGTCCCGCATCGCGTCGAGCAGCCGGGTCCGGGACTCCGCCGACTCCAGCAGCACGAACCGCCACGGCGTCGTGTGATGAGGCGCGGGAGCGGTCACGGCGGCCGCGACCGCCCGCCGCACCGCCCCGGGATCCACCGGCTCGTCGCTGAACTCGCGCACCGTACGCCGCAGGGTCACCGCTTCGCGCACCGCCTCCGACGTCCCGAGCCGGAACATGTCGTCGGCCGCGTCGCGCACCATCGCCCGCGCCCCGGAATCGTCCAGGGGCGACACCACATGCGGCAACCCCCGCACCACAGCGACCGGCAGCCCCGCGGCCTTCCCCTTGACCAGGTCCCCGGCGGCGGCGAGCTCGTCCGCCGTGGCCACGACCGTGGCGCTGAGCGGATTGCCGTACGCGTCCGTCCCGCCCCGCAGATCGTCCAGTGCCCGCACCCCGGCCGCACCGATCGCGACATCGGTCAGCCCGTTGCGCCAGGGCCGCCCGAAGGTGTCGGTGACGACGACGCCGATCTCCACGCCGAGGGCGTCCCGCAGCCCGTCCCGGATCGCGCGGGCCGAGGCGTCGGGGTCCTCGGGCAGCAGGAGGACGGTCCCGGCGGGCGTGTTGGAGGCGTCGACCCCGGCGGCGGCCATGATCAACCCCTGCCGGTTCTCCACGATCCGCAGCGTTCCGCGCCGCGCCACGACCCGGACGGTCTCGGCGTCGATGGCGGCCTCGCGGTCGGCGGCCTGGACGATCCGGCCCTCCGCCTTGGAGACGATCTTCGAGGTGACGAGCAGGACGTCACCGTCGACGAGCCCGGGCTCGGCCCCGGCGATCAGCTTGGCGAGATCGTCCCCGGCGCGCACCTCGGGAATCCCGCCCAGGGCCCACACCCGAAACGAGGGCGCTTCACCGCCACCACGACCGGCCCCGAAGCCACCCGCGTCCACCCCCGAGCCACCCCCATGCACCTCGGAGCCACCCCCGTCGATTCCAGGGCCGCCCGCATGCACCCCCGAGCCACCCCCGTCGATTCCAGGGCCACCCGCGTCCACCCCCGAGCCACCCCCGTCGAGGCCGGAGTCACCGCTGCCGGCCCCCGAGCCGCCCCCCTCAGCCCCCGAGCCACCCCCGTCACCGGACACGCTCACGCCCGGACCTCCTCGGCCAGATCCAGCGCCTGCTGGGCCATCTCGGCGGTCGCGTCCACATTCGTCATCATCAGCGGCACCGCCCGGCACCGGATCCCGGCCGCCTCGACCTCGCCGACCGCACCCGCGTCCACCGTGTCGACCAGCCACCCGTCCAGCAGCCCCGACCCGTAGTGCTGGGCCACGGCCGCCGCCGTCGACTCGACGCCCACGGCCGCGAGGACCTTGTCCGCCATGCCGCGCACGGGCGCGTCCCCGACGATGGGGGAGAGGCCGACGACCGGCACCCCGGCCTCGGCGATCGCCTCCCGGATCCCGGGCACCGCGAGGATGGTGCCGATGGAGACCACCGGGTTCGACGGGGGGAAGACGATGACGTCGGCGGAGCCGATGGCCTCCAGGACGCCCGGCCCCGGTTTCGCCTGCTCCGCCCCGACCGGCACGATCGCCTGCGCCTCGACGGAGGCGCGCAGCTTCACCCAGTACTCCTGGAAGTGGATGGCCTTGCTCTCGCCGTCCATCTCGACGGCGACGTGCGTCTCGACCCGGTCGTCGGACATCGGCAGCAGCCGCACACCCGGCTGCCAGCGGGCACAGAGCGCCTCGGTGACCGCGCTGAGCGGATAGCCCGCGCCGAGCATCTGCGTACGGACGATGTGGGTCGCGAAGTCGCGGTCGCCGAGACCGAACCACCCGGGCCCCACTCCGTACGCCGCGAGCTCGTCCTTGACCTGGAAGGTCTCGTCGGTCCGCCCCCAGCCCTGCTCCTCGTTGATGCCACCGCCGAGGGTGTACATCACGGTGTCGAGGTCGGGGCAGACCTTCAGCCCGAACAGATGGATGTCGTCACCCGTGTTGCCGATGACCGTGATGTCCGCGTCGGGCGCGGCCTGCTTGAGGCCACGCAGAAAACGAGCACCACCGATACCGCCGGCCAGAACAACAATGCGCATGCACAGCAGTTTGTCAGGCGGGTACGACATCCACGGCCGCCGGGGCGCATTGCGCGGCGTGCATCGGCATCTCGGTCAGACCCGGGTAGTAGATGTGCAGACTGACGGCCGGTTCGAGCGAGTCGTTGACCACTTCGTGGACATAGCCGGGGGCGAAGGCGCGCTGGCCACCGGCGCCGAGCGTGTGGGTGCCGCGCTCGGTGTGCTCGGTCAACTCGCCTTCCAGGACGGTCAGTACGCCCGCGGAGCGGCCGTGGTCGTGGCGCCCGCTGCCCTGTCCGGGCACCCAGCTCAGCAGCCACACCTCATAAGCGAGTGGGGCCTCCCCTGCTCGAGCGGAGCCGGGAGCCTGGGGAACTGTCTGGAGCCGGTGGTACCAGCGGGTGGTGGCGTCGTACCGGACGAGTCCGGCCCAGCGCGCGCGGTCGGCGGCGATGGAACGGGCGAGTCCGACGAACTCGGAGAGGGTGGACGGGTGCTCGCGGGCGGGCTGGAGGAGGTGCTGGACCTCAAGGATGTCGCCGGCGATCTGAAGGTCGCTGTCGCTGTTCATGGGGTGCGGTGGTTCCTCGGCATGGGGGGTGCACGTGCGGGGGAGTCGCGATGAGCGTGTGCAGCTGTGGAAGGGCTGCGGTGGAGCAGGGGAGGAGAAGAGAAGAAAGCTGAATCAGAGCTGGAGCGCTACGGCATCAACAGCTGTGACAGCTGGAACAGCAACAGCGAGCCTGAACAGCGCTACGGAACCCACGAGTGTGGGTGACGTGCACGGCTGCGATCGCTGACATGAGCTCAAGGAGACCGGTTCCATCGCTCAGTGTCAACCCAATGCCCGATTTGGCGGCAATATCTCACCCCTTTCGGTTGTCGAGTGCGGAGAAAGGTTTGTGCACCGGCAAGTGCGGAGACATGGCGCATCACCCGTGTCGCTAAACGCGCCTGAAGGGCCGTGACCTGACTGTGATCTTGATCGCTCCAGTGATCGAATCGCAACGTGAGGAAGCGCCTGTTCGTCTTGATCAAGAGAAGGTGCGCTGAGAGCCGGGCCGGTGGCATATGTCAGGTTTTTGGTGATTTGAACACTTACCGCATACGCTTGGTTCCGCAGAGTGAATCCCTGGGCCAATAGCAGATCCTCGCTTGACTGGCCCGGAGATACACACTTGTAATTTCACTCGTGTCGTTCGGCCGAATCAGTAACGGCCGCATCACGGGACGCAAGAGACAGACGAGGGGCGCACATGACCGAGCTGTTCCAGCAACTGCTGGTCGAGGACGCGGACGAGGAACTCGGCTGGCAGGAGCGCGCACTGTGCGCCCAGACCGATCCCGAGTCCTTCTTTCCCGAGAAGGGCGGATCCACCCGCGAGGCGAAGAAGGTCTGTCTTGCCTGCGAGGTGCGCTCGGAGTGCCTCGAGTACGCCCTCGCCAACGACGAACGCTTCGGCATCTGGGGCGGCCTCTCCGAGAGAGAACGACGGCGCCTCAAGAAGGCAGCGATCTAGCCTCAGAAGAAGGCAGCGATCGAGCCTCCAGGTCAGAGGAAGGCACGGTCAGAAGAAGGCAGCGATCCAGCCTCAGCAAGGCAGCGCTACCAGAGGTGCCCCGCTGATCGGCTGATCGGCAGCACATCCGAGCACATCCCGGCGCCTCTCTCGATGAGATGCCTCCCCGCCCGGCCCCGGCAGCCCTTTCCCGAGCAGGGCTCCCCAGGACCACGCACGCCACCGGCGGCCCGCCGTCCATCGCCCCTCCCCGGGAAGCGGACGCCGGGCCGCCGGCATGTCCGCACCCTCCGCGCGCAGCTATCCACCCCTGCTCGCCCGGCAATCCACCCCCGCGCGCACGCCAATCCGCCTGCGCGCGCCCGGCTCGTCGACCCGCGCCCGCCCGCCCCCACCCCCGCGCGCACCCACGGCCTTCCCCCGCCCCATCACCCGCTCGGGGCCACCCCCACGTATCCGTACCGTTAGTGTGGGGCCCCGTCCGAGATGCGCCAACGCCCCGCCAGGGCGCGCGCGTACACCGATGCAGCCCCCGGGGACGCCCCCGGACCCGGCCGGAGGGCCCGTACCTCGATGTCCGTGCACAGCCACCCGGCGGCGCCGAACGCGGCCGCCGCCGCCCCAGAGTTCCCCCGGCACGTCGTCACCGCCGTGCTCGTCTCCCACGACGGAGCGCGCTGGCTGCCCGACGTGCTGGCCGGGCTGATCGGGCAGGAACGCCCCGTACAGAACGTCGTCGCCGCCGATACCGGCAGCGCCGACGACTCCGCCCGGCTGGTCACCGAGGCGCTCGGCGACGACCGTGTCCTGCACCTCGCCCGCCGTACGAGCTTCGGCACGGCCGTCGACGAGGCGGTCCGCAACGCCGGGGTGCTGACCCCCGACGACCTGCCCTACCTCAAGCGACCCGGCGGCTGGGACCCCGTCACCCGGGCCTGGGTCGACGAGAACTACGACCTGCCGGAGCTGCCGCACGGCGAACCGGTCCAGTGGCTCTGGCTGCTCCACGACGACTGCGCACCCGAGCCGGACGCGCTCGCCGAGATGCTGCGCGTGGTGGACGGCGACAAGTACGCGACGATCGTCGGGCCCAAGCTGCGCGGCTGGTACGACCGCAAGCAGCTCCTCGAAGTCGGCGTCTCCATCGCCAACAGCGGCCGCCGCTGGACCGGCCTGGACCGCCGCGAGCAGGACCAGGGCCAGCACGACCAGGTCCGTACGGTCCTCTCCGTCTCCTCCGCCGGCATGCTCATCCGCCGCGACGTCTACGAGGAGCTCGGCGGCTTCGACCGCAGCCTCCCGCTGATGCGCGACGACGTGGACCTGTGCTGGCGGGCCCACCTCGCCGGGCACCGGGTCCTGATCGCCCCGGACGCCGTCCTGCGGCACGCCGAGGCGTCCGCCCGCGAGCGCCGTCCCATCGACTGCGCCGGCCGCTCCGTCGCCGGTCCGCACCGCGTCGACAAGGCGGGCGCGGTCTACACGATGCTCGTCAACGCGCGCCTCCAGGTCCTGCCCTGGGTCCTGCTCCGGCTCGTCGTCGGCACCCTGCTCCGTACCCTCGCCTACCTCGTCGGCAAGGTCCCGGGACAGGCCCTCGACGAGGTCACCGGCCTCCTCGGCACCCTCCTGCGGCCGGGCCGCATCCTCGCCGCCCGCCGCGACCGGGGCAAGGGCGAGGTCGACGCCGCCGAACTGCGCGCCCTCTTCCCGCCGCCCGGCGCCACCGTCCGGGCCACCGTCGAACAGGTCGCCGGCAACTTCGGCAACCGGAACGAGGCCGAATCGAGCGGCTCGCGGCACGGAGCCGTCGAGTCCGGGCCCGGCGGCGACGACGCGGACTTCCTGGAGGTCGACCAGTTCGCGCGGCTCAAGAAGATCGGCCGCAAACCGGGCCCGGTCCTCTTCGTCCTGCTGCTCGTGGTCTCCCTCATCGCCTGCCGCAACCTGCTGACCGGCGGCTCCCTGGCGGGCGGGGCCCTGCTGCCCGCCCCCGAGGAGGCCGGCGAGCTCTGGCGGCGGTACGCGGACGCCTGGCACACCGTCTCCACCGGCTCCACCGACGCCGCCCCGCCCTACCTCGCGCTGCTCGCCGCCCTGTCGGCCCTCTTCCTCGGCTCCACCGGCTTCGCCGTCGCCGTGCTGCTGGTCTGCTCGGTCCCGCTGGCCGGGCTCACCGCGTACTTCGCCTCCCGCCCGCTGCTCCCGTCGCGCCTGCTGCGGGCCTGGGCGAGCGTCGCGTACGCCTTCCTGCCCGCCGCGACCGGAGCCCTGGCCACCGGCCGCCTCGGCACCGCCGTCCTGCTCGTCCTGCTCCCGCTGATCGCCCGCACCGCCGTCGCCGCCCACGGACTGCGGGGCGGCGGCGACCCGGACGCGGAGCGCGGCAGCTGGCGCGCGACCTGGGCGTACGCCCTGCTCCTCACCATCACGACCGCGTTCACCCCGGTCATCTGGCCCCTCGCCGTCGTCCTCGGCCTCGGCGTGCTCGCGCTGCGCCGCCACGACATCACGGCGTACGGGCTCCGCTTCCTCGCCGCGGTCGGCACCCCGATGCTGGCCCTGGCCCCCTGGTCGCTCACGCTCCTCACCAACCCCTCCGCCTTCCTGCACGAGGCCGGCCGGGACATGGGTACGGGGACGGCCTCGGCGCTCGACCTGCTCGGGATCAGCCCCGGCGGCCCGAACGCCGCGGGCGGTGTGCTGCTGCTCGGCATCGTGCTGGCCGCGCTCGCCGCCCTGCTGCGCGGCGAGCGGACGTTCGCCGTCCGCACCGCCTGGGCCGTCGCACTCGTCGCGCTGCTCGTCGCGGCGCTCGCCAACGGTTCGGCCTGGGCCGGACCCGCCACCCTCGTCTACGGCGCGGCGCTCATCGCCGCCGCGCTCGTCGGCGCGGACGGGGCGCGCGTCCGGGTCGCCGAGCAGAGCTTCGGCTGGCGTCAGCCCGTCGCGGCCCTGATCGCCCTGGCCGCCGCGCTCGCCCCGGCCCTGGCCGCGGTCGGCTGGATGATCGGCGGCGCGGACGGCCCCCTGGAGCGCCGCGACCCCGTCCAGGTGCCCGCGTTCGTGGCCGAGGAGAGCTCGACCCAGGACCAGGCGCGCACCCTGGTCCTCGGCGGCACATCGCCCGAGAACGTCCCGTACAGCCTGGTACGCGGCTCCGGCGCGCGCCTCGGCGACGGCGAGCTGACCGAGGCGGCGGGCGGCAACAGCCGGCTCGACAAGGTCGTCGCCAACCTGGTCGCGGGCTCCGGCGCCGACCAGGGCGGCCAGCTCAGCGGATTCGCCATCCGTTACGTCCTCGTACGCGACGGAGCACCGCGCCAGATGACCCGCGTCCTCGACACGACCCCCGGCCTCAGCCGCCTCAGCCAGCTGGACGGCAGCGCGCTGTGGCGGGTGGACCGCCAGGTCGCCCGCGTCATGATCGCCCCGGCCTCCGGCGAGGGCGACCACCTCCCCGTCGCCTCCGGGCCCGTCGAGGCCCACGCCGACATCCCGGCCGGCGACGCGGGCCGCGTCCTGCGCATCGCCGACGAGGCCGCCCCCGGCTGGCAGGCCACGCTCGACGGGAAGCCGCTGACCCGAAAGACCGTCGACGGCTGGGCCCAGGGCTTCGAACTGCCCGCGGACGGCGGCCGCCTCGACCTCACGTACGACGCCCCGTTCACGCACACCCTCTGGCTCTGGGCCCAGGGCGCGCTCGCCGTGGTCCTGGTGGTCATGGCCCTGCCGGGCCGCCGCCGGGAGATCGACGACGATCTGCCCGACGAGGCGCTCGCCGTGGCCGCCGACGCGGCGGACGGCGACGGCCGCCGCGCCCGCAGGCTCCGTGCGGCGGCCGAGGCGGAGGCGGCAGCGGCGGATGTGGATGCGGCGGCCACGGCGGAGGCGGAGGACCTGGGGAAGTACATCCCCGCCCAGCAGAGCGCCGACTCCCCGTACGCCGAGAGCCCCGCCGCGCACGCTCCCGCGCAGGCCGACTACGACCCGCAGGCCGCCACCGGGGGCTACGCGGCGCTTCCGGAGCAGCAGTACGGGGAGTGGGACGGCTCGCAGTACCGGAGCGCCGACCACCAGGCCGCCGCCCCGTACCAGCAGGGCGACTACGCCACGTACCAGCCGGACCCGTACACGCAGCAACACCAGCAGCACCAACACCAGCAGGATCACCAACACCAGCAGGAGCAGAACACCGGCTACTCCTCCGGCTACCCCGACCAAAGCGGCTACGGGACCCAGGACCCGTACGCGCAGCAGCAGTACCAGTCGGAGCAGCGGCAGTACGGCGGCGAGCGGGGAGACGCGGAGGGCAGCGACCAGTACGGCGGCTCCGGTCGGTACGGCGGCCCCGGCCAGTACGACGCGTACGGCCGCCACACCGGCGAGCAGCCCCCGTACGCCGACCCCGTCCGGCCCCCCGCCGACCACGACGAAGAGCCCGACATCCCGGCCCCGGGCCAGACCCCGTGGCAGACCCGTAACGCATCGCGAGGCGAGTCCGAGTGAAGTCCACCCACCTGTCCCTCATCGCGGGGGCCGTCGCCCTGGCCGCCATCACCGGCTTCGCCTCGCTCAACGAGCCCGGCGGCTCCGTCGCCGCCGGGGCGAAGGCCGCGTCCGCGCTGCCGGTCGAGCGGTCCAGCCTGGTCTGCCCCGCGCCCAGCGGTTCGGAGCTCGCGGAGACGCGGTACACCTCGTTCACCCCGGCGGGCAAGGGCGGCGACGCCGAGGGCGCCGCGGCCCTGAAGCCGGCGCTGGCGGTCCTCGACGACGAGGCCGAGACCGACCCGGCGAAGGCCAAGAAGGCGGAGGAGGCGGCGAAGAAGGCGAGAGCGAAGGCCGACAAGCCGTTCCTCGCCGTCAAGGAGCCCGGAAAGCCGGTCCTCGCCGAGGCGGACGGTTCGGGCGCCCCGGCCCTCGTCGGCACGGCCACCGGCCGGCTCGCCCCCGGCTGGGCCGCCCAGCAGACCACCAAGGTCACCGCAGGCGGTGCCCGGGGCCTCCTCGGGGTCAGCTGCACCGCCCCGGACACGAACTTCTGGTTCACCGGCGCGAGCACGGCGCGCTCCCGTCAGGACTACGTCCACCTCACCAACCCCGACGACACCGCGGCCGTGGCCGACATCGAACTGTTCGGCCCCAAGGGCGCGGTCGCGTCGGAGGTCGGCGACGGCATCACCGTGCCGGCCCGCTCCAGCGTGGCGCTCCTGCTCTCCACGCTCACCGACGAGACCGTCGACGACCTGACGGCCCACATCACGACCCGCTCCGGGCGGGTCGGCGCGGTGATCCTGACCGCCGACGACGGTTCGGGCAGCGACTGGCTCACGGCGTCCGCGGATCCCGCCGCCACTCTGGTGATGCCGGGCATCCCGGCCGACGCCACTTCCGTACAGCTCGTGGCGTTCGCGCCCGGTGACGACGACGCGGACGTGAAGGTGCAGCTGATGGGGAAGAACACGACGTTCTCCCCGGCGGGCAACGACAGCCTCCACGTCAAGTCCAGGATGACCGCGACGGTCGACCTCAAGGACGTCACCCGGGACGAGCCGGGCTCCCTGCGCCTGACCCCCGTGGACAAGAACCGGGCCACCCCGATCGTGGCCGGGCTGCGCGTGGTCCGGGGCACCGGCGACAAGCAGGAGATCGCCTACATCCCGGCCACCGCCCCGGTGGGCGCGCGGGCGAGCGTCACCGACAACCGGGCCAAGGGCTCCACGCTCTCCCTGGCCGCACCGGGCGCGACGGCCAAGGTGAAGGTCACGGTGTCGGCGGGCAGCGACGGCGGCGAACCGGCCGTCGAGACGTACACGGTCAAGGCCGGGACGACGATGGCCGTCGTCCCGAAGCCCCCGGCCGGGCTCAAGGGCACGTACGCGCTGACCGTCGAGACGGTGTCGGGGGGCCCGGTGCACGCGTCGCGGTCGCTCGTCCTGCCGGAGGGCGGCGTGCAGATGTTCACGGTGCAGACGCTGCCCGACGACGGCGGCACGGTGGCGGTTCCTTCGGCCGAGCAGGACCTTTCGGTACTGGACGACTGACCCGATTCCGATACGAGGACGGAGCGGGGGCTGAGCGACGGCGGAGCGGGGGCGGGCAGGTGGGCGAAAGGCCCCTAATCCTGCCCGTACCGAGGATCGACGGACTCCGGGGCGAGCCCGAGCAGTTCGGCGACCTGTTCGACGACGACCTCGTGGACCAGGAGGGCGCGCTCGTCGCGGGTCTTGGTGCGGATCTCGACGGGCCGCCGGTAGACGACGATCTGCGCGGGCCGCCCCTTGGCCGCCGACTCGGCGCTGCCCAGCGGAACGGTCTCCTCCAGGATCTCGGGCACGTCCAGGACGACGAAGTCGACCTCGGCCAGCTGCGGCCAGCGCCGCTCCAGACGCTCCACCGAGTCCTGGACCAAATCGCGGAAGACCTCGCCCCGACTGGCCGACAGCGGCACCTGGGGCGGTGCGACCGGCCCCCGCATACCGCGGCCATGACGGTCGCGACGCCGGGGCCGCGGCTCGGGAGGGTGGGGGGAAGGTACGGAGCTGTCCATCACCGACGCAGCGTAACGCTCCCGGGGGCGGACCGACCGTGACGAGGACACGGCCCACCGCCCGCCCGGCGGAGAGGACTTTCCGGCGACCCGAGGCCGGTACTTTCCGGAGACCCGGACCGGAACATTCGGGCGACCCGCGACTGGCAGTTTCCGGCAACTCGCGACTGGCACTTTCCGGCGACCTACGGCCGGAACATCGCAGCGACCGGCGACCGGCGACCGGCGACCGGCGACCGGCGACCGGCGACCCGCGCCCCGGACATCGCATCGCCCCACGGCCGGGCCATCTCAGCGCCCCGCGCCTCGCACCCCGCCCGCCGCGCCTCGCGGCCCGGACATCACAGCGACCCGAGGCCGGGCCATCACTGCGACCCGAGATCGGCCCATCGCAAGGATCCGAGACCGGAACATTCCGGATGTCCGCAGTTGAACATTCAGGCCAAGGTTGAGCCCTTTTCAGGCCCCTGATCCGATCACCGACGACGTCCCGGACGCCCCTGTCCGCTCCGGCGCACGACCGCCGCAGCCGCCCGGGCGCGCACGCGTTCCGGCCACGCCGCAGGTCAGGGCGGTGACCGGGACCGGGGGAGTGCCGAGGGCCACGGGGCGACACGGTGGGGTGAGCCGGGGGAGAGTCGTCGCAGCCCGCTCAAGAGTGCGGTACCGTCCAACATCGTGAGCCCTGTACGTCGCTGTTCGCGCACCGCGTGCGGCCGCCCTGCCGTCGCGACACTGACGTACGTCTATGCCGACTCGACTGCGGTCCTCGGCCCGCTCGCCACCTACGCCGAGCCCCACTGCTACGACCTCTGCGCCGAGCACAGTGAGCGGCTGACCGCACCACGCGGCTGGGAGGTGGTGCGCCTCTCCGACGGCTCCGCGCCCCCGCACCCCAGCGGCGACGACCTCGAAGCCCTGGCCAACGCGGTACGGGAAGCGGCCCGGCCGCACGACCGCGCGCCGGACGGCGGGGTCCGGGGCCCCCGTTCCGCGGACCCGGTGGAAGTGGCCCGCCGAGGGCACCTGAGGGTGCTGCGCTCCCCCGACTCCTGAGGATCCGTACGGCCGGGTAGTTTGGGCGTTCCGCAGAACCCCCAGGAGGACCGGCCGTGGTTGCTGACCTGTCGCAGCTCGTGAAGGCGTACGACGTACGTGGCGTGGTGCCCGACCAGTGGGACGAGGCGTTGGCCGAGCTGTTCGGAGCCGCGTTCGTCCAGGTCACAGAGGCCGACGCGATCGTGATCGGCCACGACATGCGCCCCACGTCGCCGGCTCTGTCCGGCGCCTTCGCCCGGGGCGCGGCGGCCCGGGGCGCGGACGTCACGCTCATCGGCCTCTGCTCGACGGACCAGCTGTACTACGCGTCGGGGGCGCTGAACCTGCCGGGCGCGATGTTCACGGCCTCGCACAACCCGGCGCAGTACAACGGCATCAAGATGTGCCGGGCCGGAGCGACGCCGGTGGGCCAGGACACCGGCCTGAAGGAGATCCGCACGCTGGTGGAACAGTGGTCGGAAGGCACCCCGCGGCCCCCGGCGTCCACCGCCCCCGGCACGATCACGGAACGGGACACCCTCACCGACTACGCGGCCCACCTCCTGGGCCTGGTCGACCTCAAGGCGATCCGCCCCCTGAAGGTCGTGGTCGACGCGGGCAACGGCATGGGGGGCCACACGGTCCCCACGGTGTTCCAGGGCCTCCCGCTCGACCTCGTACCCCTGTACTTCGACCTGGACGGCACGTTCCCGAACCACGAGGCCAACCCCCTCGACCCGAAGAACATCGTCGACCTCCAGGCCCGGGTCCTGGCCGAGGGCGCCGACCTCGGCCTGGCCTTCGACGGCGACGCGGACCGCTGCTTCGTGGTCGACGAACGGGGCGCGGGCGTCTCCCCCTCCGCGATCACCGCCCTGGTCGCCGCCCGCGAACTGGCCCGCAACGGCGGCGAGGGCATGGTCATCCACAACCTGATCACCTCCTGGTCGGTCCCCGAGGTGGTCCGAGAGAACGGCGGCACCCCGGTCCGCACCCGGGTCGGCCACTCCTTCATCAAGACGGAGATGGCGAAGCACGGCGCGATCTTCGGCGGCGAGCACTCGGCGCACTACTACTTCCGCGACTTCTGGAACGCCGATACGGGGATGCTCGCCGCCCTCCACGTCCTGGCGGCCCTGGGCGGCCAGGAGAAGCCGCTCTCGGAACTGGTCGCCGCGTACGACCGCTACGCGGGCTCCGGCGAGATCAACTCCACGGTCACCGACCAGACGGCGAGCCTGACCGCTGTGAGATCCGCCTACAGCACCCGCGACGACATCACCTTCGACGACCTGGACGGCCTGACGGTCACGTCCACGGACTGGTGGTTCAACCTCCGCGCCTCGAACACAGAACCCCTGCTGCGCCTGAACGTGGAGGCGAGGGACGAGCGAACGATGGAGACGGTACGGGACGAGGTGCTGTCCCTGATAAGGACCTGAGGGGCCCGGGACTCCGCTTCCGCCCGCTCCGCCGCCTTCGGCCTCTCCGGCCTTCCGGACCTTCCGGCTATTCCGCCCCTCCGCCCCTCCGCCCCTCCGCCCCCGCCAGCCTCTCCGGGCCGCTCTGGCTCCTTCACTACCTCCAGCCCCGCCGACCTTCCCTCAGCCCTTCCACCGCCCCAGCCTCCCTGGCCTCTCCGGCCCTCCACCACCCAAGCCCGCCCCGGCCCTCCACCGCCCCAGCTCCTCCGCCCCCTCCACTTGCCCCGGCCCCCCCAGCCCCTCCGGCGTTTGAGGAGCGGGGTCCGGGGCGGAGCCCCGAATCCTCAGCCCGTCCGGCGCTTGAGGACAAAGGGGGCCCGGGGCGCAGCCCCGGTTTCGGGAAGGGGCGGGTAGGGGAGAGGCCCGCCGCAGGCGCCCCACCCGCACCCCGCCCACCCCACGGCCACCCCCTCCGCAGCCACCGACCCCACCCCCGCACCCCCACCGCCCCATCCCCACCCCACCACCGCCCCATCCCCAGATCCCCACCCCCGGCCGGGCCGCGCCCCCGTCCCCCCAGCGGTAGGCTGACGACGCCTGATCCACGTGCATCAGAAGAAACACCGCTCGATCAGAAGAAACACCGCTCGAAGGGACCCACCCCATGCCGCTCGAAGCCGGCCTCCTGGAGATCCTGGCCTGCCCGGCCTGTCACTCCCCGCTCGACGACCGCACCGCGGCCGACAGCCCGGAGCTGGCCTGCACCGGCGCCGACTGCGGCCTGGCCTACCCGGTCCGCGACGACATCCCGGTCCTGCTCGTCGACGAGGCCCGCCGCCCCGCCTGACCGCGAGCGAAGCGCGTACGGGCACGTCCCGCGCCGCACCCCGGGCCAGACGGAACAGGGCGCGCCCCACCCACGGGCACCCGCGCCCCACCCCCGTACCAGCCCGGCAACCGCGCCGCCCCCCCCCCGCACCCGCAGCTCGCCGCCCGCACCCCACCCGGTGATCGGAGGCCCACCGCCATGCTCGACGAGTCCCTGCTCGACGCCCCGGAAGCCCTGGCCCGAGCCGACCGCCGCGACCTGCTGCGCGGCGCAGCCGAGGCGGGCGCCCGGGTCCGTACCGCCGCCCGGCACGCCGCCGAGGCAGGCATCGGCGGCCTCACCCCGGAGGGCCGCCCCCGCGCCGTCCTCGTCGCGGGCCCCGGCACCGCCGCATCCGGCGTCGCCGACCTGATCGGCGCGCTGGCGGGCGCGGCCGCCCCGGTGGCCCGGATCCACCCCACGGGCGTCGCCCCCGCGCCGGGAGCCCTGCGCTGGACCCTGCCCGGCTGGGCCGGTTCCGTGGACCTCCTCCTCATCGCGACCGCGGACGGCTCGGAACCGGGCCTCGCCCTCCTCGCCGAGCAGGCGTACCGCCGAGGCTGCACGGTGGTCGCCGTGGCCCCGACCCGCTCCCCGCTGCGGGAGGCGGTGGACGGCGTGCACGGCCTGGTCGTGCCGATGGCGGCCGCCCCGCACGGCGAGTACGACGCGGAGACCTCGGCGGCCGGCCCCGGCACCCTGTGGGCGCTGCTCACCCCGCTGCTGGCCCTGCTCGACCGGGTCGGCCTGGTGACGGCCCCCGCCGAGGAACTCCAGAAGGTGGCGGACCGCCTGGACCGCACCGCCGAACGCTGCGGCCCGACGATCGCCACGTACAGCAACCCGGCCAAGACGCTCGCCGCCGAACTGGCCGACAGCCTGCCGCTGCTGTGGACGGAGGGTGCGGCCGCCGGCCCGGTCGGCCGCCGCTTCGCCGCCGTACTCTCCGAGCTCGCCGGCCGCCCCGCCCTGGCCGCCGAACTCCCCGAGGCGCTGCCCTCGCACGGCACGCTGCTCGCGGGGGACTTCGCGGCGGGCGCGGACCCGGATGACTTCTTCCGCGACCGGGTGGACGAGGGGGAGACCCTGCGAGCCAGGGTGGTCCTGCTCCGGGACCGCCCCACGGGCGGCCTGAGCGCCTACCCGGCGGCCCGGGAGCTGGCGCTCGGCCACGACACACCCGTCAGCGAACTGGAACCGGACGAGGGCGGCGAGCTGGAGACCCTCGCCGAACTGCTCGCGATCACGGACTTCGCGGCGGTGTACCTGTCCTTGGCCGCAACCCCCACCTGAGGACGCATTCCGCACGGGTACGGGGACACGCCCCACACCGCACGGGTAGGGGACACGCCCCACACCACCACGCCCACCCGGGAACACTCCCCACCCCCTTGCACCCCAGCCCCACACCACCCCCAGCCCCACCCCACACCCCGCCCCCCGGCCTGCCCGCCCCACCCCGCCCCCGTACGACCCCGAGGACGACTCCATGGACCGGCTGTCCAACACCGTGCGCCCCTACGCCTGGGGCTCCACCACGGCCATCCCCGCCCTGCTCGGCACCACCCCCACCGGCGAACCGCAGGCCGAGATGTGGATGGGCGCCCACCCAGGAGCCCCATCCCGCATAACCCGCACCGGCACGACCACCGCCGCGAACACCCCCACTCCACACCCGGAACTCCCCCTGACCGAGGTCATCGCGGCCGACCCCGAAGGGGAACTGGGCGCGGCCACCGTCGCCAGGTTCGGCCCCCGCCTCCCCTTCCTCCTCAAGCTCCTCGCGGCCGGCGCGCCCCTCTCCCTCCAGGTCCACCCGAACCTGGACCAGGCGCGCAAGGGTTACGAGGACGAGGAGGCCCGGGGCGTTCCGGTCGACGCCCCCCACCGCACGTACAAGGACGCCAACCACAAGCCCGAACTCATCTGCGCCCTCACCCCCTTCGACGGCCTCTGCGGCTTCCGCAGGCCCACCGACGCGGCGGACACGATGGAGGCACTCGGCGTCGACTCCCTGAAGCCGTACGCAGACCTCCTGCGCGCCCACCCCGAGGAGGCCGCCCTGCGCGAGGTGCTCACGGCGATCCTCGGCGCGGACCCGGCGGAGATGGCCGACACCGTCGCCGAGGCGGCGGCCGCGTGCGAACGCCTCGGCGGCGCCCACACCCCGTACGCCCGCATCGCCCACCACTTCCCCGGCGACCCCGGCGTCCTCGCGGCGATGCTGCTGAACTACGTGCAACTCCAGCCCGGCGAGGCCCTGTTCCTCGGCGCCGGCGTCCCGCACGCCTACCTCGACGGCCTGGGCGTCGAGATCATGGCCAACTCGGACAACGTGCTGCGCTGCGGCCTCACCCCCAAGCACATCGACGTCCCCGAACTCCTGCGCATCGTCCGCTTCGAGGCCACCGAGCCCGGCGTACTGCGCCCCGAAGCGTCGCCGACCGGCGAGGAGCGGTACGAGACCCCCGTCGACGAGTTCGCGCTCTCCCGCTACACGCTCGCGCCCGGGGCCGCCCCCGCCGAACTGACCGCGCCCACCCCGCAGATCCTGCTCTGCACGGCTGGCACGGTCCGGGTCGGCGAACTCGACCTGAATCCGGGCCAGTCCGTCTACGTTTCGGCCGGCGAAGCGGTCGAAGCAGCAGGAGCGGGCACACTCTTCCGTGCCACGGTGGCGGCCTGACGTACGGTCCCTTCCCGTGGCTGCAACAATGTGCCGCCGTACCGCGGCGGCACCTGCCGCAACACCCAGGAAGGGACACCACGCACCTATGAGCGCGTCTGGCGGAACCAAGGCGATCGTGGCGGCACTCGTCGCCAACCTCTCGATCGCCGTGGCCAAATTCGTAGCGTTCCTCTTCAGTGGTTCCTCGTCGATGCTCGCGGAGAGCGTCCACTCGCTCGCCGACTCGGGCAACCAGGGCCTCCTGCTGCTCGGCGGCAAGAAGGCCAAACGCGAGGCCACTCCGCAGCACCCGTTCGGCTACGGGCGCGAGCGCTACATCTACGCGTTCCTCGTCTCCATCGTCCTCTTCTCGGTCGGTGGCATGTTCGCCGTCTACGAGGGCTACGAGAAGATCAAGGACCCGCACGAGATCACGGCCTGGTACTGGCCGGTCGGGGTACTGGTCTTCGCGATCATCGCCGAGATCTTCTCCTTCCGTACGGCGATCAAGGAGTCCAACCAGACGCGCGGCGACCGCTCCTGGACCGAGTTCGTCCGCCGCTCCAAGGCCCCGGAACTCCCGGTCGTCCTCCTGGAGGACCTCGGCGCGCTCGTCGGCCTGATCCTCGCCCTCGGCGGCGTCGGCCTCGCCCTCGCCACCGGCAACGGCGTCTGGGACGGCATCGGCACCCTCTGCATCGGCATCCTGCTGATCGTCATCGCGATCATCCTGGCCGCCGAGACGAAGTCCCTCCTGCTCGGTGAGTCCGCCGGCCTGGAAGAGGTCGAGAAGATCAAGGCGGCCGTGGTGGACGGCGACACCGTCACCGGCATCATCCACATGCGCACCCTCCACCTCGGCCCCGAGGAGCTGCTGGTCGCCGCCAAGATCGCGGTCCAGCACGACGACACCGCCGTCGAGATCGCCAACGCGATCAACGCCGCCGAGAACCGGATCCGCGAGGCCGTCCCGATCGCCCGGGTCATCTACCTGGAGCCGGACATCTTCAACGCGGAGGCAGCAGCGGCCGGCGCCAACCCCGGCAAGACACCTGGCGCCCCGGCCCGGCAGGACCCGGGGGCTCCGGGCGGCCCGAAGGATCTCGGCCACTGACCCACCGCACATCGGCCCCGATCGGCCCGGTGACCCCTCACACACGCCCGTCTCCACGAACGGGCTGGGGGTCACTGGGCCGTTCGGTGTAGATTCGGATACGGAACAGACGTCGCTGCTGATGGCGGTCGACCGGTCCGCGGACGCGAGCCGGGCGAGGGACAGAGGGCCTCCGACGGACTGCACTGCGAACGCGCTCGGGCATTCGTATGTCCGTCGCCGCAGAGTCAGCCCAGACAGCCCACCTCGACCCATCACGAGGAGCAGCCCCGTTATGACGACGGTCACCAACCGCCAGGACTTCAAGGTCGCCGACCTTTCTCTCGCCGCCTTCGGCCGTAAGGAGATCACTCTCGCCGAGCACGAGATGCCCGGCCTGATGTCGATCCGCAGGGAGTTCGCCGCCACCCAGC